>CACXFU010000073.1 GCA_902767035.1 uncultured Ruminococcus sp.
AACGATTTGTTGTCTGTGTGGTAGTTTTTTCTTGCCATTTCAATTCCTCCTGTTCTGAGATACCTCTCTACTTACAGGCGAAAACGGCCACTTTTGTTGCATTAAAAATGCAACAATTTATCGTTTATGTCCAAATTAAATGAAAAAACATTTGTTTGCACAAAATTTGAACAAAATTTTTAGTCAATATGCTAAAAATGAATACGTGCCCTCACTTGCCTTCAATGCTAAAGAAAAGCAGCGGAAACGAAAGTTTTAGTCCACGCTCACTACGGCGTATGCCCAGCCGTGCGGCGAGCACCCGTGCGGCGAGCGCCGGCAAGCACCTTGACAATAAACGCCGTTAATGATATAATGAAATAGTATGTTTGTCTGTTCGCGCAGCGTTACAGACTGATAGCTTTAATCAAAACCAACACCCTCCCCTCCGTGGGAGGGCAAGCGGCTTGGTAGTCTCCAGCTACTGAAAGTGGGGTGGGGGCGCCCAGCCGTGCGGCAAGCACAGGAGGAGATTTTATGCAGTTAAACGGTTCAGACGTTATTATCGAATGTCTGCTGGAACAGGGCGTGGATACGGTCTTCGGTTACCCCGGAGGTGCCGTGCTCAATATCTATGACGCTCTTTACAAGTATCAGGACAAGATCAGACACATCATCACGGCTCACGAGCAGGCTGCCTGTCACGCTGCTGACGGGTATTCACGCACCACCGGCAGAACAGGTGTCGTTATCGCGACATCAGGCCCGGGTGCCACTAACCTGGTCACAGGCATTGCTACCGCTTATATGGACTCTATCCCCATGGTTGCGATCACAGGCAATGTCACCAGAAACCTTCTCGGCCTTGATTCGTTCCAGGAGGTAGACATCTGCGGCATAACTATGCCTATCACAAAGCACAACTACATAGTCAAGGATCCTGCAAAGCTTCCCGATATCATAAGAGAGGCTTTCTACATAGCAAATGAGGGCAGAAAAGGCCCCGTTCTCATAGATATCCCGAAGGACATCACCGCTGCGATGATAGATTATGAAAAGCAGGAGCCTAAGCAGATAGTGAACCACAACCCCGAGGGCATCACTGAGGAGATAGCTCAGGCGGTAGAGCTTATAAAGGCGTCTGAAAGGCCTCTCGTTTACGCTGGCGGCGGAGTTGTTTCATGCAACGCTGCTGACGAAATGGCTGACTTTATAGACAAGATAAATGCACCTGTTTCGCTCTCCCTTATGGGTCAGTGCGCCTTTGACAACAGCCGCGAGGAATACCTCGGAATGCTTGGTATGCACGGGACAAAGACCTCGGCACTTGCGCTCAACAGCTGCGATCTGCTGATAGTTCTCGGCTCACGCTTTTCTGACAGAGTTCTCTGCAACCCCAACACGTTTGCAAGGGGTACAAAGATAATCCACATCGAGATAGACCCTGCCGAGATAGGCAAGAACATTGACGTTTACCACCACATCACGGGCGACCTTGAGTACGTACTGGCTGAGCTTGTAAGGCTTCTGCCTGAGATGAAGCACCCTGAGTGGCTCGCTCAGACATCTGAGTGGAAGAAGAAGTATGCGCTTAAAATGGTGCCTGTTGAGAGCGACGAAGAGGTACTCCCTCAGGACGTTATCGAGGAGCTGGACAGGCTCACGAACGGTGAGGCTATAATCTCCACCGAGGTAGGCCAGCACCAGATGTGGGCAGCGCAGTTCTACAACTTCAGAAAAGAGAGGAGCTTTGCATCGAGCGGCGGTCTCGGCACAATGGGCTACGGCCTCGGTGCGGCAATGGGCTCTAAGGTGGGCAACCCTGACAGGCGCGTTATAAACATAGCCGGAGACGGCAGCTTCTTTATGAACTGCAACGAGCTGTCATCGCTTGCAAAGCACAAGATACCGATAATGGAGCTTGTGTTTGAGAATGATGTTCTCGGAATGGTAAGGCAGTGGCAGAGGCTTTTCTACGGCAAGAGATTCTCGCAGACAGACATCCAGCGCGGAACAGACCTGATGAAGCTTGCGGAAGCATTCGGCGTTGAGGGCATACGCATAACGAAGAAGTCGGAGATCAGGGAGAGCCTTGAAAAAGCTATCGCCTTTATAGACGCAGGCAAGCCCGTCCTCGTTGACGTTATCATCAACAAGGATATAAACGTGCTCCCGATGGTACCCGCCGGCGCGGACGTATCAGAACCGATAATGGAGATAAAGATCGACTAGGCAGGTGCGTGCACCTGCACCGTCGCCCCCACCCCTCTTTCAGTAGCTGGGTGCTAGTAAACCGTTTGCCCTCCCCGGAGGGGAGGGTGGTAGTTTCGTTTGAGATTATCAGGTTGTAACGCTGCGCGAACCTTGGAAAAAGATTAACCTACTATTTTAATTAATCAGTTGTGTACCCGAAGGGGTTTGGTGAGCGTGCAGCAGACGTGGTAGCTGCTGGAAAGCCCCCAAGTTAGGCGTAAAGCTTAGTTTAAATTAAGCACTGACTTTGAGCGTGGTTTTCTTAAACAGCTATTGACAAACAGCGGAAACAAAATAAATAATACGCTCGGTCTACAGCGTGTGTCTAGCCGTGCGGCGAGCACCGAGCACCGAGCACAGGGAGGAAAAACCAATGTCAACAGGACAGATATGTATCCTGATAACGATCATAGTGTATATGCTTAGTATGGTCATTATCGGGCTCGTGTTTTCGAGAAAAAACAAAAACGTCGGCGATTTTTATCTCGGCGGAAGAAAGCTGGGGCCTATTGTTTCGGCGATGAGCGCTGAGGCTTCCGATATGAGCAGCTACCTGCTTATGGGTCTGCCCGGCCTTGCTTACCTCTGCGGCTGTGCCGAGGTCGGCTGGACGGTCATCGGCCTTGCTGTCGGCACCTACCTCAACTGGCTCTTGGTCGCTAAAAGGCTCAGGGTCTACTCGCAGAAGTGCGGCGCCATAACCATTCCGGACTTCTTCTCAAACCGTTACCGCGACGACAAGAGAGTAATTATGGGCATCTCCGCTCTGATAATCCTTATCTTCTTCGTGCCTTATACGGCTTCGGGTTTCAAGGCCTGCGGAACGCTCTTTAATTCGCTCTTCGGTGTAGACTATCACGTTGCAATGATAATCAGCGCAATTGTTATCATAGCTTATACATCGCTCGGCGGCTTCCTCGCGGCAAGCTTTACCGACCTTATCCAGAGCATTGTTATGACAACTGCCCTTGTGATACTGGTAGTGTTCGGCGTAAACAAGGCAGGCGGCTTTGACGCTGTAATGGACAACGCAAAGAGCCTTACAAACTACCTCAGTATGACAAAGACCACTAACGAGGCAGGCGAGTCCGTTTCATTCGGCTTCCTCTCGATAGTGTCAACTCTTGCATGGGGTCTCGGCTACTTCGGTATGCCCCACATACTGCTCAGGTTCATGGCAATAAGCGACAAGAACAAGGTAAAGACCTCCAGAAGGATAGCATCTGTCTGGGTCGTTATAGCAATGGGAGTAGCTGTTTTCATTGGCATTATCGGCAACGCCCTTTCCGCAAACGGCACAGTGGGCAAGCTCACCACCTCAGCTGACTCAGAGACTATAGTACTTAAAATAGCGGAATATATGAGCAAGCACGGCGTAGCCCTTGCCCTTATCGGCGGCCTTATCTTCGCAGGTATCTTAGCCTGCACCATGTCCACCTCTGACTCACAGCTGCTGGCAGCATCATCAAGTATGTCAGAGAACATCTTCAAGGGCGTGTTCAGGATGAAGATCTCCGAGAAGACCTCAATGCTCATCGCAAGGGGCGTGCTGATAGTTATAGCTGTGCTGGGCGTTATCCTCGCGTGGGATCCCGACAGCTCGGTATTCAGAGTAGTATCCTTCGCATGGGCAGGCTTCGGCGCAACATTCGGGCCGCTTATGCTGTGCGCACTGTTCTGGAAGCGTTCAAACAAGTACGGCGCGATAGCAGGGCTTATCGTGGGTGCAGTAACGATCTTCGTATGGAAGTTCGGCATAAGCAAGCTCGGCGGAGTATTCGCGATCTACGAGCTTCTCCCCGCATTTATCCTTGCCCTTGCGACTATAATAATAGTATCACTTCTCACGGCAAAGCCTGATGACGAGATAACAGCAGAATTTGACGCAGTAAAGGCAGAGCTTAAAGCTTGACAGACAAGACAGAGAGCACCTGAACAGAGGTGCGAAAACCAGCATTGACAGAGACTTCCGGCACCTGGTGTCGGGAGTCTTTTTTATTCTGATTGATAGAAAAAAGACTATTACACGGTTATCGCCCTTGACAGGCGACCGCTGCTGGCGTTAAAACCGCTATTTTCTCGCAGCGACCGACCGTACCCCCTTGTGGGGTGCGTGAGGAGGGAGCCTTTAAGGAACGTGCAACCGTGATATTTCCCACTGATTTTTTACAACGTAAAAAATCGGCGAAACCAGACGCCGCCCCAGAGGGGTGGCTGAATGGTTTCGCTTTTAAGAGAAGCAGGACGTTGTTTTTCAGTAATTACTTCAAAAACAATACTCTCCTGCCGCACCTTTTCGGGCGCAGCCTGCAAACGGCGATACCACCTCGGAGAGGTGGCTAGACGCTTGCACTTTCGTAGTGAAGCGGCGCTGAAATTACTCACTTCCTGTGTTGATAGAATTCTATATCAATTTCCCACCGCCTTCTCTCACCAAAAAGCCCCTACCCAAACGCCTTTAAAGCTTTTGAAAAACAGCGGAAACAAACGTAATAGTCCACGCTCTGTACGGCGTGAGATAGCCGCGCGGTGAGCGCCGGCGAGCACCCCCTCAAATTTCAACTATATCGTTTTCGATTCTTAATTAATAAAATATGTCAACATATGATTTGGTTAATGTGGTTAAACAAAAGTGTCATTTTTGTGCAAACATACAAAGTTGGGTGTAAAAAGTTGATTATTATGTACGAATGTGCTATAATACTAATAGTAAAATGAATTGATTTCTTATATGGGA
>CACXFU010000074.1 GCA_902767035.1 uncultured Ruminococcus sp.
ATCTCCTTCTGCATAAGGTATCCTACTGCTGTTTCCTTAACGAACTTTGTAACGCCTGCTGTTGAAGCATGAGCTCTGTGAGCAGAACCGAAAGCGTCCATAACGAATACCTGATCGTCAACGAGGTCTGCGAGCTCCTTGGCGAACTTCTCACCGTTCTTGGTCTCCTCATCGCCTCTGAATCTTGTGTTCTCAAGCACTACGATGTCGCCGTCAGCCATTTCAGCAACAGCCTTCTTTGCATTCTCGCCTACAACGGTATCGTCCTTAGCGAATGTTACCTTTGCACTTACCAGCTCAGCCAGTCTAGCTGCTGCGGGTGCAAGGGAGAACTTATCCTCGGGGCCGTTCTTCGGCTTGCCGAGATGTGAGCAGAGAACTACCTTTGCGCCGTTCTCTACGAGCTTGTTGATAGTGGGAAGAGCTGCTGTGATCCTATTGTCGTTAGTGATAACGCCGTCCTTGAGCGGAACGTTGAAATCAACTCTTACGAGCACCTTTTTGCCCTTAACGTCAATGTCTTCAACTGTGACCTTGTTTAAACCTGCCATGATTATCTGACATCCTCTCATTATAAATTTTTCGCACCTCAGTGCGTTGTTGACTGTTACAAATTTAACAACCTTCTGATATTATAACATATCCCCCGGCCAAAGTCAAGATTATTTCTCGCTGTACTTCTTATATCCCGGGTGCTTGCCCGTAACGCCGTACTGCGCCCTCATGCCTATGAGCCTGTCGATATTGTCCCTGTCGATATCCTTGACGCCGCCCAGCAGCCTTGCCACCAGAGATATCTGCGCCTGAAGCTCCAGAGTCTCCATTCTGTAGTATGCAGTGGTAAGGTCTGCGCCGACCGTCAGTGCGCCGTGGTTTGTCAGCAGCATCACATCGTGATAGGGCAGGTACGGCTCGATAGCCTCAGGCACCTCATAGGTAGACGGTGTGCCGTATGGAGTGAGCGGCACTGAGCCCACAGCTATGACCGTCTCTATCATGCAGTAGTCATCAAGCGGTATGTGTGCACACGCAAACCCTGTAGATACCGGCGGGTGTGCATGAACGACAGCACCTACGTCAGGCCTGTCATTATAGCATTTCATATGCATCTTTATCTCTGAGGACGGTCTCCAGTCCTCAGCAGGCTTTTCAATAATGTTGAAGTCCTTGTCTATCAGGCCGATATGGTCTCTCGTTATCTCATACTTTGAGATGCCTGTCCTCGTTGCAAGAAAGAGGTTCTCTCCGACCTTAACGGTAACGTTGCCGTCATTGGCTGCGACCCAGCCCTTTGTCCACATCTTGTGGCAGACCTCAACTATCTGATCCTTTATATCTTCGTACATATTATCTGTCCTTTCTTATTCGGGAATGACAACGCCCTTCTGGAGCATTATGTTCGCGTATATGGCAGTCTCGCCAGTAGCCACTATCGCATAGGCCTTTTTCGCCTCTTCATAGAAGGCAAAGCGCTCGATCTCACCTACGGCGTCAGCGCCTCTGTCATCGTGCTTTTTGATTATTGCCTTGTATTCGCCCCAGATAGGCGTTTCGGCATCGTCGCCTGGCATCACCTGCATAAGGCTCACAGGCTTTTCGACATAAGTATCCAGCGGGAAGAGCGTGAGTATCGCGTCCAGAAGCTCCGGAACTCCGTGGCCGTCACAGCGTATGACCTTGCAGTTTTTGCCCATGCTCTCGGCAGGGAAGTTGCCGTCGGCAATAACTATCCTGTCTGAATGACCCATCTCGCAGAGCGTTTTCAGAAGCTCAGGCGATAAAATGGGCGGTATGTTTTTAAGCATTACGCTCACTCTCCTTTACGGCATACATCTGAATTTTCAGGTTTCCGATAGCGGTCGCTTCGGAGGCACCCTTCACAACCTGCTTGCCGCTGTATTTTTCGGTCAGCTCACAAAGGAGCGAATCCTTTGTTCCGCCGCCGACGATATATAGCCTGTCAAACGTTTTACCGGTGCAGGCCTCAAGCTCTTTTATCGTTTTTGCGAACTTCATCGCAAGGCTGTCATAAATGCACCTGATCATCTCTTCGTCATCACGCGGCTTGCCAAGGCCTGAACGCTGGCAGATAAGTGATATCCTGTTGGGTATATCTCCGGGTGAAGAGAGAGACGGATCGTCAGTGTCAATGATATACTGGCTTTGTGCTTCTCTTGCAAGCTTTTCCATATCCGCATATGAGTAGTCTCTGCCGTTTCTGTTCCAGTAGCGCCTGCTCTCCTGAATCAGCCAGAGCCCCGTCAGGTTTTTAAGAAATGAGGTCTTGCCGCCGAAGCCCTTTTCATTCGTAAAGCTCATAGCCATTGACTGATCCGACAGGATAGGCTTATCGAGCTGTGTGCCGAGAAGGCACCATGTGCCGCAGCTGAGAAAGGCAAAGTCCTCACCGGTATCGGGTGCCGCAGCTGCCATAGCGCACTGTGTATCGTGGCCGCAGACAGCCACCACTTTAAGCGGCTTCACCCCAAGCTCCTCACAGATCTCAGGTCTCAGCTCACCCACTACCGTGCCGGGCATTATCACCATCGGCAGTATCCGTTCAGGCAGGTTCATCTTATCCAGCACGTCAGCGCTCCACCTGTTTGTGACGGCGTCGAGCATCTGTGTGGTAGAGGCCATTGAAAGCTCCGTGTATATCCTGTCACTGAGGAAGTATGAGAGCAGGTCCGGCATCATCAGTATCTTTGCTGTTCTGTCGAGAAGCTGCGGCCTTTTGTCAAGAAGAGCTTTCAGCTGGAAAACAGTGTTTATATCCATTATCTGATTGCCGGTCAGCTTGTAGAGCTCTTCGGGGGATACGTCCTCAGAGCACTTTTTCGCCATACCGTTCGTTCTCTTGTCGCGGTAATGGACAGGGTTTTCAAGAAGCCTGCCGTCCGCACCGATAAGGCCGAAGTCAACTCCCCAGGTGTCGATGCCTATGCTTGTAAGTTCAGGATAAGCCTTTGCCTTTACAATGCTCTGTTTTATTTCGTGAAACAGCCTCAGTACGTCCCAGTACATCGTATCTCCGACGGTAACAGGATCGTTAGTAAAGCGGTGTATCTCCTCGGTCACTATCTCGCCGTTCTCAAGCCAGCCGACAACAGCCCGTCCGCTGGAAGCACCGAGGTCTATAGCTAAATGTACTGACATTATCTATCACCTTCTTATTTAGAAGTTATGTTGAAATACGTTCCCTCACTAGTCTTTAAAGCTACTGAAAAGCAGCGGGAACAAAACTTATAGTCCACGCTCATTACGGCGTGCGGCGAGCACTTACTTCATGCCTTTGTACATGGGGCCGTAGTTTGCGCAGGCTCTGTAGTCGGCGCCCTCCTTGTCCATGCCGAAAGCGTTCCATGCAGCAGGGCGGAAGATCTTCTCCTCGGGAACATTGTGCATAGCGACAGGTATCCTGAGGATAGATGCAAGGGTGATGAGGTCTGCGCCCACATGGCCGTAGCTGATAGCGCCGTGGTTTGCGCCCCAGTTGTTCATAACGTCATAGGCTGTCCTGAAAGGTGCTGCGTCAGTTACTCTCGGGGTGAACCATGTGCACGGCCAGGTGTAGTCAGTTCTCTTCCAGAGGATATCGTTTACCTCCTCGGGCAGCTTTACAGTCCAGCCCTCAGCTATCTGGAGCATTGGCCCCAGACCCTTTACAAGGTTCAGCCTTATCATAGTTACGGGCATCTCTGCATCGGTAACATATCTTGATGAGAAGCCGCCGCCCCTGAAATATCCGCAGTCAGCATAGTTCCAGGTGGTAGCCTCCATTATAGCCTTCTGATCGGCTTCGGTCACGTTCCACCATTCCTTCATGACCGGCTGTCCGTTCTCGTCGAGAGCCTTTCCGCAGGCATCGAGGCACGCAGCGCCTGAGTTTATCAGGTGGATAAAGCCGCCTGCTTCCTTAGCCTTGCCGGTGAGCTCATAATCGGCTGCCTTTTTAAGAGCTTCAGGGCTCCAGTAGGTACGAACGTCAGCAAATATCTGAGCGCGGTTTGTCAGCAGCTTCAAGAACAGCATTCCGAGACCGTTGAGAACATCGTTCTCCGTTGCGAGAACATAGGGCTCTCTTGCGCCGTTCCAGTCAAACGTGGTGTTGAGCAGCGCCTCGGGGAAGTCACAGTTCGGGTAGAAGTCAGTCCACTGTCTCTGACCCTGGAAGCCTGCGGCGATAGCGTTGTGGCCTACCATTTCTTCCTCTCTGCCCTTGGGGAGCTTATCGTTGCCGTTCATAAGGTCTTTGATGATGCACATCATCTTCACAACGAACTCCCAGTCCTTCTCCTTCTGCTCGGGTGTCTTCTGCAGGAACTCTGGGTTCTTGTCAAAGCCCTCCCTGCAGTTTGCCTTTGTCCATGCAAGAGCCTTCTCGTACTCCTCTTTATCATAGATCTCTTCGGTCATTCGCCTGATTATCTCTACCTCATCAACGGATTCGACTCTCATTCCGAGGTATTCCTCGATAAATGCAGGGTCGATTATCGAGCCGCCTATACCCATACAGATAGAGCCTATCTGCAAATATGACTTGCCCCTCATAGTAGCGGCAGCCACAGCAGCCCTTCCGAAGCGCAGGAGCTTTTCTTTTACATCGGCAGGTATCTCGGTGTCGTCAGCCTCGCAGACATCATGGCCGTAGATGCCGAATGCCGGCAGACCCTTCTGTGCATGAGTAGCAAGAACAGATGCGAGATAAACAGCGCCCGGTCTTTCCGTTCCGTTAAAGCCCCACACTGCCTTGATAGTATTCTTGTCCATATCCATAGTCTCAGCGCCGTAGCACCAGCAGGGTGTTACTGTGAGAGTTATATCAACGCCTGCCTTTTTGAACTTTGCCTCGCAGGCAGCAGCCTCGGCAACTCTGCCGATAGTTGTATCAGCGATAACTACCTTTACGGGCTCGCCGTTTGAATATCTCAGGTTGTCCTCAAAAAGCTTAGCGGCTGACTTTGCCATGTTCATAGTCTGATCCTCAAGAGATTCTCTTACTCCGAGGGCACCGCGCCTGCCGTCGATGGTCGGTCTGATGCCTATAACAGGGTAATCTCCGATAAGTCTGTTCTTTGCCATAAAAATACCTCCGTCTCAATAAAGATGTCAATAAGATAACTCTTACATTAGAATTATACAGCTTGCTGCAAAACACTTTTATATACGTACAAAGCTATGCGCTGACCTTTCAGACAGCCGCTCGCCCTGTTAGGGGGCATTCCGGTCGCCCCCTAACGACCCCTTCGGACATAAATATAATTAGTGCTTTATCAACAGCTGGATAACTCTTATACTAAAATTATAACACATTCCTGCTGATTTGTCTTGTAAAATATTTCGGCTTTGTTTTGTGCAGCTTGCATATAAATATTCGCTGAAAATTATAAAATATGAAACAAAGAAACAAAAAACCGACAGCTCTGTGGAGACTGCCGGTCATATTCTTGCTGTGATGTTCGTTTCCCATGCAGGGTAGTAGGTGTCCTGCCTGAGATAATAGCGATAGCCGCTCTTAATGCTGTCGATATGGTTTATCAGGGCGAAATAATCATAGGGTCTGTGATAAGCTGCTGTACAAATTATTGGACTGTAATGAGTGATAGTATCTCTGCTGCCGTCAAGGGCTTCATAGTCTGCACCCTCAACGTCATACTTGATGATGTCGGCACGCTCCGCGCACAGGGCTTCGTCAAGGCTGAGCGCACGCACTGTTTTGCCGCTGCTGCTGACAGCGCCCTGCCTGCCGCCGCTGCCTGAGAAGGTAAGCTCACAGCTGTGAGACCATGCCGCTGCGTTGAAGTATACTACATTATCAAGGTGCGATGTGTTTCTCAGAAGCTTCTGATAGTTTTTCTTTTCGGGCTCTATAGCGTATATTTTTTTATACCTGCCCATGCAGCCGTTCACAAAGTCGAGCACGGTGTCGCCGTTATAGGCGCCTAGGTCACAGTATACTGCATTATCAGGCATATCCGCAAGCTTTGAGCTCTCAGTGCTGAGAGAGAAGGCTGCTTTCAGTTGGGAGAGGTCTCCCGTTATCTTGTAGGCGGTCAGCAGCTCAAAGGTCTGCCGTGAAATATCATCGCTGAGCAGGGAAAAGGCGTGCTCTGCTTCGTCGATGCGTTCAAAGAAGACGCACTTTTCAAAGGCTCCGCTGCCGATAACGCTGACCTCGGGGGCTATGAGCTCATGACGGGCGGAGATGTCATCGATCCTTTTCATAACATCGGGCAGGGAAGTGCCGAACGCCAGCAGTATGAGCATATCGCCGAAGTGCTCTTCAAGCTGAGAGAGCGTGCTCACCTTATAGCCGTGGAACAGGGTGCCTCTGGCAAAGTCATCGCTTGCGAAAACGGCAGAGGGCTTTACGCCTAAGCTGTCAAGCTGAGAGAGGATCTTGTCTGCGCCGCTGCCCATACCGTAAAGAACGACAGGCTTTGATGCAGCCGCGACCCTTTCCTGCCAGGGGGTAAGGGCTTTTAGTTTATCTGTCTGCATAAATACCTCACAAAAAAAGGACGGCGCATTAAAACACCGTCCGATCTTATCAGAATATATCGAGACCGTCAATGTCTCCGTCGGAATGACCGTATTCGGCACCGACCATGTCTCTTCCGCGGACACGGTACTTGTCGCGGTTGGCGTTGATGTACTTATCGAGCTGTGCAAGGACATCTCTCGGTGTCTTGACGCACTTGATCTCCTTAACGGGAGTGTCAACGTCTTTAACGTTCATAACGATAGAGCCGCACTTGAACATTCTCTGACCGAGGGGCAGGACAAGCTTTTTGTCGATGACCCTGTAAAGCTCAAGCTCATCCTCCTCGACCCTGAGAAGGCCTTTTCTGGTTATGAACTTATCTTTGGTAAGAAAATACCTGGTGAATGAAAGTGGAAGGCCGAAAAGAGTTCTTTTCTTATCCGTCCATACATAATCGATACCGTCGTTTTTCATTGTCACCGCTCCTTTAAGTAGAGTAGATGTCAGAGAACCGATGCCGTCTCTGAAGTCAATGATATTTTAACATATTGCAAACCATTTGTCAAGTAGGCAGGGGCGTGCCCCTGCACCGCCTCCCCTACCCCGCGTAAGTAGTTAGGTGCTATTAAAATGTTTGCCCTCCCGCGGAGGGGAGGGTTATTGTTTTGTTTGGAGCTATCAGGCTGTAACGCTGCGCGAACCTTGAGAGATGTACCCTCACTCGCCTTTAAAGCTATTGAAAAGCAGCGGAAACAAAAGTAATAGTTATCGCTCACTA
>CACXFU010000075.1 GCA_902767035.1 uncultured Ruminococcus sp.
CCGAGATTTATTATGAATAAGTCGGACTATGAAAAGATATCCTCCGAAAACCCCGAGTACAAAGGCAATCTTTTCTACATAAAAAGCTCTGACACCGATGCGATCGAAGCCGCAACTGCCGATACCGTAAGGACATTTTTCGCAGGCTCACGCTCGCTGATAAAAACAAGCTACGTTATGAATATGATAATCGCAGGCATTCTCCTGATGATAAGCGTGGCACTTATCATAGTTTCGTTCGTGGTGCTGAGATTTACTATCGGCTTCACTATCCGTGAGGAGTTCCGCGAGATAGGCGTTATGAAAGCCATAGGCCTTAAAAACCGTTCGGTCAGAGGGCTGTACCTTGTAAAGTACCTCGGCATTGCGATCATCGGCTCGGCGATCGGTCTGGCACTCGGTATACCGTTTGGGAATATGCTCCTTGACAGCGTTTCAAAAAGTATGGTGCTCGGAAATGACAACGGTCTTTTAGTATCGGTCATCAGCAGTATCGCAGTAGTGCTTATCATATCGGCTTTCAGCTGGAGATGTACCCATAAGATAAAGAAAATGTCCCCCGTTGACGCAGTAAGAAGCGGTCAGACGGGAGAGAGGTTCAAAAAGCGTGCGATACTCTCCCTGTCAAAAAGCAGAATGAAGATCACGCCATTTATGGCAGTCAATGACGTGCTGAGCGCTAAAAAGCAGTTCGGCATGATAACCGCAGTATTCACCGTATGTATACTTATGGTAACGCTGCTTGCAAATACTGCAAACACACTTTCAAGTGACAGCCTGATGTATCTTCTCGGCACCACCAAAAGCGACATCTACTACAACGGCACAGACTATCTGCTGGAGGTGTTAGGCGGCTCAAAGGGCAGTAAGGAAGCAGAAGACGAGATAAAGCAGATACTCAAAGACAACGGCTATGAGGCAAGCGTCACCTTTGAACGCTGGGCATCTCTTTCTACCGAATTTGAGGGCAAAAAAGCTAAGATCCCCTATCTCTTCTGCCCCGATACAAAGACTACAGACTATGAATACAGCAACGGCAAGGCGCCTATGTACACGAATGAGATAGCTCTCTCAAATCTGGCGCTCGAAAAGCTCGGCGCTGAGATAGGCGACACAGTAAGCATCTTTATCGACGGTGAAGAAAGAGAGTTCGTGGTAACAGGCTCGTTCACATCTTTCAACAACCTCGGAACTAACGGCCGCTTCCATCAGGATATAGATATTCCTGACAGCAATATCAGCTCGGCATTCGCATTTCAGATTGACTTTGCAGATGACCCCGACGAAGACGAGATCGAAAAGAGAAAAGAAGACCTGAAGGACATCTTTGAGACTGACAATGTGTACAATGCCGCAGAGTTCGTCAAGGACTGCACAGGTGCGGCAGACGCTATGAACGCTATGAAAGATATGATAGTCATCATCGACATTATAATAGTTGCCATGATAGCCGTACTTATGGAGCGCTCGTTCATTTCAAAGGAGAGAGCCGAGATCGCGCTGATGAAGGCTATGGGCATAAAGAGCAGGTCTATAATCGGACAGCACACACTCAGGTTCGTGACAGTCAGCATCGCAGCGGCGATACTTGCAGCAGCGCTCTGCCTGCCTCTGACAAACCTTGCGATAGACCCGATATTCGGCATTATGGGAGCTGTCGAGGGCGTGGAATACACGATAGACCCATTAGAGGTATTCGTGATATATCCGCTTATAATACTTGCAACAACTGCGCTGAGCGCTTTCCTGACAGCCCTTTATACAAAGACTGTAAAGGCAAGCGACACGGCAAACATCGAATAAAGAACGCTGACACATCAGCTATAATTGGAGGTAACTGCTATGAATACAGTACTTAACGTGAAGGATCTCTGCAAAACATATATCGTAAACAAAAGACAGAACAATGTACTTACAAACGTGAGCTTCAAGGTCGGTGAGGGTGAAATGATCGCCGTTATGGGGCCGTCAGGCTCAGGCAAGTCAACTCTGCTTTATACGGTCTCCGGAATGGACAGAATGACCGCAGGTAAAGTTGAGTTCTGCGGAAAGGATATATCGAAGCTCAGTGAGAATGAGCTTGCCGCACTGAGACTTGACGATATGGGCTTTGTCTTCCAGCAGATGTATATGATGAAGAACCTGTCAGTGCTCGATAACATCATTCTCCCTGCCTGCAAAAGCAACAAGCTTGATGAGAGCACAGCTCAGACGACAGAGCGTGCAAGATCTTTGATGAACAAGCTCGGTATCTCTGAGATCGGAGACAATGACATCAACGAGGTGTCAGGCGGTCAGCTTCAGAGAGCAGCTATCTGCCGCGCGATGATAAACGAGCCCAGAATGCTCTTCGCTGACGAGCCCACAGGCGCCCTCAACCGCACCTCCTCGGAAGAGGTCATGGAGGAGCTCACACGTCTTAATGACGAAGGCACGACCATTATGCTCGTCACTCACGATGCCCGTGTTGCTGCAAAATGCACAAGAGTATTATTTATAGTTGACGGAAACATAAAAGGGGAGTATAATATAGACAGTACACAGTCCCTCAGAGAACGCGAGAGATCTCTGAATAACTGGCTGCTTGAGATGGGATTCTAAACGCCCCCGCAGAGGGCGTGCCCCTGCACCGCCGTCGTGACAGCTTAGCACAGAGGTATTATTATGATCGATATTTTATTGGTAGAAGATAATGTGGAGATAAGCTCTCTGCTGACTGATTTTCTCAGGGCGGAGAACTATACGGTAACTGTTTGTGAAAGCGGAGAAAAAGCCTTGTCGCTGTATGAAAAATACGGCGCAAGGCTTGTCCTGCTTGATATAAACCTGCCCGGGATAGACGGCTTCAAGGTGTGCAAACGTATCCGCGAGCAGGATAATACCCCCATACTGATACTGACTGCACGCACGGATAAGGACGATAAGCTCAACGGCCTTATAAGCGGCGCCGATGACTATATCGAAAAGCCGTATGATATCGACATACTGCTCGCGAAGATAAAGGGCATATTCATCAGACGCCTTGCCGTAAATGAGATCTCGGACAGCGGTATAACTCTTGACATTTCAACTCAGAAGGTCATAAAAAACGGCACCGAGATTGCTGTCACCGCAAAAGAATTCGAGCTTCTGAAGCTCCTTATCGAAAACAAAGGACAGATACTCCCAAAAGAGCGTATCCTCTCACGGGTGTGGGGCTCTGACAGCGAGAGCGAACCTCAGACGCTGACAGTTCATATCAAGTGGCTGAGAGAAAAGATCGAGGACGACCCCAAGCACCCCACAAAGATACTGACAGTCTGGGGCAAGGGCTACCGCTGGGGAGGCGACGTATGAAGGCGTTTGACAGGCTGGCGGCTCTCTGTGTGCTGCTGCTCGTATCAGTCCTTGCGGCAGTGAACGTGCTTATGCTGAGCGAGCGCTCGGAAGATGACCGTGTCTATAATGTTGAGATCAACCGTGCGGTGCAGCAGATGAATGCCGGTGAAGAGCCCGATATATCCTCATTTGAATACGTCACAGGTATCTATGCTGATGACGGCAGCAGTTCGTTTTACAATTCTGACAGTGATTATGTGATAAGAAAAATAGGCGGCACCCTCTACAGGATAGAGTATGAACGTATCTATGAGCGGGACAAGAGCGCAGTCATCGCCGTGAACGTGCTGCTTGTGGCCTTGTCGGCAGCGGTCATAGGCTTACTTATCTATATCAGAAGGTCAATAGTGAAGCCTTTTAACGAGATAAGCAGCTACCCTCAGGAACTTTCAAAAGGGAACCTGACTATCCCCCTCAAAGAAAAGAGCTCAAAGCATTTCGGCAAATTCGTATGGGGACTTGATATGCTCAGGCAGCGCCTTGAAAAGACCAGGGAGGACGAGCTTGAGCTTGCCAAAAAGGAAAAGACCATGCTCCTGTCCCTTTCCCATGATATCAAAACGCCCTTATCTGCAATAAAGCTCAGCTCTCAGGCGCTTTCAAAGGGGCTTTACAAAGACGAGCAGAAGCGAAGAGAAACTGCCATGTCGATCAGTGACAAGGCCGACGAGATAGAGCGGTACTTAGGGCAGATAATCAGCAGGGCAGAGAACGAATTTCTCACCTATGAGATACATATGACGCAGGTATACCTGTCTGAAGTGATAAGTAAGATCAGTGATTACTACCGAGACAAGCTCGCCGTGACAGGTACGCAGTTCTCAGTCGAGCCGTTCTCCGACTGCCTTCTCAGCGCTGACCCCGAAAGGCTGATAGAGGTCATTCAGAACATTATCGAGAACGCTATAAAATATGGTGACGGCAAGCGCATAAGCGTCCGCGTGAGCGAGGAGGAGAGCTGCCGCCTGATAACGATAGAGAACACAGGCTGCACCCTTCCCGAAAATGAGCTTGACGATATCTTCATGAGCTTCAGGCGCGGCTCAAATGCCGGCAGCAGAGCTGGCAGCGGCCTAGGCCTTTATATCTGCCGCAGGCTGATGCACGATATGGGCGGAGACGTCTACGCAGAGACAGAGGGCGGCCTTATGAAGGTAACTGTCGTATGTGAAAAGGCATAAAAACACAGCCTTGGGTTCAGTCACCCTTGGCTGTGTTTTTGTCTGAACATATCTCATACCAGCGGCAGTCACCGCAGACAGTGCCGAGCTTGCCGCAGCTTAGTACCGCTTCGTTTACAGAGCGTCTGAGCTCTTTCCATGTGAGAACTTCTCCGTCACTAAGACCTGTAAGTCTCAGCAGGGCGGCGTCATAGCCCGCGGCTTTTTTCTCAGCAAAACAATCACCGCTTGCATCGAGGGGGCACCGCGAGCATACAACGTCAGTCTGAATAGTGAGTTGGATAAAAGCATTGTCGTCAAGCCTCGAGATCACCTGCCGCATATTGCTCACAAACTCTTCGCTGTAGCCTTTGCCCTCGAAAAAACCGATGCAAAGCACATGATGCGGCCGCAAAAGCAGCTTATCTCTCATATCTTTATTCTCTTTTTCAGCCCGACAGATATCACCCACGCGAGCGCTAGCTTTACCGCGTCGGGAATAAGAAACGGAGTAACGCACATTCCGAGAGCACCTTTAAGGCCGATCTGTTCTACTTTTTTTGAATAAATGTTTATAAACCAGACGGTGCCGAACGCATAGCATACAGCAAGCCCCAGTATCAGAGCGCCGATTTTTACCGCTGCGTGCTGCCCTATGAACTTTTCGCATACCCAGTAGATAAGTGCCGTGAACAAAAATCCTATTATGTATCCTCCCGTCATTCCGAACAGGACGCTGAGACCGCCTGAGAACTCAGCGAATACCGGCACACCGGCTGCTCCCAGCAGGATATAGGTGAGCACCGCAAAAAAGCCGCGCTCGCCGCCCAGAATGAGCATTGATGCGAAAACCGCGAAGGTCTGCAGGGTAAACGGCACGGTCGTGGGGATAGATATCCACGAGCAGACTGCTGTAAGTGCCGCAAACATCGCAATATAGGCAATGTCTACCGTTCTGAATCTTGATCTGTTAATTGTTGATGCTTCCATTATTATCTCTCCTTGATATCATTTCGATTTAGATAATAACACATTTCACTTAAATTGTCAACCCTGAGTTTTAAAAACAGTTGACAATTTATAATGCGTTTGAAACTTACTATAATTATTTTGCACACGCGGCTTTACATTTCTGATATTTTATGCTATAAGTGCTCGCCGCACGGCTGGACGGTCCTGCCGGACGGGCGGACACGCTACTCTATTATGTGATTGGTGGCAATAGAGAAGCCCGAAGGGGTAGTACTGCAACAGGCAGGTGCCTTACAGAAAAAGTGGAAAAGCTTTTTTGCACATACGGCTTTACATTTCTGTTATTTTATGCTATTAAAAAGCCACCCTATCATTCGATGTTCTATCTCATCAAATTCCCATGACACCGCAAGATACGCACTTCACATCATATAAAAAATAACCTTAAATGGTGTATCTTGTTGTAGTTTTGTTGACCAAATGTTGTCCAAATTAGAATAAGGCAGTGAATATATCGTACAAGAGTAATGGCAGAAGCGTTTCCATACACACACGCTTCTGCCGTTTCCATTTATTTCTTTGATTTAAAACTTTTTCGCATTCGCAAGCATCAACTTGATGCGGTTTTCTTGGTTAACACGAGCAGCACCGGAATCATAGTCGATCGCAATCATATTCGCATTCGGATAGTAGGATTTTATTGCACGGCTCATTCCTTTTGCAACAATATGATTTGGCAGACAGCCGAAGGGCTGGGTACAGATAATATTCTCTATTCCGCTTTCGGCTAAAGCTCCCATCTCTGCCGGGATCAGCCATCCCTCGCCCATTGCTACACCTTGTCCGATAAACCGGCTTACAGATGAGCGCAGATGTTCAAAATCATGCGGAGGAGCAAACACACCATGCTCATTCATAACTCGAATAACCTCTCTCTGCTTATGATATAGGAATCGGTATACTTCCCGAAATACACAGGTTGATGCGTTTTTTCTTCCATACATTTCTGCCTCGTTCACTTTGTTGACAGCCCAATAGAGAACAAATTCCAGCAAGGGCGGAATGACAGGCTCGCAGCCCTCTGACAGTAAAAAATCCTCCAAGTGATTATTCGCCAGCGGTGAATACTTTACAAAGATCTCACCAACAATTCCGACCTTGATTTTGGGAACGGCAGAACGCTCAACTCCTGCGAAATCATCCAGTATCTCCCGATAAACTCTTTTGGAGGCTGTAAAACGGTTCTTTTGAAACAAATGCTCCAGTTTCCTCTGCCATTTCATCAGAATTTTCTCAGAGCTTCCCTTTACTAACTCATTCGCCCGGCATTGATTATAAACGCTCATAAGCATATCCCCATACAGTACCCCATAAAGGCATTTGATGATCATTGGCATTGTCAATTTCCAGCCGCTTTCTTGACTTCTTTCCAATCCTGAAAAATTCAGCGAGATTACCGGAACATAGGGAAAACTGACTGCCAGACATTTTCTCAGCAAATGGATGTAATTAGAGGCTCGGCAGCCACCGCCTGTTTGTGTGAGAAGCAAGGCTGTTTTATGCGGATCGTATCTGCCGCTTTTGAGAGCCTCCATGAATTGACCTATCACCAGCAGAGCAGGATAACAGGTATCATTATGTACATTTTTCAGTCCTTCGTCCACAACGGTTCTGGAATCGGTTTCCAGCAGCTCCATATGATAGCCATAGGATGTAAAAATACTGATGAGGAGCCTGAAATGGATCGGCAACATATTCGGAACGAGGATCGTATGGGTATCCTTCATCTCTGGCGTAAAAATCGGATCATCAGACATAGATAATTCCTCCCTATCGCAGCAGGACACTGCATCCCAAAAAGCTCCATACAAAGAACAATATAGATAGCTGATACGGGCTGTAGCCGCCAAACGGCTTAGCATCAAAAAACATTCTGTTTCTCCTCAAAAAGATTTGTAGATCCACCGCAATGACTGGATCTACAAGCATCAGTAATTACCCCACACGCATTATGCGATCTTCTCGTTTGTCTGTTTCCGAGCAGACAGCGTAATACGCCATCGTTCATTCAGAGCGTGTGCTGTGCGCATATCATGCGAGCATCTCAGCCAGTCTGCTGCGATCAGAAGGAATATGGTTCTGAAGCCATAGTGTGTGATGATGGATGGCAGCATGGAGATCCATAGCATCAGCGGCGTGAAGCATTTCCCCATAAACAGCGTGATGATACACGCAAAGGCAAAACTGGTGGGTACAGAGGTATACCGGGTAATGTGCAGCGGAATACTTGAATAATCCCAATAGATATAGCCGCAAAAGTGTTCCGTTGCTGTACCGAGCAGGATCTCACCGACACTGACAGCGATAAATACCGTGATCCAATATCTTTCAAGGTGTTCTGCATCAGGCAGCCCGAATACCAGATAGCCTCCGGATACAGCAAGTCCGTAACCAAATAAAAACGGCAGATACATATTGCGGTTGTCGATATAACCCTTGCGCAGAGCAAGCCAAACATTTTCCAGACAAAATCCTAAAAAAGAGACTATGACGATTAAGGTCAGCATTTCATCGAGCGTGTATGTAGTTGTCACGTTGTTTGCACTCCTCTCTTGACAAGGCGCTGATTTTATGGTATGCTATTGGTAATACAATTGTAACACCAAATCATATATCCTGTCAATACTTTTGTAATCGGACTGTACAAATGAGCGCAAATTGTAACGACAGCACAAAGAGAGGAGAAATGTCCGATGGAGGAAACCGAACTTCAAAAGCACGCCGTTCTTCGACTGTCCAACGAGGAATCGAACAAATTGACACGGGAATGTCTGAGAACAGCGCTCATCAAGCTGATGGAGCAAAAGCCATTTGATCAGATTTCCATCACGGATATTGTGAAAAAATCCGGCGTATCACGAACCGCATTTTACCGCAATTATGGCTCTAAGGAGGAACTGATCGCCGAGATTACGAATGAGGTGACAGATGCACTGACGCACTCCATCATGAATCATGATTTTGAGAAAAATCCGAGGGAATGGTATGAAAACAGCCTGCAATATGTCAGTGATAACCGGGATGTCATTGCCTTGCTTTTACAGGCAGATATGTTCAAGGAAAGCATTCTCGGCAAGGAGAGTATTTTTGATAAAGCAATGCCGATGGAGAGCGCCGAGGAAGGCTATCGGTATTCAGCACTGCAGGGGGCGCTTGTAATGGTGGTTTTAAAATGGTTTTCCTTTGGAATGCAGGAGAGTGTGGCGTTTATGGCAAAGCAATGCGAGAGCCTACATTACCGGATTCTGGGAAAGGAGCAATCGTTATGAGTGTTTTTCTGATTCTGACGTTTCTTTTTGCCGTTGGCAGCATGATCGGTTGGGGGATCGAGGTGATCTACCGCCGGTTCGTATCGCAAAAGCATTGGGTCAATCCCGGCTTTTTGACAGGTCCCTGTCTGCCGCTGTATGGTATGAGTTTATGCATACTGTATTTGCTGACAGGGATTGAAAACCATATACCCGCCAATGCCCTCTGGCTGCGAAAGCTGATATTGTTTCTTTTGATGGCAATTGCGATCACCTGTCTGGAATATGTGATCGGTGTGGTATCGCTGAAATATACGAAGGTGCGTCTTTGGGATTATACCGATCAGTGGGGAAACATTCAAGGCATGATCTGTCCGCTGTATAGTTTTTTCTGGATGGTACTTAGTGCTATTTACTATTTTCTGGTGCATCCGCATATTCTGGATGCGCTGGCTTGGCTTGCGCGGAATCAGGCATTTTCCTTTGGAATTGGCTTCTTTTATGGAATATTTGTGATTGATCTGGCATACTCCGCTCAGCTTATCATGAAAATCAAGCAGTTTGCGCAGGAGCATGAGATCGAGGTACGGCTGGAGGAGTTCCGTGAGGATATTTACCAGCATATCAGCGAGCATCAAAAGCCGAAATTCCTGTTATCCCTGCACACAGGACAGCCTCTTCAAC
>CACXFU010000076.1 GCA_902767035.1 uncultured Ruminococcus sp.
CACCAGTATCAGCAGCCCTAAAAGCGCTCCCAGAAGCCCTCCGCCGCTGTCGATAAGAACGTCTCTCAGTTCACACGAGCGGCCGTCCGAAAACAGCTGGTGCAGCTCGTCGGTGACGGAATAGAGTGATGCGCCCACCGCAGAGCACGCCGTCCTCACCCTCTTGTCACCTGCCCTGTGCAGGCACCAGAATATCAGCGCCCCCAGGATAAGATATTCGGTAAAATGCGCCGTCTTTCTCACCATAAAGGACACTGTGTCAAAAATGTCCTCCTGCTCGGCGCCGCTCAGCGAATCATAATCAGGCACAAAGGTGTCGATGCAGATGTCCGTTATCACATCGCTCTGCTCTGATGACGTATCCGCATCGTTTGCGGAGAACAGAAATATCACAACACACCACAGCACCGTCAGAACATACCTGAGCGCCTTACTTTTCAAGATCTTTTTCAATGTAGCTCATAAGCTCCTTCTTGACGTTTTCACATTTTTCATCTATCACCGCATCAAGGGCAAGCTGTAAGGCCTCGCCTATCTCTTTGCCCTTTAAGCCTGCTGCCATAAGGTCGCGCCCGTCGATATCGAGCTGCCTGAGCGACAGAACAGGTCTTTCCTCACAGATCTGCTCATATATCTTCCTGAACGAGTCAAGCTCATCGAGCTTCTGCTCTATCATATAGTTTGACTGCGCCAGCGTGTCGGCACTGCGAACGTCAAGATAGTCCTCAAAAAAGCCGGTGTCGTGTTTTGATATATACCTCTTGACCGACTTTTTCGTGCAGGGTATGCGGTTGTCGTGGTCCCTGACAAGCTCCGTCACCCTCAGACGGGTGGAGTTGTCAAATTTCAGCCGCCTTAATATCTCGTCAGCCATCTGCGCCCCCATAACAGGGTGCCCCTTGAAGTGATCCACTCCCTTGTCATCGGTCGTCCTGCAAAGGGGCTTTGCAATGTCGTGCAGCAGCATCGTCATTTTCAGGGCAGGCTCTTTTCTTATATTGCCCACACTTCGGCAGATATGCTCATACACCGTGTAGCAGTGGTGCGGATTGTTCTGCTTGAAGCCTATGCAGGGCGTAAGCTCGGGAATGATGACGCACATCACCTCTGAAAAACTCAACAGCACGTCCACCGCCCTGTCTCCGCAGAGAAGCTTTAACAGCTCCTGTGCTATCCTCTCTGAGGATATAGCCTCCAGCAGCCTCCTGTTCCTCATTATCGAGGCCGCAGTGTCATCGTCGATATCAAAATCAAGGCACGATGAGAACCTCATCGCTCTGAGTATCCTCAGTGCGTCCTCATCAAAGCGCTCATCGGGCTCCCCGACGCACCTGATGACCCGTGCCTTAAGATCCTTTCTTCCTCCGAAAAGATCGACAAGACCCTCCCTGTCGGAATACGCTATAGCGTTCACCGTAAAGTCTCTCCTTGACAGATCCTCCCTCAAAGTATCCGAGAAGGTGACCTGCTTCGGGTGGCGGTGATCTTCGTACTCGCCGTCGCTGCGGTAGGTCGTGATCTCGACGGGCTTGTGCTCAGCCATTGCGGTGACAGTGCCGTGCTTTATACCCGTTTCGATAACGTGCAGCGAGCTGAGCGCTGCCTTTACCTGCTCGGGTCTTGCGTTGGTGCAAACGTCCCAGTCGTTCGGCTCAGCCCCGAGGAGCGAGTCTCTGACGCAGCCGCCCACTATATATGCCTCATAGCCCGACATTTCAAGCAGAGCTATGACCTTATTAACATATGACGGAATCTTTATTCTCATGCTCAGATCTTTATCTCAAAAAGGCGTGCAGTATAGGGTTTTTCCAGCTTCACGCTGAGCTTGCCCGATAACGGGTGCAGCTCGAACGGGCACTCATTGAAGTCGGGATAGATGCATTTCACCCTTGAGCCCTCTCCGATGAACTCCAGCGGCAGCTCACAGGTGTCGCTGCCCTCCCGTCTCCATACCGCAAGGTATGCCTTCTTATCCGTCCTCAGCCCGAGACTTACCCAGTTATCGGCAAAGTCAGACAGACCAAGCGGCCAGAACGGCACCGCCTCTCTGATATCCTTTCTTATACGCTTATAGACCTCCAGCCCCTGCTTTACAAGAGCCATTCTCTCATCATCTATGTTCGCAAGGTGACCGCTCTGGTGTATACGCAGGAGCATCGCGTTTATCATATTGAAAACGGTCTCCTCGCGGTCTCCCTGGCTCATAGGGTAGCACCATATCGCTGACTGCTCGGGGCACACTGCCAGGGGAGAGTTCGCAGCTATAGTGCAGTATTTTTTATAGTCGTCCTGATCCGAGGTGGACTGTATCGAATAGCGCGAGAGCATCGCGTAGTCCATTCTCAGTCCTCCGCTGGAACAGTTCTCTATCACTATCTCGGGGTATCTTTCAAACACCCCGTCGAGCCATTCAAGGTAAGCCCTCTGGTGACCCAGAAGCCCGTCCCCGAAGCTGTCAGCACCATTCTCCGTGCCAATGCCCGGCTCGATATTATAGTCCATTTTTATATATCCGATACCGTATTCTTTCACCAGCCTGTCGATGACCTCATCGGCGTGCTTTCTTACGGCAGGGTTTCTGAAATCAAGCTGATAGCGGCTCCTGTCAAAAACTCTTTTCCCGTGTCGTGTAAAGAACCAGCTGTCATCAGCCTTCTGCGAAACGAGCGGACACTTTATCCCCATTACCTCTATCTCAAGCCACACTCCGGGGATCATTCCCTTGTCCCTTATGTAATCCGTAACAGGCTTCAATCCGTCAGGGAAGCGCTTTAAGCTTACCTCCCACTGGCCTACCTCGTCCCACCAGCTGCCGTCGGCATACCAGCCTGCATCTATCACGAAGTATTCACACCCTGCCTTTTTAGCCGCATCTATGAGGGGGTATTCCTTCTCAGCGGTTGGGTCACCCCACAGGCAGTTCATATAGTCATTGAAAATAACGGGCAGGTGCTTGTTGTCGCTGTTTTTTCTTCTTATCAGCCTGCGGTATCTAGTCAGCTCACCGACTGCTTTTTCAAGCTCTCCCCTGACAGCCCCTACCGCGCACTTCACGCTCTCGAAGCGCTCTCCGGGCTTTAAGTCCTTTGACCAGTGCGACTCTATCTCCGACGGGCCTGACAGCTGCAGATACAGATAGCCCTCCTCGTCAGATATCTCCCAGTGCCAGGAGCCGTTGTGCTCTATCTGCCAGATGAGCGTTGTGCCGACCTCGGTATTGCGGACACTTCCCATTGGGATATATTCCTTTGCCGACCAGTTGCCGACATTCGTCACACCGAACACCTTTGATGAGTGCTGCCAGACATACGGCTGAGCCAGAGCAAGGCCTGCATCAGAGAGGGAATACTCTCTCCACTGCAGCTCTCTCTGCCACGAGTTATGGCAGACGCCTATCCTGAGCTTTTCGTCCTGAGACGTCAGCCCCTCCTTTTCGATACCCGTCAGCGAGAATGAGGACACATATTCAAGAGTCTGTATTTTATCGCCCTCATTGATGACCTCTGTCCATGATCTCACCACCGAGGTACCCGTATAAAACTGAAAATGAGAAACGGCACTAAGGCCAGTTTCATCATCGAAGGTGGTTATCTCTATCTTTCTGCCGAAGTTGTTGTTCTTATCCTCAAAGGTCCTGAATTTCATCTTATATCCGGGCGCAGTGACGATATACTTGTTGCCGTGGCGCTCACCCGGGCGGTCATAGCCGCTCACCTGCAGCTCCAGCAGGCGAAACCCAAGCTTTCCGCTGCGCTCATTGAGTCTGCTCTCGTCATAAGGCACGGCCCCGAAGTGCAAAAGCTTCGCCTCATTATCGTCCGTCACCTCAACAACCAAATATATCCCGTTTTCGTAGATGTCATATCTCTTCATAAGAACCTCTCGTCAGCAGAAAGCCGCTGACCCTCACTCATTTTTTCGCTCCGTAAGCCTCAAACGCTTCTTCAACCGTGCCGTCTACTTCTACCTTGCCGTTTTTGAGGAAGATCGCCCTTGTGCAGGTCTCCTCTATTGCCTGTCTTGAATGCGATACGAACAGCACCGTTACGCCTGCTGCGATGACTTCGTTTATCTTGTCGCGGCACTTTTTCTGGAAGTCCGCATCTCCAACGCTCAGCGCCTCATCAACTACCAGTATGTCAGGGTGGATATTTATGTTTATCGCAAAGCCAAGTCTCATCTTCATTCCGCTCGAATATGTCCTGACAGGCTGGTCAATGTATTCTCCGAGATCCGCAAAATCAATGATGTCCTGCTCTATCTCCTTTATCTGCTCGTCATTGAGCCCCAGCAGATACCCTTTCAGGTAAATGTTCTCCGTTCCCGTCATATCCGGTGAGAACCCCGCCGTAAGCTCCAGCAGAGCCGCGACCTTTCCGTTTACGGTGATCTCGCCGCTCGTCGGGAAGCTTACTCCCGTTATCATTTTCAGTATGGTCGACTTTCCCGCACCGTTCTTTCCGATGATGCCGACAGACTCTCCCTGATATATCTTAAAGCTCACGCCCTTTAGCGCAGGGTGCTTCTTCACTCCCCTGTTTTTCGTGAATATCGCCTTAAAGCGCGCCTTTTCGTTTTTGTAAAGGAAGTATTCTTTTTTTACGTCCTTGAATTCTATGATAGGCTCTCTTTCCATTTATACTCTCCTAACAGGCCCGATCACAACACATCGGGAAGTATCTTTCTGAACTTTCTGTACGTATGCCCGCCCAGCAGTATGAGAAACAGCAGCTCCGCATAGAAAACGACTGTCTCTGTGGTATAGTTGCTGTCAAACGCGAGCGTGTGAGTAAGAAAGCATTTTCTGTAGCCGTTGACAAAGTAGTTTATCGGGTTGAAGAACATCAGCCTTTTCACCCACAGCGGCTCGATATCGTAGGTGTTCCAGAGCGTTCCCGAAAGCCAGAACAGGCCGGTGATTATCGAGTTTATAAGGTTCTCGAAATCCTTGCTGAAGGCACTCAGGGGCGCCGTCGTCCACGAAAGCGCCAGGAAGAACACATACATCATGAACACATAGTAGAAAAACTGCAGATTATAAACGCTGGGGCCGTATCCGCTCAGCCAGAGCACCGCATACATTATCACGCACAGCAGCAGCTGAACATAAAGCCCCGACAGAGACGTGAACGTCATAATGTTCGACACCGGGAACGACAGCTTTGTAACGAACTGCTTGTTCTGCCTTATCGAACGCGAGCCCCCGATGATGCATTCCGAAATATAGAACCACGGCACATATCCCGTCAGCAGGAAGATAAAGGTAGGGTACTTGTCGTTTATGAAATGCACCCCGCCGTTTCTCCTGAGGCCGACATCGAACGCGAACCACAGTATGAACAGGGTGAACGTCGGCTTTATGAGAGCCCATAAAGGCCCCAGCGCCGCGCCCTTGTATTTTTTTATCAGCTCATTCACGGAAAGCATACGTATCTGCTTGCCCTTGCCCTTATGCTCGATGAATATCTGCTTCAGGCCAAAATAATCGTGTTTTTCTTCCATATTATACCTCTTTTTTCAGAAGCTCTCAGCCCCTGAGTAATTTCTTGTATATGAACCCCGTAAGCTTAGTAGGCATCACAAAAATAAACAGCTGCAAAGCGCACGGAACGATGAGATCCGGCAGTGACGAATAGCCGCTCCTGAATATCCTCCAGCGCACCGCTATAAAGGCCTTTGTGTTTGCAAGGTTGCGCCTTCTGTTGTAGTTGCCCTCGGTCACTCTGTAGCGCACCAGCACACGGCCTATGTTCACGCCGTAAGCGCCGGCTCTGAGCATATTCACAACAAACTCATAGTCCTCGCACCTTTCGATCGTGCTGTAGCCGCCCACTCTCTGTGCCAGAGATTTTTTGTAAACGAGCGTCTGGTTGTTGAAGGGATTTCTCCTCTTTGAATACTTGTGTATCTCGGAATTGTGTATCGGCGTTTTCTTGACGGAAAGTTCCTTGCCGCTCTCGCTGTCGAACTCCTCGATGTATGCTCCCAGCATATCTATCTCAGGGTGCTTTGCCATCACGGATATCGACCTCATACACCTGTCCGGGAGAGCGATATCGTCCGAATCCATTTTAACGATCAGCTCGTTCCTGCACTTCTCTATCCCGTAGTTGGCGCAGGCGCCCGTACCTGACTTCTGCTCCATTCTGTAAACGTGGAAGCATTCGTTGTCTCTCTCAAACTCAGCTATCGCCTCATCGAGCTCTTCGGTCAGCTCGCCGTCGCACACCAGCACGAAGTCATTAGTCGGCAGGCTCTGCCTGAGCATACTCTCAACGCTCTGTCTGAAAAACTCAGCATTCTCACCTGCATACACCGACATCAGCACGCTGTAATCAGGCAGTCTGACATTCATATCCGCCATTGCAAAATACCCTCCCTTCAAAAAGATGTATTCCAAGATATTATACCACAGTATCAGAAAAAAGTAAAGACGCGGAAATAAAATTTGTAAGTTATTACTGTTTTGTCTGAAATGTCTGCCGTTTTTTCAGCGAAGTAATATGCCCTCGCCGAAAGGCAGGGGGCATATTACGAAGCGCAGAGGCAAAAAGCTTTACTTTTGAGCGCAATTGTGTTATATTATAATAAGAATTGTCTGGGAGGCGTTTGAAATGGCTAAAAGTTCGGTGTCCTATGTGTGCCGCAGCTGCGGATATGAGACCTCAAAATGGAACGGAAGATGTCCCGAATGTGGTGAGTGGAACACCTTTGAGGAGATAGAGATATCAAATGTGAAATCGTCAAGAACTTCCTCAAAAACGCAGATAAAGGACGTTTCCGATATGATAACCGTCCTCGGCGACGTTGATGCCAGAGTTCACGAGGTCAGATACGCCACAGGCCTTCACGAGCTTGACCGCGTCCTCGGCGGCGGCCTTGTAAAAGGTTCTCTCGTCCTTCTCGGCGGCGAGCCCGGCATAGGCAAATCAACTATCCTTTTGCAGATATGCGAGTTTCTCGGCAAGGATCATACTATCCTTTATGTTTCCGGCGAGGAATCCGTCAGACAGATAAAGCTCAGGGCAGACAGGCTCGGAGTGAAAACGCCTAACCTATATCTTCTCGCCTGCAGCGATGCCGAGCAGATATGCTCAGTGGTAGTAAAGGAAAAGCCCGAGATAGTTATTATCGACTCTATCCAGACAATGAGCATCTCGGCCGTAACGTCCGCACAGGGCAGCGTCGCACAGGTGAGAGAGTGCACGAACCTGTTTATGAGAACAGCCAAATCCGAGGAGATACCCTTTTTCATAGTCGGCCACGTAAACAAAGACGGCGCTATCGCAGGGCCTAAGGTGATGGAGCATATAGTGGACTGCGTACTCTACTTTGAAGGGCAGCGCAGCCTCAGCTACCGTATCCTCAGAGCCGTCAAGAACCGTTTCGGCTCAACCAATGAGATCGGTATGTTCGAGATGGCAGACAAAGGCCTTCTCGAGGTCGAGAACCCCTCTATGATGTTTCTTGAGGGCAGACCGCAGAACGCCTCGGGAACGTGTGTGAGCTGCATAATGGAAGGCTCCCGCCCGATAATGGCTGAGGTGCAGGCTCTCGCATCAAAAAGCGCCGCCTCAATGCCCAAGAGAACGGCCAACGGCTTTGATTATTACAGAATGGCAATGATAATCGCCGTAATGGAAAAAAGGCTCGGCTATTTCTTCGGCGGTCTTGATGTCTATATCAATATCGTCGGCGGCATAAAGCTTGATGACACCGCCGCAGACCTCTCCGTCGCAATGGCTCTGTACTCCACCCTTACCGATAAGGTGATAGACGATAAGACCATATTTATGGGAGAGATAGGCCTTGCAGGAGAGCTCAGGAGCATACCGAACTGCCGCCAGCGCCTATCCGAGTGTGAGCGCATGGGATTTACCAGGTGTGTGGTGCCGGCGCATTCTCTCAAAGGCCTTGACCTTTCGGCCTTTGATATGGAAATAAAGGGCGTCAGATCAATAAAAGACTGCTGCCGGATAATAAGCGGCTGAGGTGAACGATGAACAATTTCAGGATATACGGAAATGACAGCTCTAAAGAGCTGATAACAAATATGATCTCAAAGGGCAGAGAGCCCCACTCCCTTATCATTCACGGTGAAAAGGGGCTCGGCAAGAAAAAGCTTGCAAGCTGGGTGGCGGCGGCTCTTCTCTGCGAGGAGGGCGGCGGCGTTCCCTGCGGCAAATGCAAAAGCTGCCGGATGATATCAGAGGGCGCACACCCCGATGTGATGAGCCCGAAGTACGGTGCAAAGGGCAACTATATGGTTGATGACATAAGGCCCATAGTCTCAGACGCCGTGATAGCCCCCACCGAGAGCCGCATGAAAGTATACATAATACCCGACCTTGACCGCTCTGTAGTTACCTCGGTGCAGATACAAAACATTCTCTTAAAGCTCATCGAGGAGCCGCCGGAGCACACGGCTGTTATCCTCACCGCCTCCGGCAGAGAGACCTTTCTCCCGACTATCCTTTCAAGGGTGATCTCTATAGGTGCAGTTCCGGTCACAGATGCCGAAAGCGCTGAATACCTCGAGATCTACGAAGGCGCCGACCCCGTAAGCACAGCCGAGGCAGTAAGCGCAGGCAGGGGCAACATCGGCCGCTGCATAGAGTATCTGAACGGCGGTCTTTTCAAAAACGGTGTCGCTGCCGCAAGGTCACTTGCGAGAGCCTTTATCTCTAGGAATGAATACCAGATGCTCCTTGCGCTGGAGCAGGCAGAAGGCTCGCGTCCTTTGCTGAGGGAGTGCCTGTGTCTGTTTTCGGAAATAGTGCGTGACAGTCTTCGCATAAAGCTGGAGGGCGAAAGTGCCGTCACAGCAGGCTGCGATGAAGACTCCGCAAAGCACCTGTCCGCGTCAATGACCTCAGAGCGTGCCCTCTCACTTTACGATACCCTGTGCTCTTACATCACCGGCATAGACTCAAATTCAAACACCGCCCTCACCATAAACAGCCTCTGCGCCCAATTGTGCTAGCCCGGTGCTCACCGGTGCTCGCCGCACGGCTGGGCTTGACATTATTGTGTTTCTATGCTATAATGTAGCTATAAAAGGAGCGTATCGCAAGTAAGCGGTCACCTCCGAAAGATCGTTATACTATGATAACCGCTCTTCTTTGGCTTTTGGGCGGTTATCTTTTTTTCTTGCAAATGTTAGCTACTAATGCAACTACATCGGTTATCAGAATAAGTAATGCTATTACATCTGATATTTCCATTTTGCTCACCTCCTTTGCAGGAGGAAGATTTGACCGCCTACCGTTATCTGCGATACGCCTTGATCTGAGTATATCATAGTTGGTTTGTTTTGTCAAATACTATGCTTTTGGGGCCGGTGCTCGCCGCACGGCTAATTTACGCCATAATGAGCATGGACTGTTTCTTTTGTTCCGCTGGGTTTCAAAAGCTGTGAAGGCTTTATATACGCTCAAAGTCAGTGCTGAATTATACTAAGTTCCACGCCTAACCAGAGGGCTTTCCGGTCGCCCTCTGGACACCTTCGGGTGTACACATCTGATTTAAAGAATAGCAGGGCTGATCTTTCTCAAGGTTCGCGCAGCGTTACTGTTTTATAGTACGGACAAAACGACAACCCTCCCCTCCGAGGGAGGGCAAACGGTTTCGTAGTCCGCAGCTACTGAAAGCGGGGTAGGGGAGATAGCCGTACGGCAAGTACTTGACAATTTAATAAAAATGGTTATAATAGATAGTGAGTTCTTTTGTTGGAAAGGAGAGTAATAAAATGGCAAATAACTTTTTTGACAACGCAGGCAACCCCAGAGCCAGAAAACTGCAGAGCTTTGCTCAGCCTGTTGATGTGAACTACGCCGCAACTTATAAGGGCGTAGCAATGAAGACAGTATATTTTGTGCTGGTGATGTGCGCAGGCATAGCTGCATTTTTCTATGTTGACGCATTCTACACCTCAAGAAACGGCGCAGCTGCCGCACTCGGTATGGAGAGCGTGATCTTCTATGTTCTTCTGCTGGTAACTTTTATCGCGAGTATGATAGCGGCCTTCGTCCCGAAGACAGTACCCGTCACGGGCTCTATCTACGCAGGAGGAATGGGCTTCTGCCTGTCGCTGGTGTCGATGCTCTACGCTAAGGAGTTCAAGGGCATCATCGTTGAAGCGCTCGTTCTTACAGTCCTCACCGTAGGCGTCCTCACACTTCTTTATGCAAACGGCGTAAGGGTCGGCGGCAGACTTAAAACAGCCTGCCTTACAGCAATAATGGCCTCTCTCCTCGGAAGCGCCATCTTCGGCATCGTGTATATCATATCACCCAGCTCCCCTATCGTGCAGAGCATAATCAACATCAATAACGGCCCTGTAGGCATACTCTTTGCAGCTATCGGCGTGTTCATCGCAGCTATCCTGCTGATGTGTGACTTTGATACCGTCAGCCAGACCGTTGAATACGGCCTGCCCGAGGAGTATGAGTGGTACGCAAGCTATTCTCTTATAGTTGGCGTCATCTACCTCTACCTGAAGATTCTCCGCCTGCTTGCAAAGGCGCAGAGCAACAGAAGATGACAAAAGCGTCAGCGGCATGATGAATTTGCCTGTGTCTGCTTGTTGCAAAAGTAAAAATAATTTATTCTTTGTGTTTCTCCCCCTCCGGAGGCGGGGAGAAACACTGTTTTTACACAGCTTTTTTAATAGGACGATGTATCTTTTCCTGTATTATCCCCTTTATCGACAGATAAAAAGAGCGTTGGCAAGGACGCTCTTTTTAGTAATATCAGTTGACAAATTCGGCTAAATGAGATATAATGGCTACAGGAAGATATCAAGACAACGTTGCATAACCATTTGTGAGCAAAGACATAAGCCGGTGGTGCGGTATTGCTTAAATGGTTAAGTTGAGGAGGAGAAGTATTTTATGATCAAAAAGCTTGTTTCGCTTGTTGCATCTGCAGTGGTTGCGTTAGGTGCGTTTTTGCTGCCTGCAGATCCTGCTGCACCGTTGTCTGCACCGATTGTTAATGCCGCAGACAACGAGCGTGTAGAAATGACAAAGGGTGCAGGTCAGGTTTTACCTGACGGAGATTACATGATAAAAAGCTCGCTGGACTATTGTACCTATATAACCACCGATGAAAAGGTGTATACAGAGGCTGACAAGCATACGCCTGTTCATACAAGCAATCTGGATCTTTCGTGGGGAGTTCATTCGTTCAGGCTGACATATCTTAACAACGGCTATTATTCGATAACTCAGACGGGGTCTGATATGTGCTTTGATGTGCCTACGAGCAGTAATGGCGTTGAGGACGGCAGGAAGGTCGAATTCTATATGAAGGGGTCTACTCCGTCAACGAACCAGCAGTGGTCTATAGAGCCGACAGAGCTTGGCTACAGGATAAGGTCAAGATACTGCTCAAAGTGTATGCAGATAATCAAGGTTTGGGATGCTTTAGGCGGCAGATCGGATATCGGCTTATACCCGCAGGACAACAGGAAGGATCAGGCGTTTACATTTATCCCGTATACACCCGAGGGCAGTGAGTATGATCACCCGATAGAAGTTGATACGTTTTATATACGCTCTGCCAAAAACGGCTTATGGGTCGATGCGGCAGGCTATCCCCCGTTTACCGAGGGAACAAATATCGAGGCATATACAAAGAATGATGACTGCTTTAAGATAACTTATAAGCTTGCCGGTTATTATAATATCTGTGAAAAGTCGAGCTATGATGAAAACTATCATTCTAGGCTGATGTTAGGTATAGACCTGGGCAATTATAATGAAGATTTCTATCAGACAAAATATGACAGATCATCCGAATATGTCCAAGGGGCGAGGAATGTCCAGCTTTACGAGTTACAAGACAGAAACGGCGATATCAAAGCGGAGGCTCAGAAGTGGTTGCCGATAAAGAACAGCGACGGCACCTATACATTTGTGAACCAGGCAAACGGCTATGCGCTGACGATCGAAGATAACTATAATATCACCGCAAGGATAAGGGACGGCTCTGATGCTCAGAAATGGAATATCATATCAAAAAACCGAAAAAAAGGAGATATTAATAACAACGGCAAGATAGACGCGAGTGACCTCTTACAGGTGAAGAGCCACATCAAGAAAGTTAAACCGCTGGAGGGTGACGACTTTACCTG
>CACXFU010000077.1 GCA_902767035.1 uncultured Ruminococcus sp.
ATGTATGTTAATCTATGTAGGGGAGGCGTTTTCGCCTTTATGAGTGAGAAAAACAGAAAGCCTGCTGCGACAAGCGGTACGGCGGGCGTTATCGCTATAGTTGTGGTCGGCATTTTTATGCTTTGCACGATATTTCTTATTGCCAAGGGTCTGTTCTCCAGCAACAGCAAGGAAGTACCTGACGGCGTTAATACAGGTACCATCAACACAGATGTCAGTGTTCCTGTGAACAGCACAGAGCCGGTTACCGAAGTGACGGAGCAGAAGCCGGCAGATCAGTCGCAGACTGAGACCGCTGAATCGGCTGCCGATGAGCCGCAGGGCGAGCAGATGTATGTTCTTGACTATGCTTATCTGCATGTATCGCCTGACAATGATTCGGAGAATATAATCTGTATGTCGCCGGGCGTTCAGGTAACACTGCTTGGTGAAGAATCGAACGGTTACGTCAAGATTACCTTCCAGAATGTTGACGGGCCGCTTACGGGCTATGTTTATAAGGATTATCTGACGACGGAATATGTTCAGCCTGCATGGCAGAATTAATAACTTATGAGGGCTTAGATGCCCTCATTTTTATATTACAGAGGTGATCGTATGCCAAAAGGATATGCCGATATTGACCTTGCGGGTGGGGAAAAGCTGCGAGTGATACTCGATCTCGGCAAGAGAAAGAATATATCTCTGCGTATCAGCGAGGACGGCATTCCTGAGGTTCGCGCTCCTTACGGCTGTACAATGGCAAAGGTCACGGAGATAGTCAACAAGAATATCGACTGGATAAGAAAGGCAGAGGCCTCTCACAAAATGAGGATAGGCCTGCCTAAGACCTACCAGGACGGCGAGGTTATAAGGCTCCTTGGCAGAAGGACCACTATAAGCTATGTGGAATCAAATGAATTCTTTGAGCCTGAGCTCAGCGATGACAGGCTTTTGATATCCGTCTCCAGATACAGTACTCAGCAGCAGATAAAGACATTAATAGACAGATATATAAATGACCTTGCCTTCAATGAGATAACAGCCTGTATGAAGAAGATGATAGCCGTTACGGGGCTTGTGCCTGATAAAGTTACAGTCAAGCCAATGTCTGCAAGCTGGGGCAGGTGCATATCAAACCGGCATATCTCAATTAATTCCAAAGTGATAGTGTTTGACCGGGACTGCATAAGCTATGTCTGCCTGCATGAGCTCTGTCATCTTGTTCATATGAATCATAGCCCCGAATTCTGGGCTTTAGTCGAAAAATACTGCCCGGATTATAAACAGACAAAAACCATTATGAAAAACTAAGAGCGCAGTAATCATTACTGCGCTCGTTTTATCATGCTGTAGGCGGTGCAGAGAAGAAGTCCTTCCATGCATATCCCTTCTGGCCGTTATAATCCACGTAATACCAGCCGTTTTCCTCTCGGTAGAACTTGCAGACAGCTCCCGATGGGATAGTCGCAAGGTTCTCTGACTTTGAGCTCGGCTCCGGATGCAGATAAACAGCTCCTGTGCAGGTTATATCACCGATAGCGTCACCTTCGTTGCTGTACGGATCCTCGTCTTCGTCATCGACGGTGGTCTTTTTCTTCTTGGTCTCTTCCTGAGTCGTTGTGGTCGTAGTCTGAGTTGGTATATATTCGGTAGATGTAATGGTGCCGGTCTTCTTGGGCTTCGAGTCATCATTTATAAACAAGCTCTTTACAAAGATCATAATTACGATTATGACCACAAGCAAAGTAAGCATGATAGCGATTATGCCTTTGACGGTAGGCGATATGGAACCCATTATATGATACTTCCTTTCAAACAATATCGACATATTATGTATTATTACCTTTTTATTATACTAAATCCCGACAGATAAGTCAATTAAAATTTGGTTACGATTTTTTCAGTTACTGACATTTCAAGGTATTCAAAGACGGATTTTGTTTATCATTTATAAGGAAATCGGTTTAATATGTTTTTATTTTGGCATATGTTTATAAAAATATACAAATTTATAAAAAACACTTTTAATCATTATTATTTTATGCTATACTATTTATGGTTATTACAAATCTAATGAAATGGGGTAAACTTATGAATATAGCTGTTGCTCAGTCGGGCGGCCCGACCTGCGCTATCAACGCATCACTTGTCGGTGTCTTCGGTGAGGCCATAAAAACACCGGAGATAGACGCGGTGTTCGGCTCAATAAACGGGATAGAGGGCATTATCGGCGATAACCTTATCAATCTTCGTCAGATAATCAAGTCGAACGAGGATATGGAGCTTTTAAGGCAGACGCCGTCCACCGTTCTCGGCTCATGCAGGTACAAGCTCCCTGATATCGAAGAGGACAGGTCGGTCTATGAAAAGATATTTGCCTGCTTAACAAAGCACAGGATAGGTGCATTTTTCTACATAGGCGGCAATGATTCGATGGACACGGTTGCCAAATTGTCAGACTATCTCAGTGATATCGGCTCTGATATCAGGGTGATAGGTATTCCCAAGACGATAGATAATGACCTGCCGGAGACAGATCACACGCCGGGCTTCGGCTCAGCGGCTAAATATGTTGCGGCTACTGTTCAGGAGATCATCAGAGACAGCTCGGTATATTCTATTGAATCCGTTACAATTATTGAGATCATGGGCAGGCACGCCGGCTGGCTGACAGCCTCTACCTGCGTTTTAAGGGCTAATGACGAGATAGCGCCCCACCTGATCTATCTTCCGGAAAGCCCGTTTACCGAGGAAAAATTCCTTGAAGACGTCCGTGAGATGATGGCAAAGCATAAGGCTCTGGTAATTGCCGTTTCAGAGGGCGTAAGGCTCAAAAGAGACCTTGACAAGCCAAGAGTGATAGATAATTTCGGCCATGAGTACCTTTCAGGCATCGGAAAAACTTTAGAACAGATAATAAAGGAAAGCATCGGCTGCAAGGTAAGGTCGATAGAACTCAATGTTATGCAGCGCTGTTCGTCTCATATCTGTTCAAAGACCGATATCGATGAGGCTGTGAGCATCGGTGAGGCTGGTGTAAAGGCCGCACTTTCCGGTGAGAGCGGCAAGATGATGTCCTTCAAGAGGATCAGTCATGTGCCTTATGTTATCGACATAGTCTCTGTTGATGCGCACCTTACGGCAAATAAAGAGAAGTTTTTCCCCTCTAAGTGGATAAACACGGCTCAGAATGATATAAGCCCCGACGCCATTAAGTATTTTCTTCCCCTTATCCAGGGCGAGGTCAATATCGCAATGAAAAACGGTATGCCCGTACACTATAAGCTTTGATAAAATACTCCGACTGAAAAACGGTCGGAGTATTTATTTATTTTAACTAAAAATTTGTAAATAAATATAGCGGATTTGTAAAATTTCACTTGCATTTGTTGACAATAATAGTATAAGATGTTATATTATTAGTATAAGTATTGTATTAATGTGGGCAGGAGTGTCATTATGAATGATAATTTTTTTATCAGCGATAATTTTCTGCGCTTTTATAAGGCGATCCGCAAGAATTTTGAGTCTGCTGACGAAGCTATCAATGCAATAAGAAATAATTTTGTTGTTATAAAAGATGATCTTTTTATCGGCAGAATGTATATGAAGATCAACGCCCCTAACCGTATCAACAGTATAGGCATAAAGCGTGAGGCTGAGCTTTTCAGGTCAGTCATGGGCTATGAGGAGGAGCCTTACACCTTTTCTATGGAAATGGGTGATAACGGTGATTGTGAGGTAACTGTTTACCCTGAAAAGAACAAGCACTGGAATGATGATGAGAAAAAGGTGATAGAAGTATTCACATTTATGTGCTATAATATTGTCGGCAAGGCTCGTACAGTCAGTGTTATAGATCATCTGCTCTCAGTTGATGTGCTTACAGGTGCCAGCAACTCCAAGGGGTTTATCCAGCATGGGATCATGCTCAAAAAGCTCGGGCTGCTTGATAGTTACACGGCCTTTTATCTTAATATAAAGACCTTTAAGTATGTTAACAGGCAGGCCGGTGAAAGCTTCGGCGACCAGATACTTAAAGAGTATGCCACAATAGTGACGGAGCATATCGGTAAAAACGGTAAGTTTGCACGTCTTGGCGGTGATAATTTTGCCGGCCTTATATTAAAGGATAAGGCAGAAGACTTTATCAGGTTCATCAAGAATATCAAGATCACTAAGAGTATTGAAAACCATATAAAATCATTCACTATTTCGGCAAGAGTAGGCCTTTACAACGTAACGCCCGATGACGGCATGAACGAGATAATGACCAATATCTCAACTGCATACAATTATGCTAAAAACATAATGATACAGGATTATGTCTGGTTTGAGCCCTCTATGCTTGAAAGGACGATGAAGAACAGAGAGCTGTCATTTATGTTCCCGAAGGCTCTCAAAAACAGAGAGTTTGTTGTTTATTACCAGCCTAAGGTAAGCCTTGAGACCGACATTATCTGCGGAAGCGAGGCTCTGGTAAGATGGGTGCGTGATGGTCAGCTTATTCCGCCGATGTCGTTCATACCGCTGTTTGAGCTTGACGGCTCAGTTTGCGCACTTGACTTCTATGTTCTTGATACGGTATGCGCAGACATCAAGGATTGGTGCGACAGAGGCATTGAGCCTGTAAGGGTATCTGTAAACTTCTCCAAGAACCATATGCGCAACCACGAGCTTGCGAAAGAAGTAATTGAAGTAGTCGAGAAGTACGGCATTGATCCAAAGTATCTTGAGATAGAGCTTACGGAGATGTCCGGATACGTTGATTATAATGCTATGACGTCTTTCGTCTCAGCTATGCATGAATACGGCATCAGCATCTCGATAGATGACTTCGGCACAGGTTACTCTTCGCTGACGCTCCTCAAAGATCTGAATGCTGATGTTATAAAGCTCGATAAATCGTTTATTTCAAACATAAATGACATAGGCAGTGATGATTGCACATTTGTAAAGAACATAATCAATATGCTTTCCGATATGGAGCTTATTGCCGTTGCGGAGGGCGTTGAGACAAAGCTTCAGGCTGATTTTCTCAGTGATATCCATTGCGATGTGGCTCAGGGCTTCCTCTTCAGCAGACCTGTTCCTCATGATGAGTACGAGAAAAAGCTTGTAGACGGCGGAAAATACAACAGAGAATAAAAGAAAAAGGACTGTCGGTCGATCTGACAGTCCTTGATATTTATTCGGTTATCACAAACGGCTTTAATTCCGTGAGGTCGTATGGCGTCTCCTGATAGATGCAGTAGTTCAGCCAGTTTGAATACAGAAGATTTGCAGAGCAGCTCCAGTTGAATACCGGCATTCTTGAAGGATCGTTATCAGGGAAGTAATTATAAGGTATCTTCGGGTCAAGGCCCTTGTTTTTATCTCTCACATATTCTTTTGCAAGTGTGTCCCTGTCATATTCCCAGTGCCCCATAAGGTAAAACTGTCTCTGGCTTTTGTCAGCAACTATATGTACGCCAGCTTCGTCTGATTCCGCGACTATCTCCAGATTTCTGACCTTGAATATGTCTTCTTTTCTTATCTCGGTGTTTCTGGAGTGCGGACAGTGGAAAACATCACCGAAGCCTTTCAGTATCTTATAATCCGGCTTGTTTATGTGGTGCTTGAAGTTGCCGTGCATTTTTTCGGGAAGACTGTATTTAGGTATCCCGTAATGATAAAACAGCGCAGCCTGCGCTCCCCAGCATATGTGAATTGTCGAATATACATTGGTCTTTGACCACTCCAGCAGCTCGCAAAGCTCTTCCCAGTAGTCAACGTCTTCAAATTCCAACAGCTCGACAGGTGCACCTGTCACTATAAGGCCGTCATATCTGTTCTGCTTTACATCGGCAAAATCCTTGTAAAAAGCCAGCATATGCTCCTGCGATGTGTTTTTTGAAACGTGTGAGCTCATCTGGATAAGGTCTATATCCACGTGCAGGGGAGTATTGCTCAGAAGTCTCAGCAGCTGAGTCTCTGTCACTATCTTATCCGGCATCAGATTAAGTATAGCTATCTTGAGCGCACGAATATCCTGATGCAGCGCTCTTTCAGCCGGTATAACAAAAATATTCTCTTCCTCCAGCGTCTTGAAAGCAGGAAGATCGTTAGGTATCTTTATTGGCATGATCTAATCTCCTTATATCTTTACCAATTATTATAGCATAGTTTTTTACACTTTTCAAGTGCCTGACTTAGAGTAGCTTTAAATGTAAAAAATGTGTGAATTTTTGAGATATTTTTTGCCCGTGCTTGACATTTGAGGACGATTATGATATGATAATAAAGCCGCGTATTCACGGTTCAGGGAAGAATTGTGCCCATTTGGCGCAGTCACCGTGCGTAGCGAGTTCAATTTAAAGGTAGGTGCATTTTGATGTACGCAGTAATTGAGACAGGCGGAAAGCAGTATCAGGTCAAGGCCGGCGATGAGATCTTCGTTGAGAAGCTCGCAGTTGAGGCTGACGATTCCGTTACTTTTGACAAGGTAATGGCAGTCGGCGGTGATGACGGTATCAAGGTCGGTGCTCCTTATGTTGACGGTGCGACCGTATCCGCAAAGGTCATCAAGAACGGCAAGGCTAAGAAGATCACAGTTTTCACTTACAAGCCTAAGAAGGGCGAGAAGAGAAAGATGGGTCAC
>CACXFU010000078.1 GCA_902767035.1 uncultured Ruminococcus sp.
ATACACTATTTTTACGGCTCTGTCTACACCAAAACAAAATCCCGCAGTTTTAGCAACAAAAATTTTACAATTAGTTAACATTTAATGTACCAATTCGATAATATTTTCCATAATTTCATTCTTGATCTTTTTAAGATCTCTGGGTGATGTGGAAGTTATTCCCAGCGCTTTGGGATCAATAGGCTTTCCGTATCTTACAACTACCTTTTTTCTGAATTTGAGCTTGCCCTCAAAATTGATGCCGACGGGCACGACTTTTGTCTGGGCAACGGCAGCGATAAGTGCTACACCGGTCTTGCCCTTGCCTACCTTGCCGTCCTTGGAACGGGTGCCCTCGGGGAAAATAACGAGGTTCCTGCCTTTTTCGAGCTTCTCGACAGATGTATCTATAACGGAAGTATCGCCCGAGCCCCTTACTACGGGGAACGCGCCGAAGGCCTTGATAAGAGCTGTAAAGAAAAAATTCTTATGGAACAGCTCGTCCTTGGCCATATAGGATATGGGAACTCTGGTCTGCAGGGCTATAAAGACAGGGTCCTGATAGCTTCTGTGATTTGAGGCGAAGATATTGCCGCCGTCCTTCGGGATATTCTCCTTGCCCTCAAAGGATATGTTATAATAAATATGGTATATACCGATAACTATGTATCTGAGGACGGTATAGAAAAACTGATGCAGGAAAAACAGCTTATGCTTTTTGGAAATAGGTCTTACAGGCATAAGCTCGCGGTCACGGGAAGATGTCTTCTTCTCTTTCTTGTCCTCTTTCGGGATATTTGAGACTACTGTATTATAAACAGCATCTATAGACTCCTCCAGAGTAAGGTCAGAGGTATCGACCTCAATAGCGTCATCAGCCTTTTTGAGGGGTGCTGTCTCACGGTTCATATCCTGCTCATCGCGCTTGATAATGTCGGCAAGAACCTCTTCAAAGGATATGTCCTCACCCTTTTCAACGAGCTCTTTCAGTCTCCGCTCCGCTCTTTTCTCGGCTGAGGCTGTAAGGAATATCTTCACCTGTGCGTCAGGCAGTATCACTGTGCCGATATCTCTGCCGTCCATTATGATATTGTTTTTCTTTGCGATATCCTTCTGCAGGCCGAGAAGGAACTCTCTTACCCTAGGATAGGAAGAGGTCTTCGATGCGGCCATTGAGACTTCGGACGTTCTTATCCTTGCGGATACGTCCTCGCCGTTGAGGATAACTCTCTGCTCGCCGTTTTCGTAGGCAAGCTTCACATCTATATCGGGCAGGCTGGCAACAACCGCCTGCTCGTCCTCGGGGTCAACTCCCTTATCGAGGGTATACAATGCGATAGATCTGTACATAGCACCGGTATCAACATACACATATCCGAGCTTTTTTGCAGCTGCTCTCGCGATCGTGGATTTTCCGGCTCCCGAAGGGCCGTCAAGCGCAACATTTATAGTCATTACAGCTTCTCCTTATCATATTTTTTCAGCTAATCTATTGATCGAATCCGCCGCCGCATTGGCAGTGGAAAATGCTATCTGCAGGTTATAGCCGCCGGTATAGGCATCAACGTCAAGCATCTCGCCGATGATATATAGGCGGTCACAAAGCTTTGAGCCCATAGACGAGGGGTCTATCTCCCTGACGGACACGCCGCCCCTTGTGATAATAGCTTCATCTATCGGGCGCAGCCTGCTGACGGTAAAGGTCAGTGCCTTCAGGGTCTCAAGCAGGGCTCTTCGTTCCTCTTTGGTGACGGAGTTCACTCTGCGCTCAGGCGCTATGCCGCTTCTTTTCAGAACGAGAGGGATGATCTTCTGCGGCAGAAGCTTTCTCAGCGCGTTTGACATCTCCTTATTGGCAAGGTCTGCAAAGTCGCGCAGGATACGCTTATCAAGAGTGCTCTCATCGAGGGCAGGCTTGAGATCTATGCTCACGGTATAGCTATATTTTTTAATGTCATCTATATGAGCCGAGGCCGACAGCACCAGCGGTCCGCTCAGGCCGAAATGCGTAAATATCAGCTCACCCAGTTCAGAATACAAAGGCTTTTTTCTGCCCTCTTTATAAAGTGAGAGCGTACAGTTTTTCAGAGAAAGCCCCATAGTATCGGCGCATTCCTCATGCTCCGCACACACTATCGGGCACAGAGATGGAGTTATCTCAGTGACAGTATGGCCGAGCTTTTTTACTATCTCATAGCCTGAGCCGTCTGATCCGGTCTTAGGGTATGAACGCCCGCCGCAGGCAAGAACGACATTATCGGCTTTATAGGTTTTACCTTTGCAGACAAGACCTTCTGCCCTGCCGTTTTCGGTCAGCACCGACAGCACTTCGTCATTTATGAAAGAGACTCCCCTTCTCCTGCATTCACCGACGAGCGCATCTACTATATCAGACGCCTTATCACTGACGGGAAAGACACGGTTTCCGCGCTCGGTCTTGAGTGGTACCCCGAGGCCTTCAAAAAATGACATTGTATCGGCAGAGGAAAAGCGTTCAAGTGACGAATACATAAATCTGGGGTTGCGCGGAATGTTTCTCAGGATATTATCATTATCGCTGTTGTTTGTAACATTGCAGCGCCCCTTGCCGGTTATCGAGAGCTTTATGCCGCAGCGGCTGTTTTTTTCAACAACTGCACAGCTGAGACCCTTTTCGGCACACCTTGCGGCGCACATAAGTCCCGAGGCACCTCCGCCTGCAATGATGAGATCAAAAACAGGCATATTCAGATCTCCTCGTTCTTTTCATATACGTCATACTCGTCCCACACAGCCTCGAGCCTTTCAAAGGTCTCATAAACTCTTGCGCTGTCCTTCTTTGAGACGGCCACTATAAGGGCATTCATAAGGCTCAGAGGGGCGACAAGAGAATCTGCGAATGAGGCCATATCGCTCCTTGCGAGAAGGAGACTGTCGGCATATCTGGCAATGGGAGAGGAAGCGGAATCTGTTACGGCGATAACGTTCGCGCCGTTATCCTTGGCATATTTCATCGCCTGCACCGTCTGCTTTGAATAGCGCGGGAATGAAATGCCTATCATAGCGTCCTTTTCATCAATACGCATTATGCGCTCGAAAAGCTCAGATGTGGTCGCCGAGACGACAAGCTTGACTCTCGGGAACATAAGGCCGAGATAATAGCTTAAAAACGATGCGATAGATGCGGCGCTCCTTGTGCCGATTATGTATATGGTATCGGCGGTGGTTATAGTGTCAACAGCTCTGTCGAAATCGACCTTTGAGGTCTCCTCCAGAGTTTTTCTTATTCTTTCTATGTCGAGATTGAGCACCTGTTCGAGGACATTGTCACCGCTCATAACATCGGACGTGACCTCTATCCTCTGCACAGCAGTCAGCTTATTTCTCATAAGCTCTCCGAGGGCTTTCTGGAATTCAGGATAGCCTGAAAAGCCGAGCTCTGATGCGAACCTCACAACTGTAGACTCACTGACGCCAACGGTATGGCCGAGCTTCTGCGCGGTCATAAAGGCAGCCTTGTCATAATGCGTGAGGATATAGTTCGCGATGAGCTTATGCCCCTTTGAAAGAGAGCTGCGCTTTTCCTCTATTATAGTAAAAAGGTCTTTGTTCATAGTTATCATCTCACCTGTCAGTCAGTCTCTTTTTCAAGGCAGATAGCTTTCTCTTTCTCTCTAGAGTAAGCTGCTCATCTTTTACAAAGCACTCACCGTCAAAATATATCATATCCCCTGCTTTAAAGGGCTCGGCATCGGGCACTATCTCTACCTTTTCGCCGTCCTCGCTGTAGGCTGCGGCTATGCCGTTTTCCACCCTGTCAACACAGAAGTATCTTCTCTCCATAAATTCACCCGTTCCTGTCTTTTTTCTCAGTACCGGCTTCAAGGCCCTCGCCGTCGGAATAGAAAACAACAGTGCCGTCCCGCGAAGTAATATAAATGTCTCTCGAATATTTGGCAAGCCTTGACACCGTCTGATCCGAGGGGTGGCCGTAGGAATTATCGTAGCCGCAGGAGATAACGCTGTATCTCGGGAGGACCGCATCAAGAAAGTCATAGCCCGAAGAGGTCGAGCCGCCGTGGTGCCCTACTTTAAGCACCTTTGCGGATATATCAAAGCCCTGCGAGAGAATGTCCTTCTCTTCTTCGGTCTCGCAGTCTCCGGTTATCAGAAAGGTGTTATCGCCGTCAGTGACCCTGACGAGAACGGAATAATTGTTAAGGTCATCATAGCTGCCCTTAGCAGTAAAAAGCTCTACCTTGCAGGTGCCGAGCGTGAACTCGGTATCCTTGGCGGCAGTTATGCCGATTCCCTTTTCATCAAGTGACATCAGCATATTCTCATACACATAAGATGTCGGCGTCAGCTCATCGGGAAAATCCGGCATTATGAACCGGTCTACATCATAGGCATCTATCACATCGCTCATCTCTCCGATATGATCGGAATGAGGGTGTGTCGCAATGACGCAGTCAAGCTCTCTGATGCCCTGATTTGTGATATACCACACGACTTTATCCGTCCGGTCAACGTCTCCGCTGTCGATAAGCATAGCGTGGCCGTCAGATATCACAAGGGTCGCGTCTCCCTGACCTACATCTATAAAATGCACCTCAGTGCGGGCATGGGTAACAGCCTTGTCCTCCAGGCCGAGCGAAACAAGAACGTCTCTGAACCTGAGGAGCCCGAGAGTATCAAGTGCAAAGAAAACGATCGCTACAACATCGAAGAAAAGCATCAGCACTATCCTGAACCTGTACTGATCGTCAGTGCGCCGTTTTCTCATCTTCTGGCCTGCATCTCAGCCCATTCATCGGCTGTTATCATTATCTTTCTGGGCTTTGAGCCCTCCTGCGGGCCGATAATGCCCATTTCTTCTATCTCGTCCATTATACGCGCCGCTCTCGGGAAGCCGAGCTTCAGCTTTCTCTGCAGATAGGCAGTCGATGCATTCTGCGTCTGGACGATTATGGTTATTGCCTGATTTACGAGATCGTCATCTGGATTGACAACAACATTTTCGTCTGCCGTACCCTTTTCAGCCTTTGGCTGAGGTGTGTTCTCATCGACCTCATCAATGATATCCTGACTGTATTCGGCAGAATGCTCACTTTTAAGGAAATTGACGACAGAAGCTATCTCTCTGGGAGACGCGAAACCGCTCTGTATTCTGAACGGCTTTCTGATACCGATAGGCTTATACAGAAGGTCACCGTTTCCGAGGAGCTTTTCAGCACCGCTTTCATCAAGGATAACTCGCGAGTCTACATTGCTGGCAACGCTGAGAGACACTCTCGACGGTATGTTTGACTTAATAAGTCCTGTCAGCACGTCGGCTCTCGGAGACTGGGTAGCGATTATCATATGGATACCTGCCGCTCTTGCGAGCTGTGCAAGCTTTAATACCGAGTCCTCGACCTCGCTTCTTGCAGCCATCATAAGATCTGCAAACTCGTCGATAACTATAACTATCTGCGGCAGAAGATCAAGCTTGCTCCTGATCTCATCGCGCTCCTCCTCGGGCTTTTCACGCTCTTCGAGGACCATTTCATTGAACCCTTCAAGATTCTTGACGTTATTAGCCTCAAACATCAGATAGCGCTTGTTCATCTCATTGACTGCCCAGCCCAGCGCACCGGCTGCCTTCAAAGGTTCGGTAACTACAGGGATAAGCAGGTGAGGTATCTTATTGTATATCGGAAACTCGACCTTTTTGGGGTCGATAAGTATGAGCTTCACATCATCGGGTGAGGCATGATAAAGGATAGACAGAATGATAGAGTTCGTAAATACAGACTTACCTGAACCCGTAGTACCTGCAACGAGAACGTGCGGCATTTTTGAAATGTCGCCCATAACTATCTTGCCCTCAATATCCTTGCCGACAGCAAAGGTAAGCTTTCCATCAGAGCCGCGGTACTCGTCACTGTCTATAAGCTCACGCAGAGACACAGTATCTCTGTGGGAGTTCGGAACCTCTATACCTATGCAGGCCTTGCCCGGCACAGGCGCTTCGATACGGACGCTGGTAGCTGCAAGGCTCAGAGCAATATCGTCGGAAAGGCCGGTGATCTTTGAAACTCTTACACCTGCGGCAGGTTCAAGCTCGTATCTTGTTACGGAAGGGCCTCTGTGGATACCCACAATCCTGGTCTTGGCACCGTAGGTCTCGAGCGTTTCAACAAGCTTTTTGGATTTTTCCTCTATCTCCTGCTGAACGAGCTCGGGCGGCACGATGTTTTTTGAATATTTCAGTATATCGACAGGCGGATAAACGTATGCCGATATCTTGTTGTCGTTCTCGAAGAAAGTTGTCTGGCCGTTGCTCTCGACGTTTATCTTAGGCAGTTTAACGGCCTTCTGAGATTTATTCTCGGCCTTGTTCTTCTGATCTGAAATAGCGCTGCTGATTATCTTTCTCAGCTCTTCGTTCTCTGTGTTCTTAGCTGCGTCCTCAAGCTTTTCAGGCGTTATCTGAGGAGCTACCACAGGGTGCAAAGGCATTGCCTCAGCCTCTTTTTCGGCAGCCGCCTCATCGATCTCTCTGTCAGACATCTGAACAAAGGCCTCAGCCGCTGAGAACGGGTCATCATCGGGATAATACTTAGCGATATCTATCTTGGCATTCTTTCTTGCCTTTTTCTTTGCAGCTTTATCGGCGTCGCGCTGTGCAAGCTCTTCCTTGGTCGGTGCGTTGGCCGCTCTCTGGAGCCTGTCCTCGCTGACAGCCTCATAACCCTTGACTACTGGCTTAGCAAAGCCTTTAAGCAGCTGCGGCAGCGTGATATTGGTCAGCAGCAGCAAAAACGTTAGCGACACCAGGATAATGATTATCGCAGCGCCTACTCTCTTGAACGCCCACAGCAAAGGCCAGCCCAGCACAGCGCTTGCAAGGCCGCCGCCCCGAAGCTCAACACCGTCACTGTAAAGGCCTTTGAGCTTCAGCCAGAAGCTGCCGCCGTTTACAGCGCCCACCTGAAGAATCTGCACTATGCCGCTGAGCAGCAGCATAAGAACGCCGCCCTCAACGACCTTTGCCATAACTGTATTCTGATTGAAGTCTGATGCTATCATCAGTGCGACCGCTATTATCAGCGGGCCGAAAAGGTACGAAGCTATGCCGAACATACCTCTGTTGAAGCAATGCATCTTGTTCCAGAGCCCGTCGCCCGGAATAAAGGTGACGAAAAGCTCGAAAATGCCGAAGAAAAACAGTATGTATGACCAGAAGCGCCTGCTTTCGCGCTCCTTGACAGCAGTCAGGGAGTTTGAAACAGGAGGCGCCTTTTTCTTAGCGGCAGCTGTAGTATTCTTTTTCGCAGCGGAAGCTTTGCTCTGTGACGCCGATGACTTTGAGCTCTTGGATGTCTGAGAAGAGCTTTTTGCAGCCGTCTTTGCTCCCGTTTTCTTTTCTGCCATTATGCCTGTTCAATCCTTTCCTTACTGTCATAAACGCTCAAAAAGCCTGAAACATAGATTTCAAGCTTTCTGAACTGTGAAATGTCTTATATTATCAACCGAATACTATCGGTCTGCCCATACAGAGCTCAATAAATGAGACCAGGAGAACAAGAGCTCCGAGCCCGAGGGTGTAATATGCAAATATCTTGAATCTGTCGGTCTTTACCAGCCATGTGACGAGCTTTATCGCCAGCAGCCCCACCAGAGCCGCCACCACAAAGCCTATGAGGCAGGCGCCCCACTGGATATCGGCATCTGCGGTTACAGCGTCCTTAACTTCAAGCAGGCAGCTGAGCATTATGACCGGTATACCGAGAATGAACGAATACTTGACCGAGGTCTCTCTCGTGAGACCCGAGAAAAGGCCGGCACTGATAGTTGAACCCGAACGCGAAACGCCCGGCAGCAGTGCAACTCCCTGGAAAAGACCTATTGTGACTGAGTCCTTCGCGGTAATGTTTTCAGCGGTCTTTCTGCCCTTTGTGCATCTGTCAGACATATAGAGAATGGCTGCCGTATACAAAAAGCACAAGCCCTCGGCGAAAATGCTCTTATCCTCGGCTATGCCTTCAAACCAGCCCTTGAACGGCACGAACGGAACAAGACAAAGGCACGAAAGCAGTATCATCACTATCATTCTGCGCTCAACGTTCATATTTCTGAGCGTGAATTTTCTGTGCGCTATGTCCTTGCACATATTGCCGAGCTCTTTTATCATAGCCCAGATAGTTTTTCTGTACATGACGAACACTGCCACCAGCGTGCCCAGATGCAGCACCGCCGAGAAAAACAATGCGCCTTCTCCGCTGTTGCCGGTAAAATGCTGGTAGAGAGAAAGATGCCCCGAGCTTGAGACAGGGAGAAATTCCGTCAACCCCTGAATGATCGCCTGAAAGATCGCACTCACTGTAGTCATAATGTCCTCCATATAATGTCTGTTATTTAGGCAACACCGCACAACTACCGCCTAACGTCTTTGTACGTCATATGCTTGCATATTCTCCGTCATAGTACACAAAGTTTCCTTGACTTGCGCCAGCAAGCCTGCGTCAGCTTTATGCACTCTGACGAAAAATCTGACTATGCAT
>CACXFU010000079.1 GCA_902767035.1 uncultured Ruminococcus sp.
AGGGGCTAGCCCCTGCACCGTCGCCCCCGCCCCTCTTTCAGTAGCTGGGGATTATTAAACCGTTTGCCCTCCCCGGAGGGGAGGGTGTTGATTTAGCTTATAGCTATTAAATAGTAACGCTGCGCGAACCTTGAAAAACGTTCCCTCACTTGCCTTTAAAACTAATGATAAGCAGCGGAAACAAAAGTGTTAGTTAGAACAGAGTGCGGCGTATATTAGCCGTGCGGCGAGCACCGGCGAGCATCGGCGAGCACAAAAATCCCCCGAACAGATCGGGGGATTTTGTTTTGCTCTTTATTTATATCTCGAAGTTATACCCAGATATTCCTCTAAGCACAGGCCGCTGTCGCAGACCTTCTTAGCCATGTCCTTTCCAAGATACCTTACGTGCCACGATTCATATTTGTAGCCCGTGATGTTCTGCTTGCCGTTGGGGTAGCGGATAATGAAGCCGTACTTCCAGCAGTTGTTCGCGAGCCAGCGTGCCTCTCTCGTGTTGTTGAAGGAGCTGCTCGCATTGTTTATATCCATTGCAAGTCCAGTCTGGTGCTCACTGTAGCCCGGCCTTGCGGAGTATGTGTCTGCCTTTGCTCTGCCGTCACGGTTAACATAGCTGTTGTAAAGCCAGCTCTGCGTTGAGTATGAACGGAAGCCCGAGCAGATCCACAGGCTTATGCCGTCTTTTGCGGCCGCATTTTTCATTTCAAGAAATGCGTTGTAGGTCGCCTTTGTCAACCCGCACGGATTATATGTAGACGGCAGACCGTAGGTCTTGTTCGCTATAAGAATGCCGTTTACATAAGTAACGCCGTTTTTCTTGACTATCGTGTTCTTCGGGGTGGTCACCGTAAGCTTGTTTGAAAGCCAGCCTAAGTGCTCCTTTTTGTAGTCATCAAGCTTGCACGCCCTGATAACGAAGTTGTAAGATGTGTTGTTGCTCAGCCCCGTAACTGTGTATGAGTTCGTAGTGGGCTTTGCTATCCTCTGCCATTTGCCGTTTTTCATCTGATAAACGATATACATATTGCAGGATACCCTGTTCCAGCTGAGGGTCACCGAATTATAGGTCTTTTTCGTTGCCTTCAGCCCCGTTACCGTATCAGCACAGGTGGCAGTGAACAGCTGATCCGAATACGGCCCGTAGATAAATGTGCCGTCCTCTCCGATCTTATAAGCTCTTACAATAAAGTGTCTTCTCCATGAAGGCAGCAGACCCGTCACATTGTAGGTGGCAGCATCAGTTTTGCCTACCTCCTGATATCCGCCTGTCTGCTTCAGATAAACGCTGTAGCCGTCCGCGTCCTGTATCTTGTCCCAGCAAAGCCTTATCGAGGTCGTCTTTGTCTCGCTGGCATAGAGCCCGGTCACCTTTGCAGGCGGTTCAGTGGGGTCGGGCTTGGTCTGCTCCTGATAATTGCCGTAGATCTTATACTGCAGCGCCGATACCACATAAGCATCATCATAGCAGGCTACCGTTCCCGATAAGCAAAGCGCAAGCGCCGCAGCCGCCGAAGCTGCCTTTCTGAAAATCATTTTTCTCACGCTCAACACCTCCGTCAGTTCTAGTTGTCCCGTATCGTTTTCTATACATATTATATAGTATACCATATCCGCCCCGTTTTGTAAAGCGCACAATAACACAAAAACAGACTCTCTTTTTCGGGCAGATTTCACTAAGCACTGACCGCAGGCTCTTATCATTATTTTTCGGCTTTTTCGGCCGTATCAGGAGGAGTGAAAAAAACATCTTTACAATTTTGCAAATATGTGCTATACTAACTTTGTACGTGTTTTTCGGGAGGGTGATAGCGTGAACAAGGAGCTTCTCGGCAAGCTTGCCGATTTCGGCGTCAGCTTTGTGATAATAATGGTGCTGATAGTTATCGCGTGCCTTGTTACACCTAAGATAGCACGGGCTATCGAAAAAAGGCACCCCTCTCTTGCAGAGCACAAGGACGTGACACCTGAGGATTATTCTGTGAAGGATCCGTATGGAAAGCAGGAAACTCCCGAGGGGTTCGATCCTAACTATAAAATATATCACGAAGATATTTATGGAGTTGATTTTAAGCATGGCAAAAAACAAAAAAATGGTTGACGCGATAACCTCAATGGACGAGGATTTCGCAAAGTGGTACACTGATATCTGCATGAAGGCAGAGCTCGTTTCCTACACGAGCGTTAAGGGCTGTATGGTAATAAGACCCTACGGCTACGCTATCTGGGAGAATATCCAGAAAAACCTTGATGAGCGCTTCAAGGCGCTCGGTCACGAGAATGTATGTATGCCTATGTTCATTCCCGAGAGCCTCCTCCAGAAGGAGAAGGATCACGTTGAGGGCTTTGCTCCCGAGGTCGCATGGGTGACTCACGGCGGAAACGAGAAGCTTGAGGACAGGCTCTGCGTAAGGCCTACCTCAGAGACCCTTTTCTGTGAGCACTATGCCGATATTGTTCATTCCTACCGTGACCTGCCTAAGCTATATAACCAGTGGGTCTCTGTAGTAAGGTGGGAGAAGACCACAAGACCCTTCCTGCGCTCGCGTGAGTTCCTCTGGCAGGAGGGACACACTATCCATGAGACTGCCGAGGAGGCAATAGAAGAGACAGAGCGTATGCTCAATGTGTATGCAGATTTCTGTGAGAACGACCTTGCTATGCCTGTAGTCAAGGGCAGAAAGACCGACTCTGATAAATTTGCAGGCGCTGAGGCTACCTACGCTATCGAAGCCCTCATGCATGACGGCAAGGCGCTGCAGGCCGGCACCTCTCACTATTTCGGAGACGGCTTTGCGAGAGCGTTCGACATCCAGTTCACCAGCCGTGAAAACAAGCTTGAATATCCGCACCAGACCTCATGGGGCGTGACCACCCGTCTTATCGGCGCTATCATAATGACGCACGGCGATGATAACGGCCTTGTTCTGCCGCCTGCGGTAGCACCGATACAGGCAGTTATCATACCTGTTCAGCAGCATAAGGAGGGCGTGCTTGATAAGGCGAACGAGCTTGCCGGCAGACTTAAAGCGGCAGGCGTGCGCGTAAAGCTTGATGACAGCGAGCAGTCTCCCGGCTGGAAGTTTGCCGAGTATGAGATGAAGGGCGTGCCCGTAAGAGTTGAGCTCGGCCCTAAGGATATAGAAAACGGCCAGTGCGTCATCGTGACGAGACATAACAGAGAGAAGACCTTCTGCCCGCTTTCAGAGCTTGAAGAGACGGTAGCTCAGAAGCTTGAAGAGGTAAGAAAGGGCATATATGAAAAAGCACTTGAGAACCGCGAGAACAAGACCTACACCTGCACAAGCACCGATGAGATCATCAAAGCGCTCGAAGAAAAGGGCGACGGCTTTGTAAAAGCTATGTGGTGCGGCGAAGAGGCCTGCGAGGATCAGGTAAAGGAGCTCACAGGCGTGGGTTCAAGGTGTATGCCTATCGATCAGGAGAAGATCTCCGACGTTTGCGTGTGCTGCGGAAAGCCTGCTAAGAAAATGGTCCTCTGGGGCAAGGCATATTGATAAAAGCGTGATAAAAAGCTCCGCCGGTTGCGGGGCTTTTTCGGCAGGGAGGTAATTATGAAAAAGGTACGCATCATAAATGTATGTGCATTTGCTGCTGTTTTTATATTTATGCTCATAATGAATTCCAGGGTAGGGTATCTCTGCGATGACTGGCGTTTCAAATATATCCTTCACTCGCCTGATTATGATTTTCAGTGGGAGGGTATTTACAAAACAATGCTGCCGGAGATCGATGAGACGCCTGTCAATGATATGAGCGACGTACTGCTTTCGGCTAAGAATTATTACCTGACCTTCGGGGGAAGAGTAGTAAACCACTTCTGCCTGTTCGTTGTACTGAACTTTATGGGCAAGGCTGTTTTCAATGTGCTCAATTCATTGGTGTTTGCCCTGCTCGGCTGCTTCATATACCGTATTGCCGCAGCGGAGGAGAGGGAAAAGGTGCCGTGGCTCCTGCCGCTCGTGTATCTGTTCACGCTCACTTTGCCAAGTATAGGCTCGAGCGTTTTCTGGCTGTCGGGCTCGTTCAATTACCTCTGGCCGGCGACCCTGATGACAGGGTGCTTTCTGGTGATGAAAAAGCTCTTTTACGGAGAAAGCAGACCCCTGCTTGCGGTGATGTATCTTGTCATGCTGCTGTCGGCTTCAACTAATGAGGTGACGGGCGGTATGATATGTGTTCTGCTTTTCTGCTGGTTTTTAAAAGACGAAAAAAAGAAGCGCCATCTGCCGAGATACCTGATCTCGCTGGCAGTCTGTGCTGCCGGAGAGCTTATCGTGCTGATCGCTCCGGGCAATATGGCAAGAGCAAACAGAGGGGGCAGGGAACCATTCAATATTTCAAATGTGCTCTCTGTGTCATACAGCTACCTCAGACTTCTGTTCGGCAATTATGGCTGGGCTGTGGTGCTGCTGGTACTGTATGCGGTCGTGCTGTTCACCAGGCTTAAAAAAGACCTGTTTTATGATCTGTCATTTGCGGTCACATCTCTGGCAGGTTTTACAGCGTTCGGCGTCAGCGCAACATTTTACAAGAGAGTTGCGTTCCTGCCCTCGGCGATACTGGGTATATCCGTTGCGATAGCTGCCGCTAGATCATACATTATAATAAAAGAAGGTCTTGACGAGACCACTTACAGCTATCTTTCACAGCGGCGCGAGAGGCTCACACTGATCGTGCTCGGTCTTTTCGTGCTGGTTTGGCTGATGACGCGACAGAATGACATCTTTCTTATCCTGTCACTTTTTGTGATAGCTGCCGCTTTCGCAGTGATATATTATGTAGGCTGCAAAAGCAAAGGCGTGGGCTTTACTGCAAAGGGCTATATATCTCTGGTGTACAGAAGAGCTCCTTTCGCAGCGGCTGCTATGGCTCTGGTGCCGCTTTTGTATTTTTTGATCTACGGAAAAAGAAATATGATCGCTGTTTATCACTATATTTCATCGACCGCTAAGGTGCTCGGAGTGTTCGCGCTGGTGTGCTATTATTTCTGGAACAGAAAGCACGGTAAGAATAAAACCGCGACTAAAAGCGGCAGAATGTCAGAGCCTTTAAATAAGCTTAAAGCCTTACTGTCTCAGCCGCATAGGGTGCTCAGCCTGAAGCTTGTCGGGATCCTCACAGGTATATTCGTGATCGTCAGCGCAGGAGCGATAGTTGAGAATGTCGCTTGTGCGATACCCTATTATGCCAAGCAGAGAGCCATAGAGCGAAAAGTCACTGACGCCGCCGCAAGAGGAGATAAAGAGGTCACAATGACGGACGTGTACTTCTATGATGAAAAGGGCGGCAGCTACAGCTATATGGTAGATCCCGGTCTTATTGATCCTTCGATGATACAGAGACTCTGGATGGAGCGTATATATGATATAACGATCAACATTGATTTACATAACGAAATATAGTTCGGTAGAATAATTAACAAATATTGAATTGTCTGTTTGTGCAATCCTACAAAAGTGATAAACTTGTGTTAATAACTATTGACAATCAGTTCGGAAAGTGTTATTATAATACCAAGCCAAAGGGTGTGACTAACCCTTAGGACGAAAAGGTGAGGCTGTTACTTATTTCGGCTTGTGATGGTCTCAAAACCAACATTTATATTTTTATGGAGGGATTTTCTATGAAAAAGTCAAACAGAAAGGGCTTTACACTCGTAGAGCTCGTAGTAGTTATCGCTATCATCGGTATCCTGGCTGCTATCCTCGTACCTACAATGATGAACTACGTTAAGAAGGCTAAGCTGAAGAGCGCTAACTCCAATGCTAAGCTCGTATTCACAACAGCTAACAACCAGGCTGCTGACATCATCGCAGGCGACGGCGCTGTCTCTGATATCGTTGCTGCTTCCGGTTCTGTAAGCGGTTGGTCCAGTGCTTCTAACTCACTTCAGAAGGCAGTTTACGATGCACTTAAGGACAACGGTTCCGGCGCAGGCAAGGCTTGCTGGGGTGTTGACACAGAGCTCAACGTCACTGGTGCTCAGTGGCAGGCTACAAACGGCGGTCACGTTGGTCAGTATCCTGATCCTAACACTGATCCTGATACACTCGGAACCTTCGGTACTGCATTCAACGGTGCTACTGTTTCATAATCAGTAATTGAGTGTAAAGCCAATTCAAAAACAAAATGAGAGCTGTCCTTCGGGGCGGCTCTTTTTTGCGCACTTGACAAATCGTGCTTTGTGTGGTATAATGCAAGCAACCACAAAGGATGCTATGTTCAAAGGGACATGCAAGCGAACCGCCCGAGAGTTGCAGCTCTCGGGCGGTTCTTTTGGGATAT
>CACXFU010000080.1 GCA_902767035.1 uncultured Ruminococcus sp.
AGCATTGCAAACAGCATTGCTAAGAGAAACAGCAGCGCGTCCTTTGAGACAGGTGCGGCTGATGCCAGCCCTGTGAAAACTCCCGAGCCTGTTAAGGAGCCCGAGCCTGTATCGGCTGAGAACAATGTTCCGAAGCCGACAGAGACCCTCAAGGCTGAGGAGCCTGTGACCATGGATGAGCTTATAGTGCCCGACCTTGGTTACGATGATGTTGAACCGGAAATGCCCTCTATCGAGCCGATATCGCTTGATGATGCGTTCATGGTAGAGCCTGCGCCCGAGTCCACTATGCCTTCCATAGAGGAGGAAATGGCTAAGCGTGCAGAGGAAGCCAAGCAGCTCGAAGAGGAAAAGAAAGAAATAACAAATTTCAGCAAGAATATGGAGGAAGAGATCATGAGCCCACAGGAAAAAATGCGTATGTTTGCTCAGGAGCAGATAGAGCAGAACAACAAGAAGATCGACGAGCTGCAGCTCGGTATCGCAGACAAGGAGAACAAGTCCATAGAGCTTGGCAAGCAGGCTGATGAGATCTACTCTCAGATCATAGCTCTGCAGGAGAAGGCTAAGGGCTTCAGCAGCGAGAAGGAAAAGCTCGATATCGAGATCAGCCAGGTAAAGGGCGACATCGAAGGCCTCAAGAGAGAGAACGAAGAGTTCAAGTCTTACATCAAGTAATACATAAGACGGAGATATCTCCGTGTCAGAGCCCTCGCCTGTGCGGCGGGGGCTTTTGGTTTGTGTAAGTTTAAAAGAAAGGAACGTACAGATGTCAGCACCGGATAAAGAACTTAAAGATATATTCGCTCTGTTTTCGGATAAGGAGCCGACAGCTGCCGAAGTGATGGATACGGGCCGCGGAGAAGCGGATTTCCGCCACGCTGTCATATTCACGGCCGCTGATAACGAAAAGCTTGTTATAAAGCTCAGCGACAATGATTTTACCTCGCCTGAAAGGATAAAGGTCTGGCAGCGCACGGTAAGAGAATACAAGGCTCTGGGGTATTACAGCCCGGAGATACTAAGCGACAGAGAGGGAAATTTCCCGTATGTGAGCTATAAGGGGCGCAGGTGTATAGCCTATGCCGAGGAATTTGTAAAGTACAATATCCTAGAGCGCCGCGATAACAGCGACACTGAGTTTAAAGAAAGCGAGGATATCACCCGGGACAAATGGATAATGACGGCTAAGGCCGCGCAAAAGCACTTTGACTATGCGCCGTTTCCGTCTGCCTATTGCCTGTTTGAGAGATTCTGCCCCAGCGACAAGACAGACGAGGTGACGGAGCAGGCACAGGAATGGAAAGCCCTCGCCGATAAGCTGCCCGAACAGTTCACAGAGCAGGTAGAGCGCATCTGGAGGCTTTGGGAGGAAAACAGAGCAGAGCTTGAAAAAGTATACCACAAGCTGCCGTCATCAGTATTTCAGGCAGACCTGAACTCCACAAACCTGCTGACAGATGACGAAGGAAAGTTTGCAGGAGTGTTTGACTATAACCTCTGCGGAAAAGAAGTGTTTCTCAATTATATTTTCAGAGAGAACTTTTCGAGAGACTTTGAGCGCGAGATAGAAATGATCCGAAGCGTTCTGAAAATAACTGCCGACTATTATGATTACTCACCTGAAGAAAAACAGTATGCGCTGATGCTTTACCGCTGTCTCAAACCGATCAGAAAGGGCTTTGAGATAGAGGAGCTTTTAAATAACAATGCCGACAGCGATGAGATATCCGCCTGCCTTGACAAATCGGAGCATTACCTTACTGCCGATATAAGGTTTTTCTGACAAACACAGATAAAATTATCCCGAAAGCAGCCTGTAACCGCTTTCGGGATAATTTTTGTTGTTCTGTTTACTGTCCGCCTGCAAGGAAGGACTCTGTATCAAGAGGATAGGTCTTGAGGTTCGGCAGCTCATCAAGTGTGAGCACCCTCTCGCTGTTGTAGACCTTGCTCCACTGGTCTATCTCGGTATACTGGCCTGAAAGCTGCTTGTCCTTTAAGCAGAACTCGCCGTTCCATGTCATAAAGTATGCCCACCTGGTACCGTCATTGAAGGCAGTCTCAGGGTCGAAGATAGTGCCGTTCTCACTCATTGCTATTATCTTGTTCGTCGGGGTCGCCGTTTTCAGAAGATCATAACGGTTCTTCTGAGAGGAATAATCGTGCTCGGCAGGGTAACAGTCAAAGCTGAGGATATCTACATAATCGTCACCGGGATACCAGCTCGGGCTCTGAGCGTTCCATACCCAGATAAGGTTGTTCAGCTCATACTCATTTGTGAACTTGTCATACATCAGCTGCCAGAGCTTGATGTATGCGTCCTTTCCGCCTGCACCCCACCAGAACCACTGGTTCTGAGGCCAGTCAGGGTCGCCTGCCGCCTCGTGAAGAGGTCTCCACAGGATAGGCACGTTAGCCTCGGCAAGGGGCTTCAGCTGCTGAGCCATATTGTCTATCTCAGCCACGAGAGCATCATAGCCCTCCTGATCCTCGCCGTTCATGGCCTTGGCAAGGTCAAAGTTTGTATACTCGGTATAGAAGCCCTGCCACCATGCACCGCCGTTATACTCCATATACTGCTCCGGCGGATACCAGTGCCACTGCATCGATACTATTCCGCCCTCATTGTTTACCCAGTCCATTGCCTGCAGAGGTACCATATCTCCGCCGCCTGCGCCCTTATTTACGGCGCTTACGCCAAGGTTCATAACGTCAAGGCCGAGGATAGCTGGGGTCTTGCCGGTGTGCTTGAGTATCTCCTTGAACTCACGGCAGTCCTTGCCCTCGTTGTCGCCGGCAGACTGACCCGAGATGGTATACTTGCCGTAAACATCAGTGAGGAAATTGAAAAGTCTCTTTGCTTCGTCGGAAGCATTCGGATTTGAAAGCTTGTTCTCGACCTTATACTGAGACAGATCGAGCGCTGCCGCAGGGGTGATCGTTATGCTGTCGATATAGATATGGCCCTTGTCTCCTCTGATGCCGATAGTGTGGCTGCCTGCCGATGAGATAAGCACGTTTTCGGCAACAGTATCGGAAAAGTCTGTGCTCTGTGAGGTAAATGACGTCAGTGCATTTCCGTCGATAGTGATAAGGTTGCTCATACCCTCGGCATCTGCTGCCATTCTGAGAGTTATGTTGTAGCTGCCCTCGGAAGGCACCTCAACATCGAGCGATACCTCATCGCCTGCTGATGCGATCGACACAAAGCCTGTGCCTGTAAAGTCACCGAGGAATGCCTGATCGAGCACAGCCGCGCCGCCGCCGAGCGTTCCGTCCTCAGCCTCTGCCGTAAAGGAAAAGTCAGCAGGGATATCGTAAACATTTGTAACGTCTGAAAGATCTAGATTGCCGAGATCTTCAACTATCGGAGCGGTAGTAGTTGTAGCAGCCTTTGAATCAGTCGGAGCCTCTGAGCCGCTCTGTGATGAGCCTGTCTCACTGCCGCAGCCAACAGCCGCCGACATCATCAGTGCCGCACAGAAAGCCGCACCTGTTTTCATATAGTTCTTCATAAAAATAACCTCCAAATAAGGCACAATTGCCTGTACTGATATTATCATAACATAAATATAAAAAATGTCAATAGCCGTTTGACGATGTAAACGTTACCCCTCAGAAAAAAAGTAAAACCACCGCCAAAAGCAGTGGTTCTATTCTCATTCAGTTGGCTCGGGGCTGGGG
>CACXFU010000081.1 GCA_902767035.1 uncultured Ruminococcus sp.
GCTTAATGGTCGGCATCAATATCCCGAAGCGCTACCGCAGGCATTTTGACTATATGCTTGAGGACAAATAAAAAACTCCGCCCCCGGCGCTACCAACACCGAAGGCGGAAAAGATATAAAGTATGGTACAATATATCCCGAACAAGTATATTCTACCATACTTTTATCAGCGTGTCAAGATTTCTATTAAGGAGGTAAAAGTATGGCACTCAAAAGACCGGAGGCTAAAAGACTGCCTTCAAGAAACTGGAGGATCCGCGTGCTGGATCCAGTCACTAAAAAGCACAAATCATTTACAGGCACAGACAAATCTGCTAAGGGTAAGCGGCTGATCGAACGTGAAGCCGAAGCATGGCTTGACGAAAGAGAGCTCATCGCTCAACGAGGGCAGATCATAACCTTTGAAAAGGCCGCAAGAGACTACATTGAAGCTCGTAGGGTCACGCTGTCGCCTACAACTATCCATCTTTACGAAGGTATGCTTGCCCGAAATATGGACAGGATCAAAGACATCGGGCTTGATGAGCTCACCCCTCAGATCGTTCAGGATTGGGTCAATGAGCTGACGATCCAGAAGGAGCCTAAAACAGTACATAATATATATGGGCTGTTCACGGCTGTGATCGCTTATAATGACGTCAATATTAAGCTCAGCAAGATCACTTTGCCTAAGAAAGTCAAGAAGTTCAAACGACTCCCGACAGCTCAGGTCGTTCTTGATACGTTTAAAGGGTCCGAAATAGAAATACCTGTGCTGCTTGCCGTGTGGTGCGGACTGCGAATGTCCGAGATCGTTGGAATACAAAAAAATGATATTGAAGGTGATATTCTGACTATCAACCGAGTGACAGTCACCTTTGGCACAGAAACGCTTACCAAGGAAAATGCGAAAACTTACAACAGCAACAGGCAGATCAGACTGGCAAAGCCCCTGCTCCGGCTTATCGAGGCAGAGGAAGCGAAGCCGGATAAGCCCATTATCAAGTTTACCAGGCGTCAGATCTACGGCAAGTTTGTTAAGAAGATAGAAGAGGCCGGGTATAAAATTTCATTTCATGATCTCAGACACATTAACGCAAGTGTTATGGCCTCTCTGGGTATACCTGATCTTTATGCAATGGAGCGTGGCGGCTGGTCGAACACATCGACGCTAAAGCAGGTCTATCAACAGACATTCGATTACGATCGTCTTAAAGTTGACAAAACGATAGATGATTATTTTAATGAGCTATACAATTCAGATGCCACAAATGATGCCACGCAAGGAATAAAACTACGTAAATATGCGGGATAACAGCTAATTGTTCAAGTTCAAATCCTGCTCCCGCAACCAACACTAAGACAGGCGCTTTCGTGAAAACGAAGGCGCTTATTTTTATGCCCGACCCATTTTACGTTAATATAGCCAATCTGTGCCAGTCAGCTTTGTATACTTTTCCGGTTTTTTATCTTTTTGCAACAAAAGCGCCTTTTTTTCACACATATATTTTAAAGCGCTCAGACCGTTATATCAAAGCTGCCAAGATGCAGCGGAAAGGTAAACAATATGAGTAAAATAAAACTTCTGTCAGTACTCATCGTCTTTTCGGCGTTCTCAGCACTGATGCTTTCGTCCTGCGGCAAAAAAGAACCAGCTTCAAAGCCCGTCAATGAAGCAGCTAAGGCCGGCCATCTTCAGGCATCACCTACAAGCCTTATGGCGCCGGCAGAGTCGGATATGGCCTTTTCAAACGGCTTTGTATACTACGGGGTCGGCAGCAGCCTTATCGAGTATGATACCGAGACCGGCACAACAGCCACTATAACGCCCAAGGTACCTGACAATGCTTTTGTGTCCGACTGTTCACTGTATGACGGATATATCTACGCGGTGGAGATGCTCTATAACTCCGCTGACAATTCCGAAGCCTACTCAATCATCAGGATAGATTACAACACAGGCGATACCGAGGAGATCTACTCTCCCGACGACAGCGCCGATGCGATAGACCGTATGACCGTGAGCAGCGACGGAAAACTCTTCTTTACGCAGGGGCATTTCGTCAGCGGAGATACCGACGAGAACGGCTTCAGCAATTCCTATTATGTATGCTCATATGATATCGGCACCGGCAAGGCCGAGCAGCTTGTCTGCGCAGACAGCTACTATATAGACAATGATACGATATATTTCACAAGGCTCAGAGAGAGCACCGACACAGAGCACCTTTTCTATGCCAGAATGTCTGACACTTCTGCCGTCACCGACACGCAGACAGATGTCGTATCTTCCGTCAGCGAGAACACGCCCTATATGTACTTCCCTGCCGACGGCAAGGTGTATTACTCGGTGAATGATAACAAGCTTCGCTGCTACGACGTATCAAAAAACGAAAGCACCGACATCTGTACCTTTGCCGATGAGACCTACGTGCGCTATTTTCAGAAATGGGACGGCAAAATGATCGTCCTGCTGAGGGAGCACCGCAAAAATTCTCAGTGGTATCAGTACGGCCTCTACTACCTTGACAAGAACAACAAACCCGTTAAGATACTCGACGAAGAATACTTTAACAAAAACTATCCTCTCGGCTTTGAGTATATAGATTTTATGACGATATTCAGCGAGTATGAAAACAGCATAATGATCTCTACCTACAACTTGGCCGATGACAGAAGGCTGTATCTTATCGGCAAAGATCTCGAGCCGGAAAAGGTGATCGAGGTCGGAGACTGGGATTATAAGACCTATGAGGAAGAGCAGCTGGAGATAGAAAAAACTATGCAGAATGCAGATATCGGAGGACAGCAATGAGTATACTTCGGGTCGAAGGGCTTGTAAAGAAATACGGCAGAAAAACTGCTCTTAGCGGTATCACCTGCGAATTCAGCACCGGTATAAATGCCTTTCTAGGCCCCAACGGAGCAGGCAAAACTACCATTATGAACTGCATCTCGGGAGTTATCCCTAAAACGGGCGGAAACGTATATCTCGACGGGCAGGACGTTTTTAAAATGGGAAAGGACTACCGCAGAAGGCTCAGCTATCAGTTCCAGTCTCAGCCCTTTTATCCCGGCTATACTGCTCACGACTATCTTGAAATGTCCGGCCTGCTGAAAGGCCTTCCGAAAGAACTCATCGGCAGCGAGATACAACGTGTTCTGGAGCTTGTGAACCTGTCTGACAACATCAACGAAAAGATTCGCTCCTTTTCAGGAGGAATGAAGCAGCGCCTCGCGATAGCGCAGACGATAATGGGCAGCCCCGAGATACTGATATTCGACGAACCCTCTGCAGGGCTTGACCCCTTTGAAAGAGAGCAGTTCAAACGGATAATGATGGAGCTTAAAGACAGCTCCGTCATCATCATCTCGACCCATATAGTATCTGACATTGACACTATCTGTGACAGGCTAGTTGTGCTCAATAAGGGCTCGGTCATTGCCAATGACTGCCCCGAAAGCCTCTGCAAAAGGATAGAGGGTCTTATCTGGAGCATACCCCGTGAAGAGCTTTCGATGATACCGCTGAGACAGGTCTATTTTGAAGACACAAATGCCAAAACGGTCTCAGAAAACAGACCAACTCCTAATGCAGTCCAGTCCCCTCCAACGCTTAACGATCTGTATTTCTGCGGCCAGCTCCGGCAGGACATTTTTACAGGCGGTGATACTGCGTGAATCTGTTTGTTTTTATCCTCAATAAAGCAATAAAGCCCACCGTTATGATCACGGCAGGGCTTTTGTGCGCATCTATGGTCTTTATGTCGGTCTCGTATCATAACAGCTTCGCCGCAGCAGAAAATTATGATAATATCTTATCTTCCTTTTCAAACGCCGAAGAAGGCTTCATCATCTCAAAGGCTCAGAGCACTGCCCTGTCAGACAACACCAGGGAGATCTATTCCAGAGCCGATAAATATATCAGTTCTCATAAGCATAACGGTGTTCCTGCCCCTCTGCCTGACAGTATGGTAGATGAGATAATAGCAGCCCGATCGGAAAGCACATCGTATAACAGCGTTTATACACTCATGAGCAGTCAGCTCTTCTCTCAGGCCGTGAGCCGTAAGCTAATAACCGAGCGCACAGAGGGCTACAGCAGAAACATCAGGCGCGGCGTCACTGATGAGTTCTCTCTCAGGACCGCTGAAAAAATGACCGACGATTATACCGAGGTTCTCATCAATGAAGAAAACGCAGACAAGGTTTATGATACAAGGGCAGCGGATAATTTCACTGACTTTATGTCTTCAGAGCTTATCTCTTATCTTGGCATTTTTATGCTGACATTCCCCCTCTTTTCCTCAGAGCTTCAGAGCAGGCGCTTCGCCGCGATAAAAGCCACAGCGACCGGTCCTAAAAAGTTTACCGCAGCCAGAGCCTTTGTCGGTCTGTTGCAGAGCGCTGCCTTCTTTACGCTCTGGTATTTCTCACTAGCGGCAGCTGCGGTCATTTCATCGGGTGGCGGCATTTTGTCAATGCCCGTCCAGTATCTCAAAGGGTATGAGCTTTCACATCTTCCCCTCAGCTTCGGCGGCTTTATTATGTATATGTACGCATTGAAGCTTATCCATCTGCTTGCCCTTTGCGCAGCTTCGATGCTTCTTTCCCTGCTTAGCGCCAAGGTGATCTTATCGGCTCTCGCTTCGGGGCTGACAGCAGTGCTTTTCAGAGCGGCAGGGCGAATAGGCGGCGCCGCTGGTCAGATACTCTCCTGTGATATCTCAAAAATGAGCAGGGACATAAACTTCATTGATCTGAGCAGCACTCCGATGCAGATACCGGTCGTTTTCTGTGCCGTTATGATCTTATTTGCACTGGCCTGCCTTCTTCTGACGGTACTCCTGTCTGAAAGGAGGAGAGCTTATGTTTAGTATGCAGCTCAGAAACACGTTCAGGTATCATTTGCCGGTGCTTATCTTTGTGCTCCTTGCGATCGCGGCTTCAAGACTTATCGGCCTGCGGTCTATACAAAGCGAGACTTACTCGCCCTATATGACGACTGAGGTCTCAACCCGTTTCGACGACCTTCTCAGACAAAGCGAGGGCATGACACTGGAAGAGCGTGCGCACTTCATCACAGAGCAGCAGTCCGCAGCATTTCTCAGCGCCACAGATCAGAACGAAATAAACGCCGTTATGCGTTATCAGTCAGAGCTCCAGCACTGCTTTGAGGTCAGGGGCTACCGGAATTATGGCCTGTACGGCAAAGGCATAGTCAGCATGGATATCCCTCAGGACATAAAAAACAGCCGCAAATATTCAGGCTTTGCCGTCCCCGAGGTCGTGAACCCCGACCCATTCAAGAAATACCTTTATTTATCATCATTCAGCATACTGCCGGTGATAGTTATGCTGCTCACCGCAGTTTTGCAAGCTGACAGCTATGAAAAGGGCGTTGAGCGGCAGATATGCCTCTCAGCTGAGAGGGCAGCTTTCAGCCGGAGAAGAGAGCTAATAATGATCCTGCTGATTACTCTTATCTGCGCAGCCGAGCAGCTGTCACTTCTCATAATCTCGGGCGCGTTCTTCAGGGCTGAATACACCACAGCATCACTGCAGAGCGTGACAGGCTTCGGCTCCTTGTCTTTCAGAGGCACTATCGTTCAGGTCTGTGTTTTCACAACAGTCCGTCAGCTTCTGGGCGTCTTGCTTTGCTATGAGCTTTTCGCTTTGCTGGCCGAAAAGCTCTGTTCCGTCAAAAAGTATATCCTCTCTGCGCTGGGCGCGGTCGCTCTGATGTCACTTGCGGCATTTTATATCCCTGAGCTATCTCCCTATATGTTTGCAGCTGTGGGCAAAACAGAAAACATGCTCCGCAGCCTTGACTACATATCCCTGATAGACGGCTCGGAAGCCCCCGTGGCAATAGTACTGCTCTCGTCGCTTACCGGTGCGCTTGCCGCGGTCAGAAGAACATAACCAAAACGCTCTGCGAACTTAATTTGTCCGCAGAGCGTTTTATGTACTAATAAAAACAGTATAGCCAGCCGCTCTGCTTTTTCAGGGCGGTGTCAGGAATTCCAGCTCCTATGCTGCCACATCTTCAGCCGATGCCTTTCTGCGTCTGTACCTGCTGTAACCAAGCCAGCCGCCGATCATGATCATCGCCATGACAGGAACACCCGACAAAATGTCTATACCCGTCGGCACATCGCCCGTAAGCGTGTTTATAAACAGATATCCCGTATCTTTTTCAGTCATCGTCGCAATGATGATCTCTCTCTCGGAATAGCCCTCAGGCATGGTGTCTCCGAGCTCGGGCAGCTCATCACGGTCAAAGTCAAACTCCTTCGACCACACCTCATAGCCGTGCTTCTTGTCATTATCCGTTATCGTGTATCTTGTGCCCACAGGCACATTCTTGAATATAAGCTTTGTGTTATGCGGTATAGCTGCCGAATAGCTTCCGTTTGAATCAAGCGTTATCGTTCTCGTCGGATTAATGATATTTCCGTCAAGATCCTCTACCGTCATTACCAGATTGTGCAGAGCCGCACCGTCCTCGTCCACAAAATTGATCGTGAAATCATAATCCTTGTCTCTGCTTCCGAAATTTCCGTTGCAAGCTTACCTACAGACAGCTTGCGGGTAGGAATAGTCTGGTTTTTCAGCGCCACAGACTGAGTATCTGAAACACCAGTATACTTATAAGCATTCAAATCAAAATACGCATCCCTGTCAAAGAAGCTCGTTTCAGATTCGGTATAGTAAGGGTTAGCGTTGTAGCTCAGCGAGCTGTCAACAGCGGTTCCCTCGCTTTTCAGCTTGAAGCCAGTTGGCATTATCTCAGTCACATAGTAAACGTAATTGAGATACTTAACGTTCTTTCTCACCTGTTCCTCGCCGTTGTCATCGGTGTAGGTCTCATACGTAACTATGCTTCCCTGCTTTGGCAGATCCTTGTATGTGTATGACCAGCCGTTCTTGACATTGAGCGTCTGTCTCTGATCCACACCCTGCAGCAGCAGCATATTCTTGTCAGGATCATTCACATCAAGCTCTCCGTTATTATTGAGCTCAGGGTCGTAAAGTCCGTACCCGAGATATACGTTCAGGAACGACGGGAACGAGATATCAAGGTCAAGATACTTATTGTCGCCGTTATCAAGCGTCACATAAGGAATATATACACCCTTGTCAGGGTCAACATACAGCTCGCCGTTAGTGTCCCTGCTGAATTTTGTCGGCGCACCCTCATATTCGAGCCACTGCACTGCCCTGCCCTCATGGTACCACTCTTTGCTTACCGTAAGGCTTACAGTCTCAGGCTTCGTAAGGTCGCGTATATTCGTGAAATGCACCGTCTCAGCAGTTGAAGTGAGCGTGCCTGCCGCCGTCTGATCGTCAGAAACTTCATCACCGATTTTAACAGTGTATATATCCTTCAGATCATCACTGACAGTGTTTACAAAGCTCTCGTCCTCAACTATCGTATACTGCGCCGTCACCGGCAGATCGTTAAACACTACAGTATCAGCATTTTTAAGCTTTATACCGCTTACAGTAGTCGTGTCACCGATGAAAGCTGCACTCTCGCCATTAACAGTATACGAGTATACCTCGCCGGGGATAAGACCTGTAAAGCTTACATCAAAGCTGAACTCGCGGCTCTCCCATGCTTGCTTGTCAGGGTCGCTGCTGTCAAGGGTTATGGCTGTTGCAGGATCCGTCAGATGATATTTATTGAGATGTGCCGTCTTTGAAAGGGTCAGCGATGTTCGCTCAGCCTTGTTTGTTATCTTCACTGTAGGAGATGTGTTTTTCACTATCGGCGTCGATACGGACACATTGCCGCTGACATAGCTGAACATTCCGCTCTGCGAAGCACTCGGGTTCTTCTCGTAGACCGTATATGTGCAGCCCACAGGGATACTCGAGATCGTCTTTTTCTGGCCGTTTTTGAGCTTGAACTCATAAACACCGTTTGTAAACGGCTTAAGATCGTAATTCTCATTGCCGTTTTTCATCATCACTACAAACTCGAACTCATCATCTGGGTCGGCACCGTTAAGCAGACCCGTGATCTGCTTCTCTACTATAAGGCCGCCGACGTCCACGCCCTCCTTGACATTGGAGATCACCGCATTGGGGTCCTGCGTGTCAGCGTCTTCGTTCTGAGTTTCAAGCGTATGCTCATATGTCTGCTCGCTGGTGTAACCGGGATAGTCTGACTCCCACGCATACATAACAGCAGTGTTGTCAAGAACGTTGAACTCGCACTCCCACTGGTTTCCGGCATTCTTTTTCCAGACTGCCTTTACCTCAGGGCCGTTGTACTCATAATTCTGAGTGTATACCTTTCCGTCAACGGTCTTCTTCACAACAAGTGTGATGACCTCGGTCACCTCAACGCTTGCCTCGTCGCCAGCGGGTATCTCGATATCTTCGGGCGTATCGTACTGATAACCGAAGGTGACACCGTCCTCGGCGCCGGCCTTAGCATTCGATACTTTAACGTCGCCGATCTTTGAGAAGTAAGGCGGATAGCTGTCCTCAAACGTCACCTCGGTGCCCTCGTCACCGTCTCCGGCAGCCTGCAGCTGAACCGAACCGGCCGCATTTCTGCCGGCGAGGGCGCTTCTGCCTACAGGATTGCTGTAATTAGGAGACAAAGTGGGGTCTGTGAAAATACCTTCGTTTTCATCGGTCTTTATAACAAGTATCGCTGCACTTTTTTCTGATACCGTTGTTTTTACACCATTGATCAGAATATCTGATTGGTATACAAATCTTTTTGTAATCTCATTAGCCGGTTTTGTATAATCCCAATCTCTTGCATAGATAGTTACGCCATTGGCAGGTCTGATACGATGGAATACCCACATATCTGGTGTTTTAGCATAATCCAGACTGGGTTTAAAATGACACAGATCGATCGTATTTATCAAATAATACTTATCTTGGCCGTTAGGAACATAATTGCTGCCGTTCCAAGCGCCGCCAAAAAAGTTTTTCATATTTGTCAGTTTCGGGCATTCGCCAAATCCCGACAGGTTTATGATACCGTTATCTATATCATATCTTGTACCAAAGCCCTTAAGGAAGCCGCATCTCGCCAGGAATTTCTCAACTGTTGTCAAATCGCTGTTTGTTGTGAATTTAACCGGGTCTGTAATGATCTCAGTTATCGCCTGACAGTCATAGAACATATAGCTCAGATCTGTTACTTCAGATGTATCGAGCCAGCTGAGATCGAGGGATTCAAGTGCCTTACAGCCCTGAAAAACACCATTACATTTATTGACCTTCAGTTCCTCTATTGTCGGGAACTTGATGCTTTTTATAACCGCACTGTTCAAAAACATACAAGAAATGTCCTTAACCTTGCTGAAATCAAATCCTGAGAGGTCAAGCTCATCAAATTCTGAATATGACAGACCAGAGAAGAAATTTGAACAATCTATCGGCAGATATATCACATTCGCATCAGTATAATAAAGCACGCTCCCGTAAGTCGGGCTGTTCACATCATTATCAAACTTAAACCATATCTGGCCTTCCTCATCGTCGCTCTTGCCTTCAGCAGCAGTAGTCGCCGTGCAGTTCGTAAGACCGTCAGAGCTGCCCACCTGAACAAACTTTCCGTTGAAGATATTCTTATTGTTCGCCGTAAGTATACTGTTCTTGAACGCTGTGCTTATCGTAACCTTTTTAGGCACAAAGTCCGGCTCGTTCGAGCTCAGGTGCAGTGACGGGAAATTACCGCTCACAGGCACACCGCCCACCCATGACTTTATAAGCGTCTTCTTCGTCTTATATGAGGGGTCATTCAGCACCCTTACAAAATCCGCGTTCTCGGCCGTCACATTCTCATAGCTGTAGTCGCCGCTCTTTGTCTTCTGCGCATAGTCACAGCCGCTCACAGTTATAACGAAATTCTCCTCACCGTTCTCCACCGGCTCAACATACACATCATACGATGCACTCTGCGGCTCATGTCCCACAGGCGCAACGCTCTCCACGAGGGTAAAGTCAGCCTTGCCGTCCTTACCTACAGGCAGATACCTTATCCAGTATTCCCCGAGAGGTCCCTTTTCCTCAGACGTTATCTGCCAGCCCTCCTCGGTCTTCTGCCAGCCCCTGCTCTTGTAGAACTCAGGCGTCAGCTCTATCTGCCTTGCAGCCGCCGAGCCCGTCTCAGCAGTAAGAGTAAACTCTGCCGAACCAAGCGGATTGAGCGTGACAGAATCCTCCTTCAAAAGGTCAAGCTCCGCCATAGGCGTATTGCTTATGCAATATCCTCCGCTCTTATCTGTACTGAGAAGATCATTTCCTGCATCAACAGGAATGATAGTGAAAGTGATCTCATCGCTTCCCGTGCTCTTCACAGTGTATTTCGTATACTGCGGCTGCATACAGCCGTTCGCAGGCCTTATCTCAGTGAGAGTATAGGTACCTGCCTCAATATCCCCGAAGCTTACCGTGCCGTCAGAGCCGCTCGTCTGGGTATACCTGCCCTCAGTGTCCTGCTCTCCGCCGTATGTAGTACCGTAATCCGATGTACCCTCCAGCGTGAACACAGCACCCTGCGCACCCGAATACTCACTGTCCTCGCCCTTCAGCGAATTAACCTTCCTGAACTCAAACTCCCCGTGATATCTCGGCTCGTTCGTCAGCGTATACGAATACAGCGGGAAATCAGGGTCATTATCAGCGAATACCTGGTTGCCGTTTCTGTCATATACGAACTCTCTCTGCACCTCTTCGCCGTCAACATCAACGAACATGAACCTTCCGCGGAAGTCAACCTCAACTATCCTCGGCTTTGTGTTAGTGATATGGTCAGCATCTGCCTGCGTCTCTATGAGCGTGTATCTTCCGCGCTCAAGGTTTCTGAATGAGACCACACCGTTCGCATCAGACGTCATAGTTATATTGTAAGGCGTGCCGTAATCGGAAGTTCCCGACAGACTGAACTCAACGCCCTCGAGCCTGTCAGTCTGCTCCTCCGAATCCACCTTTGAGAAGCTCAGATCACCAACAGTGGTGTAGCTCAGCTGCGTGTAGTCATAGTGCGTGTAGAAATATGTGTACTTGTTCTGTGAATTCTTTGTGTTGCTCGATCTGAACGAGCGGTAAACGTTGTTATAGGTCGTCGGGTGAGGAACAAGCGGCTGTGTGCCTCCGTTGTCCAGCTCATCACCGTAATGCAGCTTACTGCTTGAATCGACCGTGTCAGGCGCCTTCATTATCACATTGAACGACACACTGTCACCCTTGTCGAGCACAAAACGGTCATTGATATAAACTATCAGCGCAGATGCCTCTGCAAGATCAGTATCGTCAGTTGGCTTTCCTGTCTCATAGTCGATCGCAACAGTCTTCCATTTTTTTGCCGTCTCATTGAGAGCCCTGTGATCTTCATCATCTATCATCTGAGACGGGTCAAGTATCGCCTTCAGCAGATACTGACGGTCATCACTGTCAGAATATGCAGTGCTTTCAAGGTTCACCACATCTTCATATCTTATAATTCCGTCCTCATCATACTGCGTATCACCGCCGATATATACCATTACCTTCAGTACATTATCAAGCGCATACTCAGTATTTCCGCTACCGTCAACAATGCTCTGTGCCTTTGCAGCAGCAGCCGCTCTCCTATCATCGTCAGTGCCGCCGCCAAAGTTCATCTCATCAGGATTTTCATAATAGTAAGCAGTCCTCTCGCTCACAAGGTATTTCTCCACCTTGTCGCGAAGCCCCATCATATCTATCCTCTGCAGAGTACCCGTCCAGTCACGGTCCTTGCCGATACCCTTGTTTATCTGAGCCTTCTCAGGGTCGCTCTCCCAGTCAAGAGTCCTGTAGTTCTCGATCGAATCAAGTATAGCGATATCTGTCGCCCTTGTCGCAGAGTCATTCTGCATACGGATATTGTAGGTATACTCCTCATTATTGCGCACCGTGCCCGACTTTCCGAACGTCGGAGCTGAATCGGTCGCAACCTTTTTGTAGATACCCGAAGATGTCGGGAACAGTGCAAGTATATCCTCTGTAGCCTCAGCGTAGATGAACCTCTTTGCATTCCCGTTGTCAGGGTCAAGCCCCTTGATGTACTTCGACATCGTGACAGAATAGTTGCCGCCGTCATCGGCAAAGCCGTCACCTATGTCGGGGTTGCCCGTCTGATATGCAACGGTATTGAGCACCGTTGAACCGTAGTCCTGAATATCGTCATGTGAATGGATAGTGCAGTATGTCACCGTATAGCTCTGGGTACACGGCGCGTCTATCTCTATCACAACAAGCTTCCTTCCGGAATTGTTGTAATTGTTTATCTTCTCGCGCAGCCTGAACGAAGACGAAGGCAGCGAAGCGGTAGATGTGTTTATATTGGTGCCTGCATTGCAGTAAACGTTGATGCTGTCCTCAAGAATATCGCAGTGCTCCGGCAGCAGGTCATAGAACACACCCGACTGCTGCGTTACGGGAACATTGTTGTCTATCGTGCCGTCAGGCTTCTCAACGCCATCAGCAAGCTCGCTCATAGTCGTCATCCACGCAAGCCTGTACTGACCGAGCAGAGTATCGTTCTCACTCTTGTAAACATTGCTGTCCTGCCCGATGTAAGACGTTCTCTCACCCAGCGCCTTCTTGCTTATGCTTGATTTCTTCACGATATCGGCAATATAGTCCGTGCCGCGTATATCGAAAGAGTTTATGTATCCGTCGTCCTCGTTTCTGATATCGAACTCGGCCAGATTGGTGACACCTATCTTCTTCTCCGAAACGTTCACCTGTCCTTCCGGCGGATCCATCAGCACATCGGCCGCAGCTTTAAAAGCCGTGCTCGGATA
>CACXFU010000082.1 GCA_902767035.1 uncultured Ruminococcus sp.
TGTTTTGCAAAAACGGCTGCGGCAGTGAGATGAAAAAGCAGATAAAGGCCTGTTGCAGGGACAGCATAATGCTCACCCTCGGAGCGCTCTCGGAGGCGTATGTTGCGCTGGGGCAGCTCAGATATAAAGACATCACCGACAATATAATCTATCTTGGCCTGAAAGCCTCGTTCAGGAGGGTAAGCTCGGGCAGAAAGGAAAGTTGATATGAACAAAGATCCGTACAAGGTACTGGGAGTATCACGAAACGCAACTGAGGAGGAGATAAAGTCAGCCTACAGAAAGCTGGCGAGAAAGTATCACCCCGACCAGTATGAGGATAACCCTCTGAAGGACGTTGCTGCCGAGAAAATGGAGGAGATAAACGAAGCGTATGATACCATGATCTCGCAAAGGCGCGGCAACGCTTCATACAATTCGACCGGCTATAACGGCTCTCAGGCCTATAACAGTGCCTTTGACAGCTATCAGGTGAGAGACCTTATACAGCGCGGCAATGTTACCACGGCTGAGCAGGTGCTCAACGGCGTCCCTGCAAACCTCAGGAATGCCGAGTGGTTTTTCCTCAAAGGCTCAGTATGCTACAAGAGGGGCTGGCTTAATGAAGCCCTGACGAACTTTGCAAGGGCGACCAGCATGGATCCCTCTAATCAGGAGTATGAGGCAGCGTACAGGAATATGGTGTCTCAGCGGCAGGGCAATATGGCAGGCAACCCTTATCAGGCGAACAGGACAGGCGGTATGTCAGGCTGTGACTGCTGCACGTCGCTCTGTCTGGCAGACTGCTGCTGTGAATGTATGGGCGGAGACCTCATACCCTGCTGTTAGGCTGTAAGTATGAGTAACAAGGTCTCGTTCAAGGTAGCGCTGGGAGGGATATGCTCGGCGGTGTGCTTAGGGGCAATGTTCATGAGCGGATTTCTGCCGCTGCTTGACTACACCATACCGGCGTTTGCAGGGTTTATGATGGTGATAATGGTGGTGGAGACGAGCATAGCGTGGGCAATGGCGACGTATTGCAGCGTGAGCCTGCTGTGCATATTCGTGACGCCGAACTATGAGGCATCGCTCCTGTTCATACTGTTTATGGGGTACTACCCGATACTTAAATATTATCTTGACCGGAACGTGAGGAAGCCGATCAGGATAATGATAAAATTTCTGGTTTATAATATAGCGATAGTGCTTTTCTATCTTGCTTTCCGGTACCTGTTCACAACGGTGGATATGATAGAGGGGCTGGAGCGCTTCGGCAAGTACGCGCCGCTGGTGCTGTGGCTGCTTGCGAACATGGTGCTGCCGGTATACGACTTCGCCCTGGGCGAGATGACAGACGTATATACCAAGTGGTTCAGGAAGAAGATATTGAAGAGAAAGTGATCCACGGACAAAGGATAAAGTATGGAAGAACAAAACAACATTCAGGCTGCCGTTGATGAAGAGCAGCGCAGGCTGAAAGCTAAACAGAAAAGAAAAGTTCAGATCATCACGCTTGTAATGCTCGTCGCCGTGATAGCCCTTGCGACTGCCCTCAGCATTCCGATGATAAAGGCGCTGTCAAGCAAAAAGGGGCTCAGAGCCCTTGAAAAGACGCTTGACGGCTACAGCGGCCCTGTCGGGATCATCGTGTTCACGGCTATTCAGGCGCTGCAGGTGATAATCGCTGTCATCCCACCGATACAGGTCGTCGGAGGACTCCTCTTCGGCTGGTTCTTCGGAGGTCTGCTCTCGTTCCTCGGAACGCTTTTAGGAACACTTGCGATCTTCGCGATAGTGAAAAAGTTCGGCAGACCTGTGGTAGAGGCGTTCGTCGATGAGAAAAACCTCACAAAGTTCAGGTTTCTCCAGAACGAGCAGAAGCTCACGACCGTGCTGATGATACTCTACATCATTCCCGGCATACCCAAAGACGTTATCTCATACCTCGTCCCCCTCACCCCCATAAGCAAGAAGGACTTTTTCACCTACGTTATGCCATGCAGGCTGCCTGCGATAATGCTCTCGACCATAATGGGCAGCAATATGAAGCAGGGCAATTTCAAAACTGTGATAGTGCTCGTCGGGGTCGGCTTTATCGCGGCTATTTTCGGCTTTCTGTACAAGGACGTTATTGTGAATAAAATCAAGAGCAGAAAAAAACAAAAATGAGGCGGTTATTTACAAAAATGGCCGCCATGCGATTTTTTTGAAAAAATCTCTTGACAAGTCGAGCCTGATATGATATAATGTTTATCGTCAATTGAGACCAAGCGGGTGTAGTTCAGTGGTAGAACTCCAGCCTTCCAAGCTGGCCATGTGGGTTCGATTCCCATCACCCGCTCTGTTTTATGCGTCATTAGCTCAGCTGGATAGAGCAACCGCCTTCTAAGCGGTAGGTCGCAGGTTCGAATCCCGCATGGCGTATTTCCCGGGCTGGCCGGCTAAGTTTCTGGTGCTTTGGCACGAGACTGTTGTTATGGTATGAGGCAGTTTTGTTCATCGGCTGAGAGCTGTGCTGGTGTGGTTCGGTTCATAAGTGTATGGTGGGTATAGCGTAGCTGGCCTAACGCGTCAGTTTGTGGCACTGAAGACCGTGAGTTCGAATCTCACTACCCACCCTTTTGCGTCTGTTGCTTCTGCAGCGGACGTTTTTTATTTTTATATAGCTTTCATCGGATCTGTAATAGTATTGCACAGTATCCCTCCGCCTGAGGCGGGGGGGATGCCGTCTGAAA
>CACXFU010000083.1 GCA_902767035.1 uncultured Ruminococcus sp.
ACCTCTTGTCAACTCTTCAACTCTATCTCTTCCCCACCAGAAAACCAGCACAAGGGGCGCCCTCATTCCGGAGGACGCCCCTTCGCTAAACTATCAAATTCCCTTTCAGATCCTTACAGTGTGAATAAGATCTGGTTGAGTACGCTTTCGAGGTACTCCTGTCTTCCGCTTGAGAGCGAGTCTGTTACTTCGCCCTTTTCAAGAGCATACTTTTCAAGGTCTTCCATGTTCACCTTGCCGTCGATGATATCCTTGCCTATTCCTGTTGTCCAGGAAGCGTATCTGTCCTCAACGAACTTGTCGAGCCTTCCGTCCTCGATTATCTTCTCTGCAGCCAGCAGACCCAGAGCAAACGTGTCCATACCTGCAATGTAGCTCAGGAAGATATCTTCGGGAGTGAATGAGCCTCTTCTTGCCTTGGCGTCGAAGTTGAGACCGCCGTTTGTGAAGCCGCCTGCCTTGAGCACCTCGTACATACAAAGCGTAGCGTCATAAGCATTAGTCGGGAACTGGTCAGTATCCCAGCCAAGCAGAGCATCGCCCTGGTTAGCGTCTATCGAACCGAAGAAGCCGTTGTCTCTTGCAACTCTCAGCTCGTGCTGGAAGGTGTGCTGTGCAAGGGTAGCGTGGTTAGCCTCTATGTTCATCTTGAAATCCTTGTCAAGACCGTACTTCCTGAGGAAGCCGATGACCGTAGCGGTGTCAAAGTCATACTGGTGCTTTGTCGGCTCCTTAGGCTTAGGCTCTATGTAGAAGTCTCCGTCATATCCCTTTGAGCGGGCATAGTCAACAGCCAGTCTGAGAAGTCTCGCCATGTTGTCAAGCTCCAGACCCATATCAGTGTTGAGCAGAGTCTCATATCCTTCTCTTCCGCCCCAGAAAACATAGCCCTTGCCGCCGAGAGCGATAGTGGAGTCAATAGCCTTCTTTATCTGAGCAGCCGCATAAGCGAACACATCAGCAGAGGGTGAAGTTCCTGCACCGTGCATATATCTCGGGTGATCGAAGCACTTAGCCGTGCCCCACAGAAGCTTCTTTGAAGGGTCAGCCTTCATCTTCTCAGCGATGTAAGCTATAACCTCGTCAAACTTCTCGTTAGTAGTCTTCAGGTCGCCGTACTCAGGAGAAATATCGCGGTCATGATAGCAGAAATAGTCTATCGAGAGCTTGTCCATTATCTCAAAAGCCGCATCTACCTTAGCCTTAGCCCTTGCCTCGGGAGACTGCTCTCCCCAGCTCTTGTCAGCAGTTCCCACACCGAACATATCAGTGCCGTCGCCGCCCATTGTATGCCACCATGAAAGCGCAAATTTCAGCTGCTCTCTCATAGGCTTGCCCATTACCATTCTGTCAGGATCATAGTACTTGAACGAAAGCGGATTAGTAGAATCCTTTCCCTCATACTTGATCTTCGGGATATCCTTGAAAAACTCTGCCATTGTCAAAACCTCCATTTTAGATGCTAGATGTCAGATCAAAGAGGCCTCAGAAACAGCACAGGCGTTCTTGCCTCTTATCTCCTACATCTATAATAATACACCAAAACAGCAGGTTTTGTCAACAGTTTTTTATACAAATTGCTCTCTTTTTTTATCCCTTTTGTGACAGTCTCCTGAAAAATCGCGCAAAAAGGCAATTTCGGGTAAAAAAACCGTTGTTAAATTCTTGACAAACGCAAAATTAGTGTTATAATACGATATAGAGATAAAGAGACATACAAAACGAAAAATTGAACGAAGACTTAAAGATCTTTCGGGGCACGGTGGGATAAACTGCGTCCGGTTTTTGTATGTCTGCCCGTGAGCTAACGGTCAGGCATTTTTGTTTGTCATAATACGGAGGTAATGATATGTCAGTCAAGAAAAAGGCAGTAACCGCAGTGATAGCGGCAGCCGTCATCTGTGCAGCAGGTGCCGGCGGCTGGTTCGCGTGGAAGAAGCTATCTAAAAACAGTGAGCTCAGCAAGACCAAGGTCTATGTCCAGAAGGTCGAGGACCTTAACACTGCAGGCGGCTTTGATGTCTCCATGAGCAGATTTTCCTGCGTGGTGGAAGCACAGGCCTCAACAGATGTAAAATACGATACCAGCAAGACCATTGACCAGATCCTGGTCAAGGAGGGCGACACCGTTCAGAAGGGCGACCAGCTCCTCACCTATGATATAGAGAGCATCGATCTCCAGCTGGAGCAGGCCAAGCTCGAAGCCGAAAAGCTGCAGGCGCAGATAGACTCGAACAACGCCCAGATAAAGCAGCTCGAGGCCGAGAAAAAGAACGCCAATTCCGATGCCGTCATCTCATACAATACACAGATCCTCTCTCTCCAGAGCGAGAATGCCTCCAATGAGTTTGACAAAAAAACCAAGGACGCCGAGGCTGCAAAGCTTGAAAAGAGCAAGGAGAACGCCTATGTGACCGCCCCCTCTGACGGCACCGTCACAGACCTCAAATCCTCTGAGGAGCTTATCGAGCAGGGCGCAGACGTCATAATGAAGATAACCGCCGAGGGCGCCTACAGAGTAAAGGGCAAGGTCAATGAACAGAACCTGCGTGACCTCTATGAGGGCTGCCCCGTTATCCTCCATTCAAGGGTAGACGATACCGCTATGAAGGGCACCGTCTCCAAGATAGAAAATAAGCCTGCGGCACAGCAGGATGATATGTATTCAATGGATAACGGCGAGGATGACGGAATGTCAAACTCCTCGTCCTATACCTTCTATGTCGATCCCGAAGACCCCGAAGCCCTGACGCTCGGCCAGCACCTTCTCGCAGAGCTTGATTACGGCCAGGAGGAGCGTATCGACAAGGACGGCATCTGGCTCTATTCCGACTTTGTCATCACCAAGGACGGCAAGTCCTACGTGTGGGCGAAGGACAGCGACGGCCTTATAGAAAAGCGCGAGGTAACTCTCGGCAAAAAGGACGATGAAAACGGCGATGTTGAGATAAAAAGCGGCCTTAAAGAGAGCGACTATATAGCCTATCCCTCTTCCTACATAAAGGAGGGCATGACCGCCACCAAGAATGAGTCCGAGGTCTCTGTAGCCCCCAATGACCTTGATTACGGTGAGGGCGATGACGACTTCCTCTATGAGGGTGAGGACAACGACATCTATGAAGACGGAGAAGAGATCGAGTATGATGATCCCTTTGCAGATATCGATCCTGAGGTCCTTGAGCAGATGACCGATGAGGAACTCGAAGCCTACCTCGATGAGTATTACGGCACTGTAGATACAGAAGATGACTCATATGCCGAAGATGCCGGCTCTCTTACCGATGATGCCGCAGATGCAGCGGAGGGATAAGCCGTGATCTTTGAGATAAAAAACATTTATAAAGACTATTATCAGGGTAAAGAAGCCGTCCCCGTCCTCCATGATATAACCCTCTCCGTCAGTGAGGGAGAGTATGTCGCGATCATGGGACCCTCGGGCTCGGGCAAAAGCACCCTTATGAATATCATCGGCTGCCTTGACAAGCAGAGCCGCGGCTCCTTCAACTTTGACGGCACCGATATCATGTCCGCAAATGACAAAAAGCTCTCCGAGATACGAAACGCGAAGATAGGCTTCGTTTTCCAGAACTTCAATCTCCTTCCGAGACAGTCCGCCCTTGAAAATGTGGAGCTTCCGCTCCTCTATGCCGGAGTTCCCAAAAAAGAGCGCAGAAGAAGAGCCAAAGAAGCCCTGAGAAAGGTCGGCCTTGAGAACCGTATGCTCTTTAAGCCTACCCAGCTCTCAGGCGGCCAGAAGCAGCGCGTAGCCATAGCCAGAGCTATCGTCAATTCTCCCAAGCTCCTTCTCGCCGATGAGCCCACGGGCGCCCTTGATACAGCCTCGGGCGAGCAGGTGATGGAGCTGTTCAAAGCTCTCAATGATGAGGGCGTGACCATAGTTATGATAACGCACGAGCCCGATATCGCAAATTGCGCCAAACGGATACTCTTTATCCGTGACGGCCAGCTCTTTGATGAGCCTGTGCGCTCCGAAAGGCAGGGTGAGTCCGTATGAAAAAGCTTATAATAACACTTGTCTGCCTTGCAGTCATAGCAGGCGGCAGCTATTTCGGATATAAAAAATATAAGGCCTCGAAGGACTCAAACACCGTTGTAGCGGTAGTCCCCGTCAGCCTTATGGCGGAGCCTGCCTACTATTATGAGTACGGCTCTGAGATCAACGGCAATATAACCGGTGCCAATTCCCAGAAGATCAGCCTCAGCGACGGCAAACTTGTCAAAACTATCTTCGTCAGCGAGGGCGATGAGGTAAAAAAGGGAGACACTATCCTCGAGTACGATATGACCGTAGTCGAGCTTGAGACCGAGCAGAAGAAAAACGCAGTCAGCGTGATAGAGCAGAGCATCAAGACCGCCGAAAGAGAGCTTGCCAGGTATAAGACCCTGAAGCCCTCCGAAAGCGCCCCTGTGGCTCCTGACGTCCCCGACTTTCCCGATGAGCCCGAAGAGCCTGACTACCCCGATATCCCCGAAGAGCCTGACTACCCCGATATCCCCGAGGAGCCTGTCGAGCCCGACACCCCCGATGTTCCCGAAGAGCCTCTCCTCCTCACCGATAAGGTCCTCGCGTCCTTCATGGCAAACGGCAGGGGCACCGCTGACGAACCCTATATAATCAACTGCACCGAAAACGCTGAGATAGCCTCTGCCTTTTTCAAAAGGCTCTATTCGTCAAAGCGCTTCGCAGCCCTCTGTGTCTACAGCGATGACCAGACCTTCCTCTACCGCTGGACAGTAGGCCCCGATACCCTGAACTATGATATCATGGAAAATGACGCCAACGTTTCTGACGGCGTCACCATAGACTATGACACCGGCACGATAACCGTCGATACCTCAAAGGGCAGCTTCGGCCGCTTCTCGGCAGCCCCCCTCTCGGGCAGAGATACCCTCACCGACGATACCTCCTACCCCGATGACTATACCGACTCCGACATCGATTACGATGACTACGGTGACTATGATGACTTCGGCTCCGATGATATCTCCTATGACGATTATCCCGATGAGCAGGACTATTCCGACAATGATACCTACACTCCCTCATATGATAACAATGAGAGCGAAGATTATGCCTATACCAAGTCCGAGATAGCTGGCATGATAAAGGATAAGCAGACCGAGATAAAACAGCTCAAGCTGGACCTCAAAGCCGCAAAGCTCGAATATGAGCAGGCAAAGAAGAAAAAAACCGAGGGCAAGGTCGTTGCCGAAATGGACGGCATAGTTAAAAAAATAGGCACCATCGACGACGCAGCCGCATATTCCTCCTCTGACACTCAGGACGAACACCTCCCCGAGGACGAAGAGGAATACTCTGATTATGACGGTGATACCTCGTATGACGATTACTTTGCAGTTATCGAGGGCGACGGTGGCGCTTCGGTAGAGTTTATGGTAAGCGAGCTGAAGCTCGATCAGATAAACATCGGAGATACCATTTCCGTCTCCAGCTATGAAACTGGCGCGTTCTCGTCCGGCACCATAACCTCCATAGTTACCGAGCCCGTCTCCTATACCGCATGGAACTGGGGCGATAACCCTAATGCCTCGACCTATACCGTCAGGGCAGCCCTTGATGAGCCCGAAGGGTTCAGTGAGTATGACTGGCTCAGCATAACCCTTGATGCTTCCTCTGACACTCAGGAGAGCACCTCTCTCTATCTGCCTCAGCACTATGTCAGAAAAGAGGGCGGCAGCTATTATATAATGAGAGCCGATAAAAACGGCAAGCTTGAAAAGCACTATATAAAGACAGGCAAGCTGATGTACGGCAGCATCGAGGTCACAGCAGGCCTTTCAATGAAAGACAAGATATGCTTCCCCTACGGAAAAGACGTCAAAGAGGGAGTAAGCACAAAAGATTCGGAAAAGATCCTTTATCCGAAAAACGTTGAGTACTAAGGAGGGAACACCTTGATAGAAAACATCAGATTATCCTTCCGCGGCATCTTCTCCCATAAGATCAGATCCCTGCTCACAATGCTCGGCATCATCATAGGCATAGCCGCCATAATCGCTATCGTCTCAACGATCAAGGGAACCAACGAAAGGATAAAGAACAATCTTATAGGCTCCGGCAGCAACACCGTGAAGATCTCTCTGAAGCTCGGCGGCAATGAGTATGACTTCACCTATCAGACGCCGCCCTCGTCGGTAGTCCCCCTCAGTGAGGACACCCGAAATTCCATAGTAAAGCTCGAAGAGGTCGAAAACTGCACCTTTTACCGCACCAGAAATAACCCTATGAACATCTTTGCAGGCACCGTATCACTTGAATCCTCTACCGTTCTCGGTATAGATAAATACTATTTCGATACCGCCGGCTATATGGTCTCCGAGGGCAAATCCTTTTCTGAGAGCGACTATACCACCTTTGCCAAAAAAGCGATCATCGACAAGACCCTCGCTGACGGCACCTTCAACGGTGAGAGCCCCGTCGGCCAGACTATCGACATAAGCGGAGAGCCCTTTACCGTCATAGGCGTAGTAAGTCCGGTCTCCGAGTTCGAGCCCGACATCGAGACCGTTGACGATTACTATACCTATAATCAGACGTCCAGCGGCAAGGTCTTCATACCCACAGAGGACTGGGGCATAGTCTACCGCTATGACGAGCCCCAGAACTGTATCGTCAAGGCCGTTGATACCGATTCTATGACCGGCGCCGGCAAAAAAACGGCAGATATCCTGAACAAGAACATCATCAAGGATACCACCGCATCGGGCGAAAAGACCACCGCCCCGAAATATAAGAGCGAGAACCTTCTTGAACAGGCGAAATCCCTGCAGGATCTCAGCTCCTCGACAAACAGTATGCTTATATGGATAGCCAGCATCTCTCTTCTTGTCGGCGGAATAGGCGTAATGAACATAATGCTCGTGTCCGTCACCGAAAGGACGAGGGAGATAGGCCTTAAAAAGGCTCTTGGTGCAAGGCGCGGCAGGATACTTGCGCAGTTCCTCACCGAGGCAGCCGTCCTCACCAGTATAGGCGGTATCATCGGCGTCCTCACAGGCATAGGCCTTTCAAAGGTCATAGCCAAGGTCGCAGAGGTCCCCGTCGCGATCTCCACCCCGGCAATAATCATTGCCGTAGTCTTCTCAATGGTAGTCGGCATAGTCTTCGGCCTGATCCCCTCAATAAAAGCCGCAAGGCTCAACCCGATCGACGCCCTCCGCTACGAATAGCAGGGGCGTGCCCCTGCACCGCTTCCCCCACCCCTCGTAAGTAGTTGGGTGCTACTAAACCGTTTGCCCTCCCCGGAGGGGAGGGGGTTAGTTTCGCACGTACTATAACTTTTGTTCCCGCTGATTTTCAATAGTTTTGAAGGCAAGTGAGGGTACATCTCTCAAGGTTCGCGCAGCGTTACAAACTAATATCTTTAAGCAAAATTATCACCCTCCCCTCCGGGGAGGGCGGGAGCTCGGTAATAGTACGCAGCTACTGAAAGAGGGGAGGGGGCGTCCGCCCCGTGCGGGC
>CACXFU010000084.1 GCA_902767035.1 uncultured Ruminococcus sp.
GAGTTGTTGAAAAGAGGGAAATCCGTATCCTATCCGAAGGAACAGTCACACGAGAGTCGGTATCTTTGTGATTTTGAGATTGTAACGCACGCACTCCAGGAATGAGAAAAAGAGAGCTTATCAATGCCAGACGCTCCCATTTTACCGAGGTGAACGAAGATTACGCTAATGAAAGAAAAGCTCTTGAAGCCGAGATATCAGAGCTTGAAGTAATGATCTCCAATATGAAAGAGAAAACCACAGGTGCAGACAAGTTCATTGAACTTGCAAAGAAATATTCTGAGATCCCTAAGCTTAACACCGAGATAGTTAACACATTCATTGAAAAGATCATTGTTCATGAGAGGTTAAAAGCAGAAGGCAAGACTACTCAGAAAATCGAGTTTGTGTTTAAAGGAATAGGGAAGATCGATTTAAGTGATCTGAAAGGTTGAGAAAAAGAACTACCCCTGAAAAACAGGGATAGTTCCAAAAACAAGTATTAATTAATTTAAAATGAGGAGTTTGTTCCTTAACGGAGTGTTTGGGGGCGACCGGAAAGCCCCCAAGCTGGGCGTATAGCTATTTATATTTTTGAACTAAGTTACGGGCGTAGTTCTATCACAACAGTTAAGACACAAAGTAAAAACTCTGTGTCTTATTTTTTGTCCGCAGTACCTGAAAGGCCGCCTATTACCCCTGCTATCAGTGAAAGAATAAGCCTTGTGGTGAGAGAAAAAGATATCGCGGCGCGTGTGAGGAGCGTCCCCGATACAGTGAGCACAACAAACATTATCAGCCCCGCGACAAGCCCTATCAGCGCACTGCTTTTTCTTTCATAGACCGCACCTGCAAGCCCTGCCGTGTATGCGCAGAAGCAGATGAACCCTGCCGAAAGGAGAGATAGGATAAGTCCGCCGGCATCAAATTTTGACAACAGCCACCCGAATATGAATACCGATGCCGCCAGCACAGCTATACCGGAGATCACAGCTATTGCTGCACCGGCTGTCTGACGGTAACGGATCGATGAATGAGTTCTTTTGCTTCTCATAAGATCACTCCCGAAAAAGGTCTGTTTGGAAAACGCTGAGCATTCTGACGTTCACTATAAATTCTATGTGAATATTCCGGAAATAATTACAGTAGAATAATAGTACAGACTTTTTCTTAAAACGGAGGTAAATATGAAAATAAGGATGACAGCGGCAGTAATGACAGTTATGATGCTCTGCTCCTGCGCCCAGACAGGAGTACCTGCAGTTATGAAGCACAGGGAGATACCCCTTGCGAACGCGTCTCCCTTGCCTGAGGCGGATATGAAGGCGGCAGACGACCAGGGCGGTGACAGCATTATAAAGGCTGTGTGGATATCATACATCGACCTTGCAGACATTATTACAGGCAGTGAGAATAGCTTTCGGGAGGGGTTCAGGCAAATGTGCGAAAACTGCCGCGGACAGGGGCTTAATACGCTTTTTGTCCATGTCAGGGCGTTCGGAGATGCATATTACCATTCGGAGCTGTTTCCGGCATCTGACCTTGTGCCGAAAGGCGATGACGGAGAGCTGCTGTTTGATCCGCTGGCGATAATGACCGAGACGGCGCATTCATACGGGCTGTCTCTGCACGCATGGATAAACCCGATGAGGCTGCAGTCAAAAGAGAGTATGGAGAACGTAAGCGGTGAATTTATCACCAGGCAGTGGTTTGATGAGGGCAGCGGAAAGGTGAATGAGGTCGAGGGCGATATGCACCTGTGGCTTGACCCCACGCACAAGGAGGTAAGAGAGCTTATAGCTGAGGGAGCTGCCGAGATATGTGAGGGCTACGATGTTGACGGGATACATTATGATGACTACTTCTACCCGACGACAGATGCGGCCTTTGATGCGGAATGCTTCTCGGCACAGGCTGAATATGACGACCTGACGCAGTTCCGCCTTGACTGTGTATCACAGATGTGCGCGGACATTTACAGCGCCGTAAAGGCAGTGGACGAGGACATCACGGTGAGCATTTCTCCGCAGGGGAATATGGAGAACAACTACAATTCCCTTTATGCGGACGTTAAACGCTGGCTGACTGAGGACGGCTATGCTGATATGATAGTGCCGCAGATATATTACGGATACGATAACCCCGTAAAGCCGTATTCACAAACGCTTGAAGAGTGGCGCACTATCAACGAGGACAAACCGATCGTGGCAGGGCTTGCGGCCTATAAGATCGGCAGCGAGGACGAATTCACCGAAACTGAGGGCATTATAGCGCTTCAGGCGCAGGACGCTCTCGACAGCGGTTGCCAAGGGTATGCTGTATACAACTATATAAGCCTGTTCGACAATGGAGAACGTATGACAATCGAGAGATCATCTCTTTCTGATATGGGATGAAGGCACTGCAGGGGCTGGTCCCTGCAACATTGCCCCCACCCCGCTCTCAGTACGGCGTGAATTAGCCGTGCGGCAAGCACTTTACTTTTTTTCTGATATGTGCTATACTATATATGTATTGCTGTTTTCCTGTAAGGGAAGCATATCAAATTATCGAAAGGTAGTGTAGCAATTGGCTAAGAAGCTAAGAGTTGCCGTCATATTCGGCGGCAGATCCAACGAGCATGACGTTTCGCTCGTTTCGGCAGCACATATAATAAACTCTATACCTGAGGACAAATACGATATCGTGATGATCGGTATTACCAAGAAGGGTCACTGGTTCAGGTTTATGGGAGATCCTGAAATGATAAAGGACGGCTCATGGGAGGGTCACCCGGATAATCTGCCCTGTGTTATCAGCCCTGATCCTATCCACAAGGGTCTGCTCACTCTGGGTGAGGACGGCGTCAACAAGGTGCGTATCGATGTTGTGTTCCCGGTGATACACGGCAAAAACGGCGAGGACGGTACCATTCAGGGACTGCTGGATCTTGCGGAGCTGCCCTATGTAGGCTGTGACCTTATCTCCTCAGCCTGCTGTATGGATAAGAGCGTCACTCATACTATTCTGGAGCAAAACGATATCAGAACTGCAAAGTGGGTAACGGTGCTCCTTTCAGATATCCCTGTGATAGAGCAAAAATGTGCCGAGTGCGAGCAAAGGCTCGGATACCCGATGTATGTAAAGCCTGCTAACTGCGGCTCATCGGTGGGCATTTCAAAGGTAAGGAACAGGGAAGAGCTCGTAAAGGGAATAAAGTTCGCATTCACTCATGACAAAAAGGTAGTTGTTGAGGAAGAGATAAAGGGCATTGAATGTGAGTGTGCCGTTATGGGTAACAATAAGCCGTTTGCTTCCTGCGTAGGTGAGATATCTGCTGCAAATGAGTTCTACGATTATGACGCAAAGTATAACAATGCCGAGTCAAAGACCTACATACCTGCAAGGATTCCCGAGGATAAGGCCGAGATCATCAGGAGAATGGCTGTAAGAGGCTATAAGGTGCTCGGCTGCTGCGGCCTTGCAAGGGTGGATTTCTTCCTTGAAGAGAACGGCGGTATAATCCTCAATGAGGTGAACACTATGCCGGGGCATACTCCTATCAGTATGTATCCTAAGCTTATGGAGCATGAGGGCATAAGCTTCTCTGAGCAGGAGGACAGACTTATCAAACTGGCACTTGACAGGGCGGGTGTTGACTATGAATGATGCACCGATAGGAGTGTTCGATTCAGGAGTTGGCGGCCTTTCATGTGTGGAGGAGCTTATCAGGCTGATGCCTGATGAGGACATCGTCTACCTCGGAGACACCGCGAGGGTGCCCTACGGAACGAGGAGCCGTGATACGATAATCAGCTATGCGAGAGAGGATATAGCCTTTCTAAAAAAGCATAACGTAAAAATGATACTTGTTGCCTGCGGTACGGTATCATCCGTGCTTGAAAGTGTAAGGGAAGAGTGCGGAGATATACCGGTGAGCGGAGTTGTTATGCCTGCAGTGAGGGCAGCATATGAGGCGACCGGCAACGGCAGGATAGGCATTATTGCGACGGGGGCATCTATCAGGACGGGCGCATATGACAGAAAGCTGAGAGAGCTTGATGATAAGCTTTCGGTGATCGGAAAGGCCTGCCCTATGCTGGTGCCGCTGGCAGAGAACGGTTACACATCGCCTGATTGTCCGCCGGCAAGGTTCTTTACGGAGGAATACCTGAAGGACATTAAGGCTATGGGCGTTGACACACTAATACTGGGGTGTACACATTTTCCGCATTTTTCTGACGTTATATCCGAATATATGGGCAGCGGAGTAAAGCTCATATCGTCAAGTGCGGAGCTTGCGGCCCATGCGGCGGCAGAGCTTGAAGGCAGCGGCCAGAGGACGTCAAAGACATCACAGGGCAGGATAGACCTTTACTGCACTGACAGCGCACAGCTCTTTGCAGAGAACGTCAGGAAGTTTCTCGGGCGTGATATAAACGCAGGGATATCAAAATGCAGTTTAAAATAATGACGGAGGAATCAACTTGAAAAAGGATGTATCTATAAGGCTGCTGAGCACACAGTCTGACGGCAGCGCCAGTGAAGAGACTGAGCTTATGTCTCTCGGAACGCTGGAGATGACCGACAAGGGGTATATAATATCCTATGAGGAGACCGAAGCCACAGGCTTTGAGGGGAGCACCACCTCGCTGGAGTTTTTCAACAGCAACAAGGTAGTGATGAACCGCCGCGGCAGTGTAGTGTCAAACCTTGTCATAGAGATGGGTACTAAGCATCACTGCTCCTACGGCACGCCTTACGGAGAGTTTATGGTGGGCATAAATGCAACACGGGTAGACTCCACCATAGGCAGCGCAGGCGGCGTTCTGAGCTTTCACTATGTGGTCGATGTCAATTCAAGCTACGTAGGCGATTTCGATGTGAGCGTCGAGATAAAGCCTTCGGGGATAGTAAGCTGAAAAAAACCGCAGAGCTTTAAAAACTCTGCGGTGCTCGCCGCACGGCTAACTCACGCCGTACTTTTGTTTAAGCTGTAATATAGTGGTCGCACCTAATAAATAGCTTTATACCCGAAGGGGTCTGGTGGGCGTGCAGCTTATTCAAAGTCAGCACAGACATTGAGCGTATAATAAAAATCCGCAGAGCTTTTAAACTCTGCGGTTTCTTTTATCCATAGATATTATCTCTCAGATACTGAATGTTCGCACTGAAATCAATGCCTATAACGCTCATGCTCCTGATAGTGAGGAATTCCCATGTGCCGTCAGCAGGCACCCTGCACTGAACTCTCTCATAATCAAGTATGTCGTTTGAGTCGAGCAGAAGTGAGATTATCTCGCTCTCCTGCATATTTGTGGTGATCTCGGGAAGAACCACTTCAAGCAGATCGTCAAGCTCGGTCAGGCTCATATCCTTGGTCTTGCTGATTATCTGCTCCAGAACAGTTCTCTGGCGCTGTGTCCTCTGGAAGTCCGTTCCGATATATCTTATTCTTGAATATGCCAGCGCCTGAGCTCCGTTAAGGGTCTGCCTGCCGGCGCTTGTTACCTGATAGGTGTTCTCGGCTCTGCCTTCAAGGCGGTTTATCTCTCTGAGACCATTGTTGATGTAGTAAATCTCGTCCTGAGTTACATCTATCTCAACGCCGCCGACAGCATCAACTGTCTTGCAGAAGGAGAAGAAGTTCACCTGTGCATATCTGTCTATCTTTATCCTGAAATTCTCCTCCAGCGTATCTATCAGCAGATGCGCTCCGCCGTAAGCATAGGCGTGGTTAAGTCTTGTGGATTCGATATTCGGGATAGCAAGGTAGATATCTCTGAGGAACGATGTCATTATGACCTTCTTTGTCTTCTTGTTGATAGAGACAAGTATCATACTGTCAGAACGTCCTCTCTCGCTGACGCTTCTTGCATCGGTACCGATCAGAAGAACGTTTAAAACGTCCTTGTCTGCCATTATGTCGTCAGACTTTTCCTCAAGGTTCTCTCTTATCCTGTTTTCCAGGTCGTCGATATCCTCCTGAGGTGAATCGGGCTCATCGGTGATATCATCATCAACCACCGAATCCACTATCTCATAGCTGCTCTCTTCAACAGGTTTGATATTCATAAGATTGATATAGTGGTGTATTATCAGGAAGATGATCCCAATACCGATACCGACTATTACCAGGATAATAAGAATGATTATCAGTATCTTTTTCTTCACTGACATCTTTTTCTTCTTTTTCTTTTTCTTCTTACGTGCGTTGGGTGTTTTTCCGCCGTTTACGGGCTTTAAGGCAGGTTCCTGCTCTGCGCCCTTTTCGGGGATAACTCCCTCAGGTCTTATTTGTTCATTCTCGTTCATTAGTGTTCCTCCGTACAGGAAATGGGTTATTTGGTATATTTGTCGAGTATGTCACAGAAATCAAATGTTGCAAAGTAATCCTTTGGCGTCTCGGCTCTTCTTATCATATCGAAGGTGCCGTCCTCGTGAAGAAGTATCTCGGCGTGTCTGAGCCTTCCGTTATAGTTATAACCCATAGCATAGCCGTGGGCACCGCTGTCATGGATAGCGAGTATGTCGCCGATGTTTATCTCGGGGAGCATTCTGTCAATGGCAAACTTGTCATTGTTCTCACAGAGAGAGCCCGTAACATCATACTTGTGGTCGCAGGGCTCGTTCTCCTTGCCGAGGACAGTTATATGATGATAAGCGCCGTACATAGCAGGCCTCATAAGGTCGCAGGCTGTAGCGTCAACGCCTATGTATTCTTTATAGATGTGCTTCTGGTGAATGCACTTAGTAACAAGGTGACCGAACGGAGCCAGCATATATCTGCCGAGCTCAGTGAATATAGCGGCATTGCCAAGGCCTGCAGGCACCATTATCTCTTCAAATGCCTGTCTTACGCCCTCTCCGATAGCGAAGATGTCGTTCTGCTCATCATCGGGTCTGTAGCCTATGCCTACACCGCCCGAAAGGTTCACGAACTTGATATCAACGCCGACCTCCTTGTGGAGCCTTACAGCCAGGTCGAAAAGTATCCTTGCAAGCTGGGGGTAATAAGCGTTTGATACGGTATTAGACGCTAAGAATGCGTGAATGCCGAAATGCTTTGCGCCCTTCTCCTTGAGTATCCTGAAGCCCTCGAACAGCTGCTCCTCTGTGAAGCCGTACTTAGCCTCACCCGGAGTATCCATTATCTGAGATTCTATCGCAAAGCTTCCGCCCGGATTGTAGCGGCAGCAGATGTTCTCCGGAATGCCGCAGAGCTTGTCAAGAAATTCGATGTGAGTAAAATCGTCAAGATTTATGAACGCACCGAGCTCTCTTGCCTTCAGGTAATCCTCCTTCGGGGTAACGTTGGATGAGAACATGATATCCTCACCGCTGAAGCCGCAGCAGTCGCTGAGCATAAGCTCTGTAAGAGAAGAGCAGTCAACGCCGCAGCCTTCCTCTTTCAGTATTTTAAGAATAAACGGGTTAGGTGTAGCCTTTACCGCAAAATACTCACGGTAGCCCTTGTTCCAAGAAAAAGCATTGTTGAGGTCTCTCGCTCTCTGTCTGATGCCCTTCTCATCATAAACGTGGAACGGTGTCGGGAACTGAGCAGCTATCTCCTCAGCCTTTGCCTTATCGATAAAAGGTGTTTTCATATTGATCATGCCTTTCTGTTCAATGATATTTGTGTGCATCTGCCCACAGAAAATACACTATTATCATAACATTTTTGACACGTTTCGTCAAGTGGGAGAAATGTAAATTTTACACCGAAACGGTATGGATTTATGGTGTATAATCAATAATAACCGTCTTTTAAGTTGACACAGGCCGCAAATATTGTTATAATAATAGGGCTGAAAGAGAACTTAGGGGGGTGAGAGGTATCAAAAGCAGAAAAAAGAAGGCCGTGCTTATAGCGGCGCTTTGCACAGCTCTGGCAGGGCTTATTGCGGCCGTGCTGTGGCTCTGGCTGGCACACCCCGATATCTATCTGAATGAGATCGCTCCCAGCAATGACGGCAAAAACAAAAACGCTGCTCTCACCGATCTCAGCGGCGATACCTGCGACTGGGTAGAGCTTTACAACCCCTCAGACAAGGAGCAGTCGCTGGAGGAATTCAGCCTTGTCAAAAACGGCAGTGATAAATTCAGCCTTAAAGGGGCAAAGATACCTGCTAAGGGATATCTGGTGGTATACTGCTCAAAGGACGGCTTTGCGAAGGATTTTGAGGGCGTTCACGCTGATTTCAATATTTCCAAAACAGGAGAGGACACCATAAGCCTTTATTACAGGAACGAGAGCCTGTATGATGTAAAGCTGCCGCAGCTGGACAGGTATATGACGTATTCGCGTGCTGAGGACGGCACCTACTACGTAAGTGAGCCGACACCTGCGGAGAAAAATTCCGAGGTCACTATCGGAGATACGGTAAAGCTGTCAAAGCAGGGGGGCTTTTATGAAAAGCCGTTTGAGCTGGAGCTTTCAGCCTCAGAGGGGCAGACGATATACTACACTCTTGACGGCACCGACCCAACTACCTCTGACACACGGCAGAAATATACCTCTCCGCTCAGAATCAATGACCGAAAAGGCGATGAAAACGTGCTCAGTGCCTTTGACCCTATGAAGGTCACCCTCAATTATGACAGTGAGGACGTTTCCGTGCCGAAGAAAAAGGACGTTGACAAGGCGACTGTGATAAGAGCCTGTGCGGTAAGCTCATCGGGCAGGGCAGGCAGGGCAGTCACTGCGACTTATTTTGTAGGCACATCTTCAGAGAAGCACAACGGTCTGCCGATAGTGTCTGTCGTTACTGACCCTGAGTCGCTTTATGATTATGATACGGGCATATATATGCTCGGCAAGGTTTATGAGGAGTATCTCGCTGAGCACCCGAACGCACAGAGAAACGGATCTGTGCCTGCTAACTACAACCAGCGCGGAAGAGACTGGGAGCGCCCCTGCCACGTAGAATACTACAGCGCTGACGGTGACACCATACTCTCTCAGGACTGCGGTATCCGCACGCAGGGAGGGTGGTCAAGGTCAGATTATCAGAAGTCATTCAGGTTCTTTGCCAGAAGCTCTTACGGCAGCGATACGTTTGATGCCGAGCTTTGGGCAGACGCGAAGGATTCTGAAGGTAAAACCGTGGATAAGTATTCGACCTTTGTTTTAAGAAACGGCGGCAATGACTGCAATTATTCAAAATTCAAGGATCCGATGCTGCAGTCGATGATAAGCGAGCGTCTGCCTGATACTCAGTCAACAAGTGCGTGTGTGCTGTTTATTGACGGTGAATACTGGGGACTGTATACCCTTACGCAGGATATGAGCGCAGAATATTTCTCTGAGAAGTATGATGTCCCGGAGGACGAGGTGATATGCGTAAGGAGCGGAGCTCTTGATGAGGGAAGAGATGAGGATATTTTCCTTTATGAGGATATGCTCTCGTTTATAACGGATAATCCTATGAGCGATGAGAAGAACTACAAAAAGGCCTGTGAGCTCATAGATATGGATAACTTTATTGAATACTGTGCGGCGGAAATGTATTTTTTCAATACCGACTGGCCGCAGAACAATTTCGGCTGCTGGCGTACAAGAGAGGCTGATGACTCAAACCCTGCTGCCGACGGCAGGTGGCGCTTTTATCTGTTTGATACTGAATCATCGTGCAGCCACTATACCGACAAGCATGAGAAAAAGAGCATCTTAACATACCTGAGAGAGCATTCCGATGAGGGACTGGGCGGCATAATATGCAGCCTTATCGAGAACGAGGACTTTCAGATAAAGCTGACGACCTCGATAATGAAGCTTGCTAATATGAACTACAGCTACGATAATTTCACGAAGACGCTGGCGCAGTATAAGGCAGTTTACTATAAGGAGCTCTACAAGTATTTCAACCGCTTCCCGACATGGGCAAAGGTACGCAATGCAACAGACCCTATGCTCAAGAGAATGGATAAGTTTTTCAGTTTTCGTCAGATGAACATTACAAAGGCGCTGGAGGAGGAATTCTCCCTCGGCAAGCAGGTGAAGCTGTCTCTTAGCAAAGAGGGCAAGGGCGAGATCTATATCGACGGTACCCCCGTGGGAGACGCTTTGAAGCAGACCTACTATCAGGGCTGCACGGTAACTGTCAGGGCGAAGGCGCAAAACGGCTGGAAATTCGATCACTGGGAGGGCTCAGACAGCAAGAGCGATGAAGCGGAGCTCACCTTTGACGGAAGCATATCTCTCAAGGCAGTTTTCACAAAACGATAGGAGCGTGTTTTTATGGCAGAGACTCAGCAGAGAGACAACCCAAGGCGTCCCTATATAACGGTGCCTGCGGTGATAATTGCCGCATTTGCGATGGCACTCAATTACAAGACATTTGTTTCCACGGGAGGGCTTTACCCGGGAGGAGTTTCAGGCCTTTCAATGCTGCTGTTAAGGCTTTTTGATTCCGCCTTCGGCTTGAAGATACCGTTCAGTGCGGTCAATATCGTGCTCAATTCTGTGCCTGTGTATATAGGGTTTAAGTATATCGGCAGAAATTTCACGCTGTATTCCTGCCTGATGATAGTTCTCAACAGCGTCATCACCGACCTTATCCCTGCGCATATCGTCACTGAGGATATCCTGCTTATCGCGATATTCGGCGGTATCATCAACGGCACGGCAATGAGCATCTGCCTTAATGCCGGTGCTACCTCAGGGGGAACTGATTTTATATCGGTCTTTCTTTCGGAGAGACGAGGGATAGATTCATTTAATATCATTCTCGGGTTCAATGCGTTTATCCTGTGCATAGCAGGTATTGCCTTCGGCTGGGACAAGGCCCTTTATTCGATCATATTCCAGTATGCGAGCACGTCTATGGTAAGGCTTCTGTATAAGAAATTCCAGCAGAGCACCCTCTTCATAGTGACGCAGAGACCCAATGAGGTGTGCCGTGCTATCTATGAAATAAGCACTCACGGCGCTACCATACTTGAGGGTGAGGGCTCGTATGAACACTGTGAGAGAAACGTTGTTTATTCAGTTGTTTCAGCGGCGCAGGAGAGAAAGGTGATCAATGCCGTCAGGGAAACTGACCCCACAGCCTTTATAAATGAGGTAAAGACCCAGAGACTGAGGGGCAATTTTTATCAGCCTAAGGAAGACTGACAGGTGCTCTCACAATAAAACAAAACCGGCAAACAGCTTTAGTTACTGTCTGTCGGTTTATTTTTTTTGTTCATTCTCTTTATCACAGCCTGAGCACTCAGCCCTGTGAAGGTGCCTGCTATACCCCCGGATACCAGCAGAAACGGCAGATAGCCGAATACCGTCCATGTTCCCATAACGGCAACTGCCGCAAATATCTGCCCGATGTTATGGAGCATTGCGCCTGCCACACTGCTCACCCAGATGTGGTCTTCATCAATTATCCTCTTTATGCAGACCATTCCCAGAAGGCACAGCACTCCTCCTGAAAGGCTGAAAATCAGCGCACTGATGTTTCCGCTGTAGACGCTTGCCAGCAGGATACGCACAAGCAGTATCATAAAGGCTTCTCCTGCCCTGTAATGATAGACGGCGTAAACGGTGATGATATTTGCAAGACCCAGCTTTACCCCCGGTATAGGCACTATATCGGGTATCTGCAGCTCGACCACAAAGATGATGAGCGCCAGTGCCGTCAGCAGAGCAAGCCTTGTCAGCCTTTGTGTCGGAGACTCTTTACGCTGCGGCATCAACATCACCCTCCGATCCGTTATCGCTGTATTTTATTATAAGCTTGTTCGGCAGGCAGACTATAGGCACACCGCTTTTGCTGAGCTTGCCTGTCTTTATGCAGGTGTGGTCGGGGCATTCAGCCTCCTTCATATATATCTCGTGATCCTTTATCGCTATCACGTTTTTCCTGCCCTTGTATTCAACAACTATCTCCCTGTCGGGCTCACGTGAGATATCGATAGTGTAAAGCACCTTGCCGCCGCTTATTATCTCGACAGTATCGCCCTTGTCGGAGAGGAGCATATAGGCACTTACAGCAGCGCTTATGAAAAACACAGCCGCGATGATAATTATTACAAGCTTTTGCTTTTTATTATCCATGCCCTCACCTCCGATGATAATAGTATAACATATTATTCTGCAAAAGTAAATCAGCGTGTGTGAAAAAATCGGCGCACCCGTAGGCACGCCGTGATGATCTATTTAAGATATTCAATGCCGTTTATCTCAACGCCGCTGATATCATCAGTATTTACCAGCTTATTGAAGGTGATGTATGAGTAGGTCTCCATATAACCTGTTATGTCAGTAAAGGTGCAGTCAGTCTTATTGCCGTCTTTATCTATCAGTTTCAGGGCGTTTTTGGTACTTGAGGTATCTTCCCACATAACTTCACTTGAATAGATCTCAAATTCTGAAAGGGTTACCTTTCTGCCCTCGCTGTCATACAGATCGATGTTCTCTACATTTTTCCTGAGAGATGCTGTGGCTTCACACTCATATCTTATCGGGATATCGTTATTATCTTTCTGTCCTGTCAGCTTGCCGCTGCCGTAAAAGCTGCCGGTGGGCTCGTCTCTGCGGAAGAGGAACTTCACATCTCTTTGTGTATCTACACCGGTAAGGTCAATGCAGATGATCTGTCTGGTCTGACCTGCCTTTTCCGTGCCGTCTATATATGCATCTCCGCCCCAGTTGTTTGTTATGAACTCACCCGTATCAGCGTAAACTATCGTTACAGCGTAATCACGAAGGCTCAGTGCCTGTCCGGCTTTATCGCCGATGTGTTCAACTGTGAGCACACCGTAAGCCTGGTGACCGTCTGAGAGCAAGGTATCTACCGTAAACCTCAGATCATCGGTCTGTGCCTGTATGTTAGCTGCCAGACCTCTTTCTTCCAGCTGTTCTCCGTTTTTGATGTAGTGCTCAACATTCTCTTTGTGGAAAAACTGATTGTACGCATATACACCCGCAGCTCCTGTCACTGCGATCGCTGCAGCTATCATAAACCCGACGAAACGTCTGCTGTGTCTTCTTGTTTTTTTAGTTGTCATAGTTTCTTTCATTTCAGCTCCCGCCTTTCTCATAACGGAGGAAAGTATGCGCTGCTGTTCTTCGTCAGTTATCTCAGCGTTCGCGCTGAATTCAGCAAATTCATCATTCAGCCTATGCGCACCCGATGTGCTTATCAGCTCTGATAATCTTACAGGGTCGTTATTCATATCTTTTCCTCCTTCAATATCTTTCTGAGCTTGTCAAGACCCCGGGAGACTCTTGAGTTAAGTGTGCTTTCGCTCATTCCAAGCTCTTTTGCTATATCCTTGTTCTTTTGTCCGAAGTAGTATTTGCGAATGAAAATGAAGCTGTCGGGCTCGCCCAGCTGCTTTACCGCGTCTATCAGGCTGTCCTCATCGGTGCCGTTATCTGCGATGATGTTTTCAAGCTCGTTATAATCAAGAGTTTTATCTGCCTTGCTGAACTTATGAAAAACGCTTATGCAATGGCGCTGTGCGATGACCGAAAGATAACCTCTCACTGAGCGCATATCAAAGCTGTTTTTCATTCCTGCATTGTAAAACATCAGGAAAATATCGCTAACAGCTTCCTCGATATCCTCTCTTGTGCAGACCTCACCCAGCCTGACATATGCGATCTTGAGCACATAAGCACTGTATTGCTGCACGACAGCTTCCAGCCCCTTTTGAGGGTCGCGTCTTAGCATATCGAGAAGATCGTTGTCATTCATATGCAAACCTCGCTTTGTTGAAACGTTTCACTTATATAAGTCAGTGATCGAGCGTAAAATATTGCACGAATCGAATAAATTATAGCACATATTTTGTAAACATTTCATGAACGTATTTTCTTTTGCCAGACGATGTGCTATACTAAAACGGGAGGTGCGTTATGCTTTTTACTGCTATTGTGTTTTTTATCACCGCTAATATTTATATCCTGAGCGATATCCTGAACGTTGGTATCATCTTCTCTGCGATAATATGCGCGGCCTTGTTTATCATAGTCAATTTCAAGCCGTGTTTTGGCAGGCTTGAGGACAAAAAGTCACAGGCGATACGCAGCGGTGTCGCGGTGCTTGAGGCGTTTCTTATCGCGGCTGCGGGCTCTGTGGCCATGCTGATAGGCGCCATTATTATGAACTATGGTACAAAAGGGCTGATAATCAACTCTGTTATCGCTTTTCTGGTGCTAGCCATTGCTTTCTGGAACGGAATAATACGCATCTACATAAATGCGAGACAGCTCGGTATCAAATGGCGCGTTATAGGTGCTGCCTGCGGAATGATACCTGTTGTGCACATCGTGGTGCTTATGAAGCTGATCTCACTTGCGAAGCGAGAATATAAGACTGAGAACGAAAAGGAGCTCGTAAACAAAGCAAGGCAGGGTGATATGATCTGCAAAACGAAATATCCTGTTCTGCTTGTGCACGGGGTGTTTTTCAGGGATTTCAAGCATTTCAACTACTGGGGGCGCATACCTGAGCAGCTTGAAAGAAACGGAGCCGTTATCTATTACGGCGGTCAGCAGTCAGCACTCAGCGTTGCAGACAGTGCCGCAGAGCTTGCGGAGAAGATCAGGCAAACGGTCGGGGAAACAGGCTGCGAAAAGGTGAACATAATCGCTCATTCAAAGGGCGGTCTCGATTCACGCTGGGCGATATCAAACTTAGGCTGTGACAAGTATGTTGCGTCTCTCACCACTGTGAACACGCCTCACCGCGGCTGCAAGTTTGCTGATTATCTGCTCTCAAAAGCAGGTGAAGGCCTCAGGGCAAAGGTCTCGGGCGCATATAACGCTTCAGCCAAAAAGCTTGGCGATACCGAGCCCGATTTTATTGCTGCCGTTACTGACCTTACAGCCTCTGCCTGTGAGAGGATAAACGAGCAGTGCCCTGACAAGGCGGGCGTTTTCTATCAGAGCATCGGTTCACGTTCGGTAAAGGCATCGGCAGGGAGGTTCCCGCTGAACCTTTCATATCTGCTGGTAGATCATTTTGACGGGCCTAATGACGGCCTTGTGTCAGTAGATTCGATGGTCTGGGGAGAGAGCTTCCGCGAATACAAGCCTGATGGCAGCAGGGGTATCTCTCACGGGGATATGATAGACCTGAACCGTGAAAACATCGACGGGTTTGATGTGCGTGAAGCGTATGTTGAGCTTGTGAGAGAGCTTGCTGATAGAGGATACTGAGACAACACAGCACAAAAAGCCCTGTGGATAATAGATAAGCAGCGGATCAGCTTCGCATTAAAGCGGAGTTGATTCGCTTTTTTTGTTAAATGCGTTGTGATCTCACAGAGGAAGGTGCGCATAGATTGCGACATGCAAAGTGCTTGAATGTCAGCCGGGAGACCTGTTTGAATACACGCAGGATTAGATCTTTCGGTTATGTAGTTTCAACGCACAAAAAAGCCGCCCACCTTAACGGTGAGCGGCTTGAATTATTTAAGCGTCAGGGCGTTTAGTCATCGTCCCTCTTCTTTTTCATTACCACAGCAACTGCTGCTGCGATAGCTGCAATACCTGTCGATGCTGCAGCACCTGTGCCCGGGTTCTTGGAACCTGCGGTATTATCCGTACCCTGGTTCTTGTTGCCGTTAGCATTATCGGTGTTGTCGTTCGACTTCTTAGAGCTGCTCGAAGAATCTGTCTTTGAGCTGCTTGAACTGTCGGTATCGCTTGATGTGTCACTAGACGAATCCGAATCGGTCTCACTTGAAGACTCGCTGGAGGACTCAGAGCTCGACTCGCTAGAAGACTCGCTGGAGGACTCGGAGCTTGACTCGCTAGAAGACTCACTGGAGGACTCGGAGCTTGACTCGCTAGAAGACTCGCTGGAGGATTCAGAGCTTGACTCGCTCGAAGACTCGCTGGAGGATTCAGAGCTTGACTCGCTAGAAGACTCGCTGGAGGACTCAGA
>CACXFU010000085.1 GCA_902767035.1 uncultured Ruminococcus sp.
CGCACTCACTCGCTAAGAGCGGCTTTCAGTGCTTTGGCGAGCTGGTCGGGGCAGGAGGTGCCACGGCCTTTGCAGTCGATGTTTTCGAGTTTTGCGATAACATCGCTGGTTTTCATGCCCTCGCAGAGCTTAGCTACGCCCTGAGTGTTTCCGTGACAGCCGCCGGTGAACTGCACGCTTCTGATGATATCGCCGTCAAGCTCGATATCTATCTGTCTTGAACAGACGCCCTTGGGCGTATAGGTTATCTTTTTCATATCCTTGCAACTCCTGACTTTCTGGCAGCCTCGGCAACGGCTTCGGCTACCTTTATCGATACGTTTCTGTCGAATGCGTTCGGGAGGATGAAATCAACGTCCAGCTGCTCGTCCGATACGCAGGCAGCGATAGCGTGTGCGGCAGCAAGCTTCATATCCTCATTGATATCGGAAGCTCTGACTGCGAGCGCACCCTTGAAAATTCCCGGGAAGGCTACCACGTTATTGATCTGGTTCGGGAAGTCTGATCTTCCTGTGCCGACTATGTAAGCACCTGCCGACTTTGCAACATCGGGCATTATCTCGGGAACGGGATTTGACATTGCGAAAATAAAGGGCTTTTCGTTCATGCTCTTTACCATATCGGCGGTAACGAGGTCGGGCTTTGAAACGCCTACGAACACATCTGCGCCCTTCATTGCGTCAGCAAGGCCGCCCCTGAGGTGCTTGCGGTTAGTTATCTTGGCCATTTCAGCCTGAGCTGGGTTCCTTATGTCGTCGCCCTCACAGATTATGCCCTTGGAGTTGAGCATAATGATATCTTTAACGCCGAGGCTGAGCAGGAATTTTGCTATTGCACAGCCTGCCGCACCTGCACCGCTCATAACAACTTTCAGCTCTCCGATCTTTCTGCCGGTGAGCTTGCAGGCATTGAGCATTGCAGCGCCTACGACGATAGCAGTTCCGTGCTGGTCGTCATGGAAAACGGGGATATCGACTCTCTCCTTGAGCTTGGCTTCTATCTCAAAGCAGCGAGGTGCTGCGATGTCTTCAAGGTTTATACCTCCGAAGCTTCCGGAGATCAGCGCGATAGTATCAACGATAGTGTCAACGTCATTCGAGTCAATGCAGAGAGGGAAGGCGTCAACGTCAGCGAAGGCTTTGAAAAGGGCGCATTTGCCCTCCATTACCGGCATACCTGCAAGGCCGCCGATATCGCCGAGACCGAGCACTGCAGAACCGTCGGTGATGACTGCCACGAGGTTAGATCTTCTTGTGAGCTCATATGAAAGGTCGGGATCCTTCTGTATCTCTAAGCAGGGCTGAGCTACGCCGGGGGTATAGGCAAGGGTAAGGTCTCTTGCATTTTCGATCTTGGTTCTCGTGCAGACCTCGATCTTTCCCTGCCACTGTTTATGCATCTGCAAAGATTCTTCCATTACGTTCATTATTATTACTTCCTTTCAGTTAGTTTAAGTACTCTATCAGTATATCACATAATCTAAAAAAAGTAAAGTGAAACCTTTCGGTAGAGTGATACGCCCGATACTTGGTGCTTGCAGATAGTTGCAGCACGCCCTGCTTGGGGGCTTTTCGGGTTGCCCTAAACCCCTTCGGGTATAAATCTATTTATTAGGTGCGACCACTATGTAACAGTCAAAACAAAACTACGGCGTGAATTAGCCGTGCGGCGAGCACCCGTGCGGCGAGCACCCGTGCGGCGAGTACCCGTGCGGCGAGCACAAAAGTAAAGTGCCCACCTTTCGGCAGGCACTTTTAATAGCTTTTACTGAGCGTTAGATGTGTTTTTTGACTTCTGAGAGTTCTGATGAATGAGCTTGTTTATCTTTTCAAGGTTTTCTTCATCGGTGGTGTAGCTGCCTATGTGGGTCATGGTGCTGTTGTACAGACCGTGGAAGTCAGAGCCGCCGGTAACGATGAGATCGTTCTCCTTTGCAAGCTCAACGAGCGACTCCTGCTGGATAGGCGTTGCGGAATAGTGGTAGCACTCGATGCCGTCCATCTTTCCTGCGGCGATAAGCTCCTTCAGCAGCTCAACATTGTTGAACATATAAGGGTGAGCCATAACTGCGATACCCTTTGAGGAGTGTATAAGATCACAGACAAAATTCACATCGGGGTATTCTCTTGTAACAAGGCATTCGCCTCGGGGATAGGCAAAAAGCTTCTCGTTCACCGAACCGTAAAGCTCGGTGGCATAGCCGTAATTGACAAGAGCCCTCATTATATGCTGCTTGTAGATGCTCTTCGAGCCCTTTGTGTATTTCAGAAACGCTTCCTGCGGGATAGGATATCTCTTCATCACCTTTTCAATCATATCCTTGGCGCACTGCGTCCTGATCTGGCAGGATTTCAGGCAAAGACCCTCCAGCCTGTCAGGCTTCTGGGGAGCGTAGCAAAGGATATGCACCTTGGTGTTTCTTTTCTTGTCCCACGCCGAAAGCTCGACCGCAGGTATAACCTTGACACCGTATCTCTCGGCAAGTATCTGTGATCTGCTCTGAGATGAAAGCGTGTCGTGATCTGTTATTGCAAGGTAATCAAGCCCCATTCTCTTTGCCTGAGCTATTACCTCTTCGATACCAAATGATCCGTCAGACAGTGTAGTATGAACATGAAGATCGCCGTTCATAAATAGTTCCTCCTGAAAAAGCTGCGCCGTCAGACGCACAAATCTAGCAACAATTATAACACGGAGAAAAATTTTTTGCAAGCGTATTTTTACAGTAAATACCTTTTTTCGACACTTATCGATAATATTTGTGCAGTCAAACAAATCTTCATTTAAAAGTTAGTACAACTTGCCTATATGTTTTTCCCTAAATTGCCAAAATACTTTTGAACGAACCACGGCTCCCCGGCCTTAAAGGTCATACCGCTGAGGTATGACAGCGGCCCCTTGTCTGAGTTAAAGACGAACCTCAGGCTGTAGGAGCAGAGAGCCTGTGTTTTAACATTATATTCGCGGTTGAGCTTGTTTATGCCGTATTTGCCGTCTCCGAGAAGGGGGCAGCCGATATGTGCCATATGCGCTCTTATCTGATGAGTTCTGCCGGTAACGAGGTGCACTTTCAGAAGAGACAGCCCAAGCTCTTTGTTCTCACCGATGACCTTATAGCGCGTCACCATCGTCTTTCCGCCGGGCAGAGGCCTGTCCGAAACCTTAACGGTCTTCTCCTTCATATCCCTCACACAGAAGGCTTTGAGCTCGGCCTGCTTGTTTTCTGGCACCCCGATGCCTACACAGAGGTACTGCTTTTCAATCTCGCGGTTTTTGATGATCTCGTTCATTATCCGCAGGCTCCCGGCGTTCTTCGCACAGATGACAAGCCCCTGAGTGTTTCGGTCTATCCTGTTGCAAAGGGCAGGCGCGAAGGAGTTTTCACGATACGGGTCAAATTCTCCGCGCTCATAGAGGCACCGCAGGACCCTGTTAATAAGAGTGTCATCGCTGCCGCTCTCATCATCATGCACCACCAGACCCGACGGCTTATCACAGATGATGATGTTTTCGTCCTCATATATCATGAAGGGTTCATTCGGGGCGCCCAAAAATGAGAGCTTCTGACGGCTCTGCTCAAAAAACTCGTCATTTATATAAAGCTGCATAACATCGCCCTCTGCGAGCCTTGTTGAGATCTCACAGCGCTTTGAATTGAGCTTTATGCGCTTTGTGCGTATGTATTTATACATCATGCTTTTGGGCAGCTTAGGCACAGCCTTTGCGATGAATTTATCCACGCGCTGGCCGCTGTCATTTTTGTTTATGATAAATTCTTTCATATCATCACCTCTACCATTATACACGAAAGCGCCCGAAATTACAAGAGCGAAAGTGCCGTTAATGAATTGTTAGGATTTATCTCTTTACATTTAAAAAGATTTGTAGTATAATAGTAGAAAGTTTGTTCTTTTTGATAAAAACTAAGCTTTGAGAGGTAAGATATGGACAGATTCAAGCTTGTTTCAGACTATAAGCTGGCAGGAGATCAGCCGGAGGCGGTAGATGCGATAGTAAAGGGCATAGAGAGCGGAATGAAGGAGCAGACCCTTATGGGTGTTACGGGCTCGGGAAAGACGTTCACTATGGCGAACGTTATCGAGCGGCTCAACCGGCCGACGCTGGTGCTGGCGCACAACAAGATACTTGCGGCGCAGCTGTGTTCTGAATTCAAGGAGTTTTTCCCTGAGAATGCCGTTGAGTATTTCGTCTCATACTATGACTATTACCAGCCTGAGGCCTACGTGCCCAGCAAGGATATGTATATAGAGAAGGACAGCTCGGTAAATGATGAGATAGACAAGCTGCGCCACTCGGCGACCTCTGCGATAACGGAGAGGCGCGACGTTATAATCGTTGCGAGCGTTTCATGCATCTATTCGCTGGGTGACCCTGCGGAATACAAGTCTATGGTAGTGTCTATAAGGCAGGGGATGGAAAAGTCACGCGACAGGCTCATAGCTGACCTTGTGGGGATACAGTATGAGAGAAATGACATAAACTTTGTAAGAAACAAGTTCCGCGTCAGGGGAGACGTCGTGGAGATCTATCCTGCGAACTCGACAGATACTGCTGTGAGGGTAGAGTTCTTCGGTGATGAGATAGACCGTATAAGCGAGATAAATGTCGTCACGGGAGAGGTGCTCTCGAACCTTTCTCACATTGCGGTGTTCCCGGCGTCTCACTATATAGTGGGGCGTGAGAAGATGCGCGATGCGATCGAGGAGATAAGGCAGGAGCTTGATGAGCGCGTAAAGTATTTCAAGGACAGGGATATGCTCATAGAGGCGCAGAGGATAGAGCAGCGAACGAACTATGATATCGAAATGCTGGAGGAGATAGGCTTCTGCAGCGGTATAGAGAACTATTCGAGAGTGCTTGCAAGGAGATCTCCCGGGGCAGTGCCGTTCACGCTGTTAGACTTTCTGCCGGAGGATTTTTTGCTGTTCGTTGATGAGTCGCACGTATCCCTCCCTCAGGTGAGGGGAATGTATGCCGGAGACAGAGCCAGAAAGGCCACCCTTGTGGACTACGGCTTCAGGCTGCCGTCTGCGCTTGACAACAGACCGCTGACGTTCGATGAGTTTTATTCACACATAAATCAGGCGGTATTCGTGTCTGCTACCCCCGGGCCGATAGAGAAGGAGAAGTCTGCACAGATAGTTGAGCAGGTGATAAGGCCTACGGGTCTGCTCGATCCCGAGGTGATAGTGAAGCCGACTGAGGGGCAGATAGAGGATCTGCTCTCTGAGATAAATAAGAGGACAGAGAAAAACGAGCGAGTGCTCGTGACTACGCTTACTAAGAAAATGGCAGAGGATCTTACCGATTATCTGAAAAATTTCAATGTGAAGGTAAGGTATATGCACCACGATATCGACACGATAGAGCGTATGGAGATAATAAGAGATCTCAGACTAGGCGAGTTCGATGTGCTGGTGGGCATAAACCTTTTAAGAGAGGGTCTTGATCTGCCTGAGGTATCGCTCGTAGCTATACTTGATGCTGACAAGGAGGGCTTCCTCAGGTCTGAGAGCTCGCTTATCCAGACGATAGGAAGGGCGGCACGAAATGCAGAGGGTCAGGTAATTATGTATGCTGACAGTGTTACCGGTTCAATGGAGCGGGCTATCACCGAGACCGAGAGAAGACGTGCTATACAGATGAAGTTCAACGAGGAGCATGGTATAGTTCCTAAGACGATAGTCAAGGATATCAGAGATGTTATCGAGATCTCTTCAAAGGAGGAGGTCGAGTATTCTGCGCGGCAGAAGAGCAGGCTTTCCAAGGAGGAGACGGCAAAGCTCATAGACTGCCTGACAAAGCAGATGAAGGAAGCCGCAAAGCTTCTTGAATTTGAGCACGCTGCCTTCCTGAGAGATAAGATAGCAGAGCTGAAGGGAGAAAAGAAATAACACGGAGGAACCTATGTCAAGAGATAAAATAATCATTAAAGGCGCCAAGGAGCATAATCTTAAAAACGTTGATCTCACTATCCCGAGAGACAAGCTCGTTGTTATGACGGGGCTCTCAGGCTCGGGAAAGAGCTCGCTGGCGTTCGATACCATATATGCTGACGGCCAGAGACGCTATGTCGAGTCGCTGTCTTCATATGCGAGAATGTTTCTCGGCCAGATGGACAAGCCCGATGTTGAGAGCATAGAGGGGCTGTCTCCTGCGATCTCTATAGACCAGAAGACGACCTCAAAAAACCCGAGGTCTACCGTCGGCACGGTGACTGAGATATACGACTATCTGAGACTGCTGTACGCAAGGGTGGGCGTTCCGCACTGCCCCGTCTGCGGAAGAGAGATAAGACGCCAGAGCGTAGACCAGATAGTGGATCAGATATGCGAGCTTGAAGAGGGCACAAGGATACAGCTCCTGGCACCTATCGTGCGCGGCAGAAAGGGAGAGCACGTAAAGGAGCTCGAACGCGCAAGAAAGGGCGGCTATGTAAGAGTAAGGATCGACGGGATAACCTATGATCTTTCCGAGGAGATAAAGCTTGAAAAGAATAAAAAGCACAATATCGAGATAATCGTTGACCGCCTTGTTATGAAGGACGGAATAAAGCCAAGGCTTTCAGACAGTATCGAGACGGTGACCACACTGACGGGCGGACTGGTAGGAGTTGACGTTATCGGCGGTGATGAGCTGCTGTTTTCACAGAACTATGCCTGCCCTGAGCACGGAGTCTCCATAGGGGAGCTTGCACCGAGAATGTTCTCGTTCAACAATCCGTTCGGCGCGTGTGAGAAGTGTACTGGTCTCGGTGTGTTCAAGAGGATAGACCCTGACCTTATCATACCGAACAAGAACCTGTCTATCAGCGAGGGCGCTATCAAGGCGAGCGGCTGGTCAGGTACCGATGAAGGGTCGATATCGATGATGTACTACAAGGCGATATCGGAACAGTACGGCATCGACCTTAACAAGCCTGTAAAGGAGCTTGACAAGGACGAGCTTGACATCTTCCTTTACGGAACACAGGGACAGAAGCTGAAGCTGTCGCGCTCGACCAAGTTTATGAATGTGGATTACTCGTCTGCTTTTGAGGGCGTTATCCCGAATCTTGAAAGGCGCTACAGAGAGACCGCCAGCGACTGGGCAAAGGCAGATATCGAGTCCAGCATGAGTGATGTGCCGTGCCCTGTCTGCAACGGAGAAAGGCTGAAAAAAGAGTCGCTCAGCGTAACGGTGAACGATCTGAATATTGCGCAGCTTTGCCGCAAGTCTGTCTCATCGGCCTATAAGTTCTTTGAGGACATAAAGCTCAGCAAGAGAGACAATATCATCGGTGAGAATATCATCAAGGAGATAAAGTCAAGGCTCGGCTTTTTGCAGAGCGTAGGCCTTGAATACCTTACGCTGTCAAGGTCGGCAGGTACACTTTCCGGCGGAGAGAGCCAGCGCATAAGGCTTGCCACACAGATAGGCTCGTCTCTTGTCGGCGTGCTCTATATCCTTGATGAGCCGTCGATAGGACTGCACCAGAGAGACAATGACAAGCTTATCGCAACGCTGAAAAGGCTGAGAGACTTAGGCAATACGCTTATTGTCGTTGAGCATGACGAGGACACGATGAGGTCTGCTGACTTTATCGTTGACGTTGGTCCCGGCGCCGGCATTCACGGCGGAGAGATAGTTGCCAGCGGTTCAATCGACGATATCATAAAGAGCAAGCGCTCGATAACCGGAAAGTACCTCAGCGGAGAGCTGAGGATACCCGTTCCTGAAAAGAGAAGAAAGGGCAGCGGAAAGTTCCTGACGGTATCGGGCTGCCGCCAGAATAATCTCAAAGACATCACCGTGAAGATACCGCTCGGGACGTTCACCTGTGTGACGGGCGTATCGGGAAGCGGAAAGTCGTCTCTGGTGAACGAGATAATTTACAAGGAGCTTGCAGGAAAGCTCAACCGTGCGAAGATGCGCTCGGGAGAATATGATAAAATGAGCGGCGTTTCAAACCTTGATAAGGTAATAAACATCGATCAGTCTCCGATAGGCAGAACGCCGAGATCGAACCCAGCGACCTATACGGGAGTGTTCACCGATATCCGTGAGCTTTTTGCACAGACTCAGGACGCAAAGATGAAGGGCTACAATTCGGGAAGGTTCTCCTTCAACGTCAAGGGCGGGCGCTGCGAAGCCTGCGAGGGTGACGGCATAATCAAGATAGAGATGCATTTTCTGCCTGATGTATATGTGCCCTGCGAGGTCTGCGGCGGAATGAGATACAACCGTGAGACTCTTGACGTAAAATACAAGGGTAAAAACATCTACGATGTGCTTGAGATGACGGTAGAGGAGGGCGTTTCGTTCTTCTCAAGTTTGCCGAAGATCTCAAGAAAGCTCCAGACGCTTTACGATGTAGGCCTCGGCTATATCAAGATAGGTCAGTCAGCTACCACTCTTTCGGGAGGAGAAGCCCAGAGAGTGAAGCTTGCGACTGAGCTTTCAAAGAGAGCTACCGGCAAGACCATCTACATTCTTGATGAGCCTACGACAGGCCTTCACAGTGCAGATGTGCACAAGCTGATAGAGGTGCTCTCGAAGCTTGTTGACGGCGGCAACACCGTTCTTGTCATTGAGCACAACCTTGATGTCATCAAGACGGCTGACCATATCATAGACCTCGGCCCTGAGGGCGGAGACGGCGGCGGAACGATAGTTGCCACCGGAACTCCCGAGGAGATAGCTGCCTGTGATAAGTCATACACGGGGCAGTATCTGAAAAAGATGCTCGGTCAGAAATAAGAGAGCAGGAGCAAGAGCTATTGTAATATCAGAATTATTATCACCGGCTGTAAATATAATGTTTATGGTCGGTGATATTATGTTGTGCATTGGTTTTCGCGGAGCAAGGCTCTGTGTGAAGTTTTCGTTTTTCTTTGTGATAGCTCTGCTGGGGCTCACAAAGGGGTTTGAGGAGCTGCGCCTTTTTGCAGGGCTCGGAGCGTGCATCTGTCATGAGCTGGGGCATATTTTTGTGATGAGCGTTTTCGGCTCCGCACCGAGGGAGATAACATTTTACGGCGGAGGGATAAAGATAGTTCCGCGAGGGGAGCGTCAGGTCGGCAGGGGCGGACAGACGTTCATTCTGCTGGCAGGGTGTGCCGTGAATTTTGCGCTTGCGGCGGTGCTGCGGGTATTTGGTGCGCCTGAAACAGCCGTGCTTGTGAATGTTGTGCTCGGCTGCTTTAATCTGCTGCCGTTTTCATACTTTGACGGCGGCAGGATAATGAAGCTCTGGCTGCCGCCTGCTGCCTGTGATGTGATAAGGGCGCTGGTGATACTGCTGTCTGCCGCTGTGATCTCGCGGCTGACACTTCAGGGCGGTCTCAGCCCGTCGCTTGGGGCGACATACATACTGGTACTGCTTTCGGAGCTTGCCGAGGAAAGATGAGCACTTTACTTTTGTGATAATATATGATATAATGAATGCAGAAGCATTCATTATATCTGATCAAAAAGCCCTTGCAGATACGCAAATCGGAGATTTGCTCCCTGCA
>CACXFU010000086.1 GCA_902767035.1 uncultured Ruminococcus sp.
GTGGGCGACAGGTACGTGCTCGAAGAGATGCAGAGGGGAGGCTATAACCTCGGCGGTGAGCAGTCAGGACACATTATAATGCTTGACTTTGCAAACACTGGTGACGGTGAGCTGACGGGAACAAAGCTGCTGACGGTTATGAGCTACACAAAGAAAAGAGCGAGTGAGCTTGCGGCCTGCATGGAGACCTACCCTCAGATACTCGTGAATGTGACTATCACACCTGACAAGAAGGGTAAGTGGGAGACTGACGAGGCTGTTCAGGCGGCGATAAAGAAGTATACCGAAAAGCTCGGGAACGACGGAAGGATACTTGTGCGCGAATCGGGAACGGAGCCGCTTGTAAGAGTTATGATCGAGGGCAAGATGACGGGAGTTATCACGGAATATGCGAATGATATCGCTAGGCTTATTGAGGAAATGAAGTAATGAGATATAAATTCTGCCCCGAATGCGGGAAAAGGCTTGAGCCAAAGCCTATAGGTGATGAGGGGCTGATACCTTTTTGTGAAAACTGTAAAAGGCCGTGGTTTGACAGCTTTTCGACCTGTGTATTGTCTGTAGTGGTAGGAGAGGATAACAAAATACTCCTTATAAGGCAGAGCTACGGCGACACCTCGAAATATGTTGGAGTAGCGGGCTTTATGAAGCCGAACGAAACGGCTGAGGCTGCCGCAGAGCGGGAAATAAGGGAAGAAACAGGGCTTGAAGCTAAGAGCGTTCAGTTCCTTGAAAGCATTTTCTATGAGGGCAGAGACCAGCTTATGCTGGGCTTTATGGCTAGGGTCGAGAATAATGAGCTTTCACTCTCGAGCGAGGTAGAGCAGGGCAAGTGGTTTGATATAGACTCGGCTATAAAAACCGTCCGCGAGGGCAGCATTATTCAGAAGCTTATAACAGATACAAAGGATAAATTATTATGAGAGTAGCCGATAAATGGCAAGAGTACAAAATATTGGATACTTCAAGCGGTGAAAAATTGGAGAGCTGGGGCGGTGTGACGCTTGTTCGCCCCGATCCTCAGATAATATGGAAGAGCGAAAAGCGCTCGGAGCTGTGGAAAAGGGCTGACGGAGTGTATCACAGGTCGGCCAAGGGGGGCGGCTCATGGGAGTTCAGAAAGAAGCTGCCCGATAGCTGGCAGATAGGGTACGGAGATCTCAGGTTCATCATCAGGCCTACAGGATTCAAGCACACGGGGCTTTTCCCTGAGCAGGCTGTCAACTGGGATATGATGAGAGGGCTCATTAAAGAGTCTGGAAGAGAGATCAATGTGCTGAACCTTTTCGCATACACTGGCGGAGCGACGCTCGCCTGCGCTGAAGCAGGTGCAAAGGTGGCTCATGTGGACGCATCCAAGGGTATGGTGGCATGGGCAAGAGAGAACGCAAAGGCTTCAGGGCTTGAGGATACGCCGGTAAGGTGGCTGGTGGACGACTGCGAGAAGTTTGTGCGCCGCGAGATAAAGCGCGGAAGAAAGTACGACGCTGTAGTGATGGACCCGCCTTCATACGGGAGAGGGCCCGGAGGAGAGGTCTGGAAGCTGGAGGACTGCGTTTATGAGCTGGTGAAGCTTTGCGCAGGAGTGCTCAGTGATGAGCCGCTGTTTTTCCTGCTCAACAGCTATACTACGGGGCTTTCGCCGTCTGTTATGGCTTATATACTCGGCGATATAATATGTGAGAAATACGGCGGGAATGTGACTGCCGATGAGATAGGACTGCCTGTTGAAGCAACGGGACGTCCGCTTCCGTGCGGTTCGACTGCTGTATGGATAAATAAATAATGGAGGCTGAAAAAATGGGACTGGACATTAAAAAGACCATCGACAAGATCGATGACAAGATCCCTGACAGTGTCAAGGACGAGGCTAAGAAGCTTGCGACCAAGGAGAACCTCGAAAAGGTAAAGGACGCAGCCGGCGACGTTATTGACAAGGTGATTAAAAAGAAGAAGGACTAAAGCTTTCGGGGGGCGGATAGGTCCGCTCCCCTCTGGGTCCTGCTTCGGGTTCGGAGTTTGACATGGAAAAAAGTTTTATTGAGATAAAGGATCTTAAATTCTCATATGTTAATGAGATAGAGGAGCCGCCTGTTGTCACTGAGGTGCTGAAGGGTGTGTCTCTTGATATAAAGAAGGGCGAATTCGTTGCGGTGCTCGGTCACAACGGATCGGGCAAGTCAACGCTGGCAAAGTGTATCAATGCGATAAACAGACCCGATTCGGGAAGTGTGATGGTGGACGGTATGTCTGTCGATGACGAGGAAAGGCTGCTGGATATCAGGCAGAAGGTAGGAATGGTTTTCCAGAACCCTGATAACCAGATAGTTGCGACGATAGTCGAGGAGGACGTGGCGTTCGCGCTGGAGAATATGGGTGTTGACCCCAAGGAGATCAGGAGAAGAGTTGATGAGGCGCTTGAAACGGTGGGTATGTACGAATACCGTATGCACGCTCCGCACAAGCTCTCGGGTGGACAGAAGCAGAGGGTGGCTATCGCTGGGATAATAGCGATGAGGCCTGACTGTATCCTGCTTGACGAGCCGACTGCCATGCTTGACCCTAAGGGCAGGGCAGAGGTCATGAAGACGATAAAGGAGCTAAATGCGCAGGGAGTGACCATAGTGCTTATAACGCACTATATGGAGGAGGCCGTTCAAGCTGACAGAGTGGTGGTCATTGACGGCGGTGAGATAGTGCTCGACAATGTGCCGAAGAAGATATTCTCTCAGGTTAAGACGCTTAAAAATCTCGGGCTCGATGTTCCGCAGGTGACTGAGCTTTGCTGGCTGCTGCGAAATGAGGGGATCGACCTGCCCGATGATGTTATTACGGAAGATGAATGTGTTGAAAGGCTCAGTGAGCTTTTAGGATAGTGGAGAGTAAGATGGCAGTTATCAAAACTGAGGGGCTCACCTATGTTTACGGAGAGGGTACTCCGTTTCGCAAGGTGGCTGTTGACAATGTGGATATTGAGATAGATCAGGGCGAGTTTGTCGGGATAATAGGGCATACGGGCTCTGGAAAGTCTACGCTTATCCAGCATTTCAACGGGCTTTTAAAGCCAACAGAGGGCTCTGTTTATATTGACGGAGAGAGACTCTGGGACGACAAATCAAAGCTGAGACCGGTGAGGTTCAAAGTGGGGCTGGTGTTTCAGTACCCCGAATATCAGCTGTTTGAGGAGACGGTATACAAGGATATTGCGTTCGGGCCTAAGAATATGGGGCTTGACGAAACTGAGATAGATAAGCGTATCAGGGAGACTGCAAGGCTTGTCGGGATAAGTGACGAGATGCTTGAAAAGTCACCGTTCGATCTTTCTGGCGGACAGAAGAGGAGAGTGGCAATAGCAGGCGTTATGGCGATGGAGCCTAAAGTGCTGATACTTGATGAGCCTGCATCAGGACTTGACCCGATGGGCAGAGAGCAGATACTTTCAATGATAAAGGAATATCATCAGGAGACAGGAAACACGGTGCTGCTGGTATCGCATTCCATGGAGGATATCGCAAAGAATGCGAGAAAGATACTCGTTATGAACAAGGCTAAGCTGTTTTGCTACGACGAGACTGAAAAGGTGTTTCACAGGAGCGAGGAGCTGCAGAAAATGGGGCTCTCTGTGCCGCAGATAACGAGGGTGTTCGACAGGCTGAAGGCTATGGGTATAGGGATAGACGATGATGTTTATACTGTGAAGTATGCGGCTAAGCTTGTACTGGATATGATGAAGAGAAAAGAAGGCTGAGAGTCTTGTTATAAAGGTCTGCCGCCGCAGCTGCGGTGACGGACAGATATCACGGTTTCGGGTCAGTGAGTACTTAGTCGGTAAAGACTAAGTAATATGAGCCGGAACAACTGGAGGAATACTTTGTTAAAGGACATTACGATAGGACAGTTCTTCCCGGGGGAGTCCGTTATTCACAGAATGGACGCCAGGGTGAAGCTTTTGCTGACGGCGGCGTTTATTGTTATGCTTTTTGTGGCGAACAGCATACGGGCGCTGTGTGTGGGAGTGGCTTTTACGCTGATAGTTTACCCTATATCGGGGATACCGCTGAAAATGATGTGGAAGAGCGTAAAGCCGATACTTCCGATAATTATCATCACTGCATTTCTGAACCTGTTTTTTATCAGGACGGGTGATGTATATTTTCACTGGAAGATAATAAAGATAACTGAGGACGGTGTGAAGACGGCTTCGTTTATGGCGATAAGGATAGTGTGCCTGATAATCGGTTCATCGATACTGACGTACACGACATCTCCGATCGATCTGACCGACGCTATCGAAAGGCTGCTTTCACCGCTCAAAAAGCTGAAGGTGCCTGTTCACGAGCTGGCTATGATGATGACGATAGCGCTGAGGTTCATTCCAACGCTGATAGAGGAAACTGACAAGATAATGTCTGCCCAGAAGGCGAGAGGTGCGGACATCGAGACGGGCGGACTTATTAAAAAGGCTAAGGCGTTGGTGCCGATACTTATACCGCTGTTCGTGGCGTCTTTCAGGCACGCTGAGGAGCTTGCGCTGGCTATGGAATGCAGGTGCTATCACGGGGGAGAGGGAAGAACAAGAATGAAGCAGCTGAAAATGTCAGTGCTTGATCTGTTCGGAGCGCTTTTCCTGTGCCTGTTTTTTGCGGGCGTTATAATCGTGAACATTATAGTTTGATAAGACTTGGCTTGATAAAATGAGGAATTTTAAGGTAACTATTGCTTATAACGGGGCTGCGTATCACGGGTGGCAGAGACAGAATAATGCCTACACAGTGCAGGAAGCGTTTGAGGACGCGCTGCAGGAGCTTATCGGTGAGGAGATAACGGTGAACGGCTGCTCACGGACCGATGCGGGAGTTCATGCGAGGGAATATGTGCTGAGCTTTATGAGCGGCTCAACTATCACCTGCAGGGGCGTGGTGTTCGGGCTCAATGCGATACTTGATGACGACATAGCGGTGCTGAGGTGCGAAGAAGTGCCTGAGGATTTTCATGCGAGGTACAGCTGCAAGGGCAAGGAGTACGTTTATATAGTTCATAACAGCGAGATAAAGGATCCGTTTTGCAAGTATACGGCCTACAGGAGCTGGTACCCGATAGATGAGAAAAAGCTTGACATGGAAGCTAAGAGCTTTATCGGAACGCACGATTTCAAGTCGTTTTGCAGCGCTGACTGCAAGAAGGAGAACACTGTCAGGACAATATTTGATTTCAGGGTGGAGCGCTTCGCAGATAAGGTGCATTTTGCGGTGAGCGGTGACGGGTTTCTTTACAATATGGTGAGGATAATGGTCGGGACGCTTTTATACGTGAACGACGGGAAGCTGCCCGTGGGCGCTGTGAAGGAGATCCTCGGAATGAAAGACAGAACAAAGGCAGGAAAGACAGTGCCGCCGGGCGGACTGTATCTTAATAAAGTTTTTTATAAAGGCAATGAGGACGATGAAGGATAAAAAGGATAAAAACAGAAAAAAGCTCTCAAAGCTTTCGGCTGAGGAGTTTGTAGGCAGGGAGACCTTCGTGAATAACGAGGAGCCTATGCCTGAGCTTTCTGCGCGTGAAAGACGGCGTCTGCGCAAGCTTGAAGAGAAAAAAAGGCTGCGTGACGAGACCGAGAGAAAGCTGAAGGAAGAGCTCGAACAGCAGAAAAGGAGTGCCGCTGAGGAGACTGAGCCAAAGGTGTCGGAGAGTGAGCCCGAGCCTGCTCCGGCTGAGGAGGTATCAGAGGCGGCAGAGAGCGTGCAGGCGGCTGCTGAGGGTGAGGAGAAAAAGCTCACGAAGCAGGAAAAGCAGGCCCAGAAGGAACAGATAAAGAAAAACCGTGAGAGCATCGTGCTCATCAAGCGTGACCCCGAAGAGGACGACGAAGATGAATACGAGGAGACGGCTGATGAAGAGGTTCCTGAGAATGATGAGGACGCTGAGCCGGAGGAAGATGATGAAGAGCCCGGTGAGGATGCTGACGATGGTGAGGACGAAGAGGAGCTCTCGGAGAGAAAGAGGAAAAGATCAAAGGTAACGGATATAAGGTCTGCGAGGAAGAAAGAAAAGATGCGCAGACATATAAAGACGTACATAGCACTGCTTATCATCGCGGTGTTCGGGCTTGTGGTATACTTCACCAGAGACAGCTGGGTGCCGAAGCTTGAAGGGATACTCGATAAGCCCCATGCTACGATTATTAATGACGGAAAGACAGCTGAGGGTAATTTCCCGATATCGTTTGACGAGACTTCTGTCAACTCTATAAAGCCGTTCTCTGACTGCTTTATCAGGGTGGACGATCATCACATAATCTTCTATGACGAGGCAGGAAATGTACTGCTATCTGAGTCTCACACGTTCGCGAACCCTGTTGTGGAGACGGCAGGCAAACGTGCTCTGATCTATGACAGCGGCGGAAACTCACTGACGGTTATGAACAAAAAGGGAGAGCTGTTCTCAAAGGAGATAGACAATGCTATTCTGCTGGCGCAGATAGGCAGCAACAGCAATGTGGCTGTTATAACTCAGAATGAGAAGTTTGAGGCAGTGCTCACGGTATATGATTCTGACGGAAATGAGATCTACAGGTGGCAGAGCTATAAAAAGGTTATCGACATTTCGTTCGATGAGGACGGAGAGGGCTGCTTTATCACCACGTTCAGGGCTGAGAACGGACTGATAGATTCATATATAACTTATGTTGAGTTTGATAAAGAGGAAGCTGTTATGACATCGACGGCTGTTGAGGATCTTGTGCTTGAGGCTGAAATGAACGACAATGATGATTACTGGGTGATCGGAAGCGAGTATTTCTATAAGCTCGACAAGGACGGAAAGGTGCTTTTCAAGTATGAATACAGCGGTGAGCTGATAGATTATTCTCTCACGAAAACTACGGCGGCTATTGTTGTCAAGGGTGTCGGAAAGGGAAAGGGTACGCTCACTATATTCCGTTCTGACAGTGATTCAAATAATCCGAACAGTGTTATCTACACTGAGAGCGGTACGCCGAAGAAGCTGCATTCAAGCGCAAATATGTGCATACTTCTGAGTGAGAACAGCATTGACGCCTATGACAAGGCAGGAAATCTGCTGGCAACGGCAGGGGTATCTTCGGATTATATTGATTTTGCTTTTCTGAATGACAATGTATATTTCCTCGATGTAAGAGAGATCAATAAGATAGGCTTCAAGACCTGATAAAAGGAGAGGTATGTCACTTTATCTTGATATTTTTACGGCAGTGGTGCTGTTGATCTGCGTGTTTGCAGGGTACTGGAGAGGGATATTCAAATACACTGTGCTGTTGCTTACATCGCTGCTGGCGGTGGTGGTATCTCTTGTGTTTACTCAGCTGACGACGGATAATGTTTATGACAGGTTTGTCAGGAGCAGGATAAGCATGGGGCTTGAAAGGGTCTGTGAGAGCGTTGACGTTGAAAAAACGGTCAATGACAAGCTTGCAGAGATGAATATTGATCTGACGCTCGATGCGAGGTCAGTGAGAGAGGCTTTTGACGGCGATACAAGGCCTTCGGAGTCTATAAAAGGGCTGCTTGAGAGCAGAGGGCTTGACAGCGCAAGGGCTGCTGAGGCGGCCGAGGATGTGTTCTCAAGCGTCAAGTATGAGGCTAAGAGACGGGTATCTGTGGAGCTCGATGATTCGGTGTTCAACAGTGTGATAAGGCAGGCTGCCGACGTTTTTGACAGGCAGTCGGCAAAGATATTCTTCGCGCTGAGCAGAGATGACCCGAGCTATGCGGCGCAGCTGCTTGAGGAGAATGTTGTCAGGAAGATCGCGCTGCCTGTTGTAAGAGTGCTGCTGTTTTTTGTTTACCTGCTGCTGTTTGAGCTGGCTGCAAGAGCGATAGTGCTCATAGTTGGTGTTTTCTCACATATGAAGCTGACTGTGGGACTGAGGCTTGCTGGTGCGGCTCTGGGTGCGTTCAAGGGGGCGCTTTATGTTCTGCTGGCGGCTTATCTTGCGGCGGAGCTTATAACGTCTCTTGGCAACGGGAACAGCTATCTGAGTCTAAGCCAGTGTGAGAACACTCTGTTGTTCAAGTATTTCTTCGGTGTGTTTTACTGAGGACAGAGCTGTTATTTTTTAATGAGATCTACGCTTTATTATCATATAGTTTAAGGAAAGGAGCAATGCTTTATGATGATGTGTTCCAGATGTAAGAAAAGGCCTGCGGTGGTCTTTATTACTCAGATGAACGCTAAGGATCCCGAATCAAAAAGAAATGAGGGACTTTGCCTGGTTTGTGCAAAGGAACTGGGGATATCACAGGTCGATGATTATATGAAGTCAATGGGGATATCGGACGATGACCTTGAGGCTATGTCAAATCAGCTGATGGAGTTTTCTGACGGTGATGATTTCGAGCTTGGAGGGAGCGGCACTATGCCGAACTTCCTGAGCAATCTCTTCAACGGCGACCAGAACAAGCTTTTTAACAAGCAGCCGAAGCAGAGCGAGCAGACTGCTGCCGACAAGGATAAGGCTAAGAAGCAGAAGAAACTGAAATTTCTCAACAACTACTGCACTAACCTTACCGAGAAGGCCCGCGAGGGAAAGCTTGACAATATCATCGGGAGAGATAAGGAGATATCTAGGGTTATCCATATCCTTTCAAGAAGGCAGAAAAACAATCCCTGCCTGATAGGTGAGCCGGGCGTCGGAAAGACTGCGGTGGCTGAGGGTATCGCTCAGAGGATAGTTGCAGGAGACGTTCCGTTTCATATCAGGGACAAGGAGCTTTATCTGCTCGATCTGACGGCACTGGTCGCAGGTACGCAGTTCAGGGGTCAGTTTGAGAGCAGGTGCAAGGGTCTGGTAGAAGAGGTCAAGGAGCAGGGTAATGTTATACTGTTCATTGACGAGGTACACACACTGGTCGGTACGGGCGATTCTGAGGGTACGATGAATGCGGCTAATATTCTTAAGCCTTCGCTTTCACGCGGTGAGATACAGGTGATAGGTGCGACTACATTCAAGGAATACAGAAAGTATATCGAGAAGGACTCGGCGCTGGAAAGGCGTTTTCAGCCGGTGACGGTGAATGAGCCGACTGTCGAGGACACGGTAACTGTGCTCGAAGGGATAAAGAAGTACTACGAGAATTACCACAGGGTAAAGGTAAAGGACGAGACGCTCAGAAAGTGCGCTGTGCTCTCTGAGAGGTATATCAATGACAGGTATCTGCCAGACAAGGCGATAGATCTGCTCGATGAGGCGTGCGCCTGCACAAGCATCAGGACGCCTGAGATAGAGGAGCTTGACGACCTTAACAAGCAGCTGCTGGAGCATGAGAACGCTGTCGAAGAGGCTGAGGCTAAGGATGACCCGGATTATGAGGCTATAGCTAACGAGAAGGGCGAGATACTGAGGATACAGAACAGGCTCAAAGAGGTCGAGGAGACACTTAGCGGTGTTTATGTAACGGACGAGGATCTTTCTACCGTTATTGAGCTGTGGACGGGTATACCTGCGAACAAGATAGCACAGAGCGAGTTTGAGAAGATTAGAGACCTGAAACCCAGAATGCTTGAGAGGATAATAGGTCAGGACGAGGCTGTTGACAAGGTGGCAAAGGCCATAAAGAGAACAAGGATACAGCTCGACAAGAGACGCAGACCTGCATCATTCATTTTTGTGGGGCCTACTGGAGTGGGTAAGACGGAGCTTGTAAAGGTGCTTGGTGAGGAGCTTTTTGACGCTACCGAGCCGCTTATCAGGATCGATATGTCGGAATATATGGAGAGACACTCGGTATCCAAGCTTATCGGTTCTCCCCCGGGATATGTGGGATTTGACGATGCAGGACAGCTGACAGAAAAGGTAAGGAGAAGGCCTTACAGCGTTATACTGTTCGATGAGATAGAGAAGGCTCACCCTGATGTTATGAACATAATGCTCCAGATACTTGATGAGGGCAGGCTCAATGACTCACAGGGCAGGTCGGTATCGTTCGAGAACACTGTGATCGTGATGACATCGAATGCAGGGTCTACTGACAAGGATACGGGCGTCGGCTTCAATAAGACAGATAACGAGGTAGCTCATGACAAGGCTATGAAGGCGCTGAGAGACTTTCTCAGACCTGAATTCCTCGGGCGTGTTGACGAGGTGGTCGTTTTCAATCAGCTGACTGAGGAAAACTATGCATCTATCGCACGACTTATGCTTGATGAGATGAGGGCGCCGCTCGCGGAGCAGGGAATAGAGCTCAGATACAGTGATGAGGCTCTCAGGCTGATAGCGCATAAGGCTTACGGTCACAAGCTGGGTGCAAGAGATATAAGGCGAGTTATCAGAAGCGAGGTCGAGGACAAGATCGCTGAGGTGATGATCTCCGGCGGAGAGGGCGCTGTGAGCGCGGTCGCTGTCGGTGCCGAGGGCGACGAGCTGAAAATAGATTCCATATAAAAATAAAGCAGATAACTGTCCTGAAAAACGGACTGTTATCTGCTTTTTTGTATCAGGTCTTTACGCCGGAGAACTGAGTCTGATAAAGGTCATAATAGCAGCCCTTTTTGCTTATCAGCTCATCGTGGCTGCCTTCCTCGGCTACCTTGCCGGCGTCGATAACAACGATCTTGTCGGCGTCTCTTATAGTGGAAAGCCTGTGTGCTATTATCAGCGAGGTGCGGTTTTTCATAAGGGCTACCATGGCTGACTGAATGTTCATCTCGGTTCTGGTATCGACGCTTGAGGTCGCTTCATCGAGGATAAGAATCTTCGGGTCTGCGAGGACAGCTCTTGCTATAGAGAGGAGCTGGCGCTGGCCCTGTGAGAGGTTTGAGCCGCCTTCTGTGAGGAGCGTATCATAGCCGTCAGGGAGTCTTTCGATGAACTCATCGGCGTTTGCAAAGGCTGCGGCTTTTTTGATGTCCTCCAAGGTAGCGTCTGCCTTGCCGTAGCGGATATTGTCAGCAATTGTAGCTGAGAAGAGGACGGTGTCCTGCAGAACTATCGCTATTGAGCGGCGAAGGTCGTCCTTCGGGATATCGTAGATGCTCTGGCCGTCAACGGTTATCTCGCCGCTGTCGATAGGATAAAAGCGGGTGAGAAGGTTTACTATCGTGGTCTTGCCGGAGCCTGTAGCGCCGACTATCGCAATTTTCTGGCCTGCCTTTACTTCGAGGTCAAGGTCAGTGAGGACGGGCTTATCGGGAACGTAGGAGAAGTCAATGTCTTTGAACACGATATTGCCCTTTACGCTCTCGGCGTCAAAGTCAGCCTTGGGGTCATCTGCTTCCTTGTCGGCGTCCATAACGTCGAATATCCTTTCGGCGCCTGCTATGGCGGTCTGGATATTTGCATACTGGTTTGCTATCTCGTTTATCGGGCGGGAGAACTGCTTTGAATACAGAATGAAGGCCTGGATAGTGCCTATGGTGATATGACCCTTTATCGCGAGCCAGCCGCCGAAGGCAGCAATCAGGATAAAGCCGAAATTCGATATCAGGTTCATGCAGGGCCCCATAACTCCGCCGAAGATCTGAGCCTTAACGGCGCACTTTTTGAGCTCGTTGCTCATTTTTTCAAAGTCATCACAGGCGTCTTTCTCTTTGGAATAGGAAACAACGGTCTTATAGCCTGTTACCATTTCCTCGACGTGGCCGTTCAACTGGCCTAAGAGTATCTGCTGCTGAACGAAATATTTCTTCATGAATTTGGTGAGAAAGGCAGATACTATTATAGTAAGGAAGATAGTGCTGAGTGAGATGAGCGTCAGAAGAGGGGAATAGATAAGCATTATCACTATCGTGCCGGCTATGGTCAGGACACCTGATATGAGAGAGCCTATCGACTGGGAAACGGTGGTCGAGATGTTTTCAACGTCGTTGGTCATTCGGCTCATAATATCGCCGTGATTATGCGTATCAAGATACTTTATCGGCAGCCTTACAAGGTTTTTGAAAAGGTCATGTCTCATAGTTCTGACCGTGTACTGTGAGAGCCTTGCCGAGCAGATGCCCTGCAGGAATGTAAAGAGGGAAGACAGAAGATAGACTATCCCCAGAACTACAAGGGTCTTACCGAGACCGCTGAAATCAACGGAGGTGCGCTTTTTGGTAATGGTAATGCAGTCGATAGCTATCTGCTGTATCATCGGGGCAGCAAGACTGAGCAGTGTGATTATCAGCATTATCGCTATCAAAGCAAAGAAGAGATACTTGTTTCTGCCTATGTATTTTATAAGCTTTTTAAGAGTTGCGCCGGCATTTTTCGGCTTTTCCATAGTCAGCCGTGCGCCCTGCGGCCCGCCCTTTCGCGAGCCCGGTCCCATTGGAGGCATAGGAGGCATTATATCTCACCTCCTGTCGTTTTTACCTGAGAATCATAGATGTCTTTATAAACTGAACAGGTTTTCAGTAGGTTTTCATGTGTATCACAGCCTCAAAGCCTGCCGTGATCGAGAACGGCAATCCTGTCACAGTTCTTTATGCTGGCAATTCTCTGTGCTATGATTATGAGGGTGGTCTGATCCATCTGCTCGTCAAGGCCTGCACGGAGCTTTGCTTCGGTCGCGAGGTCAAGAGCGGAGGTGGAGTCATCGAGAATGAGGATCTCAGGCTTTTTGAGGACTGCCCTTGAGATCGAGAGACGCTGCTTCTGACCGCCGGAAAGGGATGCGCCTTTTTCGGCAATCCTGCTGTCATAGGCATCAGGCATTTTTGAGACGAACTCATCTGCCTGTGCTATTCTTGCAGCGTTCTGAATGTCTTCATCTGTGGCGTTTTTATCTACCCAAAGGAGATTATCTTTCACAGTGCCTGAGAAGAGCTCGCTTTTTTGCAAAACTATGCCTACCTTGCGCCTGAGCTCATCAAGAGAGAACTCGCGGACATCGGTGCCGTCAACATAAACGGTGCCTTCGGTGGTGTCGTAAAACCTCGGGATAAGGTTGACGAGGGAGCTTTTGCCCGAACCTGTTGCACCGAGAATAGCTACGCTCTCGCCCTGCTTTATATCGAGGGAGAAGTTTTCAATGACGGGTCTGCCCTTGGTATCGGGGTATGAGAAGGAGACGTTTTCAAATGTAACGGTGCCCCTTTTCGTATAAAGGCCTGTCTCGCTGCCTGACTTTATGACAGGTTCGGTGTCAAGAACTTCGTTGATCCTTTTTGCTGAGGCTGCTGCTCTTGCGGCTGTCTGGAACATCATGGAGAGCATCATAACGCCGTGGAGGACCTGTGTAAGGTAGGTTATAGCCGCCATGACTTCACCAACGTGCATTTTTGCAGCATCGACCTCAAGGCCGCCTATCATTATTACGGCGACGACCGAAAGGTTAAGGATGATCATAAGGATCGGCGAGAGGATAGCTGTGAGGGTAGCGACTTTTAGGTTTGAGCGCATAAGTTCATCATTTGCGGTATCGAACCTGTTTTGCTCATAGTCCTCACGGACATATGCCTTTACTACTCTTGCGCCGGTGACGTTTTCCTGAACGACACAGTTCACATTGTCAAGCTTCTGAGCTACTACCGAGTAGTAAGGGTTTGCTTTTTTGAGGATAATGATCATTATAACGATCTCTATCGGCAGCGCGATGACTAAGATGAGACCGAACCTGATATTCAGGGTGAGCATCATTATTATGCCGCCGAAGAAGAGCAGTATATCGCGCACGACGCCCCTCAGAAGAAAATCAAGCATCTGCTGCACAGCAGTGATATCGGTCGTGAGCCTTGTGACCAATGAGCCTGTTGTGAATTTGTCAGTCTGCTGGAAGGATAAGCCCATTACTTTTTTAAAGGTATCTATCCTGAGGTCGCGGGCAAAGCTTTGAGAAGCTATGCCGCCGAAGGCAGATGCTGCTATCCCGCAGCCGCCGCCGATGACAAGGAACAGGAGCATCAAAGCGCCTGAGCCTATGATAACAGACATATTTTTGCCTAAAACACCGTCGTCAACTATCTGTGACATCAGCTTTGGCTGAAGAAGGTCACCTGCGACCTCGCCGACCATTGCGAGCGGTGTGAGAATTGCGAAAAGCTTATATGGCTTTAAGTATTTGCCGAGCTTCACAGTTTATCACCCTACTTTTTATCAGGAATACAGTTTTGCTATATAAAAAATTGTATGACAAATAAAATATTTTGTCAATTAGTTTTTATTATTAAAATATTAAATTGCCTTTACTTGTTTAAATATTTATGCAATAATTAATAATTCTAAAAAGGCTGTCAATGTGTTTTGCAGTGCTATGCTTTGCAAAATGAAAACAGTGTTATTAAGGTTTCTGTTTACATTTAATATTTTTTGTGGTATACTAGATTATTATAATAGTTCTATCGAGGAGAATTGAAATGGCTGATAATAGCATTGAAAGAATGAAAGAAATAAATGAGCTGCTTGAAAAGGCGTCTGAGGCTTACTATAACACGGGGAGCACTATAATGTCAGACGCTGAATATGACAGGCTTTACAATGAGCTTGAAAGGCTTGAAGAGGAGAGCGGCGTTATACTGAGCGGAAGCAGAACACAGAGCGTGGGTTATGAGGTGAATTCATACCTGCCCAAGATAAGGCACCCGAGACGTATGCTGTCTCTTGACAAGACTAAGGACAGAGAACGGCTGGCGGCATTTCTCGGCGAGAACAAGGGGTTTCTCAGCTGGAAGCTTGACGGGCTGACTGTATGTCTCTACTACGATGACGGAAAGCTGACGCAGGCTGTATCCCGCGGGAACGGCGAGGTCGGAGAGGATATGACGGCGAACGCCAGGCAGATAATGGGGATACCGCTGAGGATACCTTTCAAGGGGCATCTTGCTCTCAGGGGCGAGGCGCTGATAGGATATACGGATTTTAACAGGGTGAACGAAAGTCTTCCTGAGGGGGCAGAGCAGTATAAAAATCCGAGAAATCTGGCATCGGGAACGCTCAGGAGCCTGGATTCGAGGGTAGTGGCAGAGAGGTGTGTGAACTTTTTCGCGTTTACTCTTGTTGAGGCTGAGGGGTATGAGAATAACTCGTTTGCTGAAAGGCTTGACTGGCTGGGCTCACTGGGATTTCAGAAGGTTTACGGCAGGAAAGTTGATAAAGATAATGTTGTTGAGGCGGTTTCGGAGTTTGAGAAGGAGATCGTCAACAATGATTTTCCGTCTGACGGGCTGGTGCTGGTATTTGACGATGTGGAGTACGGGCAGAGCTTGGGAGAGACGGTGCATCACCCGAGGAATGCGATAGCTTTCAAGTGGGCTGATGAGACGGCTGACACTACACTGAGAGAGATAATATGGTCGCCCAGCAGGACGGGACTGATAAACCCTATCGCGTTTTTTGATACGGTGGAGCTTGAAGGGACATCGGTCTCGAGGGCATCGCTTCACAATATAAGCATTATGAAAAAGCTCAATCTCATGGTCGGGGACACGATATCGGTATATAAGGCTAATATGATAATTCCGGTCGTCGGGGAGAACAAGAGTGTTCACGATGAGGATGTTGTGACGGGTGCAGTGATTGCTGAGTGTCCGGCCTGCGGTTCAAAGACGGAGTTAAGGCTTTCGGACGACGGTGTGGAAACGCTTGTATGCCCGGATCATGATTGCCCGGCTAAGCATCTGGGTAAGTTTGAACATTTTGTGCAGAGAGATGCTATGAACATTGTGGGTATGGCGTCTTCGACTATAAAGGCTTTTGTTGAAAACGGCCTGCTGAGAGAATTCAGTGACTTTTACCGGCTTTCTGAGCACAGAGAGAAGATCATAGCGCTGGAAGGGTTCGGCGAGAAGTCATTTGAACAGATAACGGAAGCTGTCGAGGCATCGAGAGAGGTGGAGCTTTACAGGGTGCTTTACGGGCTGGGTATACCGAATATAGGAAGGACAGCTTCAAAGCTTATATGCGAGGAGTTTACTAAGGCGGAAGAGCTTGAAAAGTTAAGTATGGAAGAGCTGCTAGCTATTGACGGGATCGGTGAGGTGCTGGCTGAGGATTATATCGGGTTTTTCAAAAAGGAGAAAAATCTGAAAGAGTTCCATGATCTGCTGGGGCAGCTGAAAATAAAAGAGCCCGAAAAGGTAAATTCCGATTCGGGCATAGCAGGGAAGAGCTTTGTTATTACAGGTGCGGTGCACATCTGGAGCAACAGAAATGAGCTTAAGAGCTTTATTGAAGCTAACGGCGGAAAGGTAGCATCGGCGGTTTCAGGAAAGACGGACTATCTTATTAACAACGATGCGGCGTCTACTTCAGGTAAGAACAAGAAGGCTCGTGAGCTGGGCATTCCTGTCATCACTGAGGAAGAATTCAAAAGTATGGTATGATATGTTTCTGAAAAAATTTCCTTTTATATTTTTTATATCGCGGCACAAACTACTATTGCAAACCCGATAGAAAACTAAAAAGGAGATACGAAAATGAAAGGTATCACATCACAGCAGGGCAGAGAGACCCTCAACAGATTCAAGATGGAAGCAGCTAACGAGGTAGGAGTAAACCTCAAGCAGGGCTACAACGGCGATCTTACAGCACGTGAGGTTGGTTCTGTAGGCGGTCAGATGGTCAAGAAGATGATCGACTCCTACAAGAATTCTTAATTTGCTGAACTGAAAAGTTAAACTTGAGACCTGCTTTTGCGGGTCTCTTGCTTTTTTGGAATAAGAAAACCACCCTTGGTGTCGGGTGGTGAATTCTGTTTGTTGTATGGATTAGTATAAGTGAACATCCGGAAGAATTCTATCCCAAGGTAGATCCATACATACATCAACAATACATACCAAGATGCCCTACCTGTCAATCAACAAACGTTGAAAAGATAGGTACACTTGACAGGGCTACATCTGTCGCTGTATTGGGTTTGTTTAGCAGCAAAATAGGTAAGACTATGCAGTGTAAAAACTGTGGTTATAAATGGAAAGAGTATTATTAAGTATAACAATACGCCCTCTTTTTATAAGAGGGCGTTGTTTTTTAGTAACTCCTCCCTCAGCAATTCCCCGTATAAACAAACCTCAGCCTTTCTCTTGCTGTTTCTGCCAGCCCGTAGATCTGCGATACATCGGTCGGGGGGCGGTCGGTCATATGAAACTGCGGGAAGAACCTTGATATATGCAGCGGTATATCATCGCGCAAAGATGCCGTCCACTCTGATATCTTTCTCATCTCTTCCTCCGAATCATTCATTCCCGGCACGATAAGCGTTGTGAGCTCGATATGACAGCTTTGCGAAGCCCTTTCAATAAAGTGAAGAACGGTATCAAGGTCACCGCCGAGCGTTTTTCGGTATACGTCTCTGTCAAAGCTTTTCAGGTCAATATTCATAGCGTCGATGTAGGGAAGTATCTCCTCCAGCACCCAGAGCTCAGCTGTACCGTTAGATACGAGCACATTGACCATTCCGGCCTCGTGGACAAGCTTTGCCGTATCTCTCACATATTCCCAGCCGATAAGCGGTTCATTATACGTAAAAGCGACGCCGACATTTCCCTTGTCTTTGCAGCTCACAGCCATTTCAGCAAGCCCCTCGGGGGAGAGGTAAGTTTTGCGGCCTGAAAAGGCCCTTTCTCCCCATGATATATCATTGTTCTGGCAAAACGGGCACCTAAGATTGCAGCCATAGCTGCCTACTGACAGTATCCTGCTGCCCGGGAGAAACCGCCTTAAAGGCTTTTTCTCTATCGGGTCAAGGGCTGCTGCGGTAAGCTTGCCGTAATTATCAGAGGTCACAGCCTCGCCCCTACACACCCTTGCGCCGCAAAAACCTGTCTGCCCCTCGCTCAGCTCACAGTGCCTGAAACAAACTTCACACCTGGCCACATTATCACCTACTTATGCCGAATAACTTCAAACCTGTGAAGAGTGATCTCATCACCGTATGAGATACCGCCCTTCATCATTGCTATCTCTATCTGCTGCTCAACCGTGTCAACGCCCTCAAGGTCGGGCAGAAGAAGCCCTCTCCTGTAGCCGCTTGACACTATAACGCCGTATCTCTTAACGTCCAGCTCGGCAGGGGAGCTTATCAGCTCAGGTTCGGACAGAACGTCTACATTTATCTCCAGCTCACTAAGCTCGTCAGCGGTGATAGCAGGGAAGCGCGGATCGCGAGTAGATGCGCTTACAGCGTTTGAGATTATCTCCTCGGCAACGCTCCCTTTAGTTGGCGCTATGGTACCGATACATCCGCGAAGAGCACCGTTTTTATGAATAGATACGAATGCTCCGGCTTTTCTGTCTTTCATCTCAACGGGGATACTATCGGGTACTTTTATTATCTCACCGGAAGTGATATAGCGTTCTATCGTTTCCCTCGCAAGCTTGACATAAGGGTCTTTCTGAGGGTAGAAGGTGCATATGCCATAGCCTACCCCCGTTACGTCCTCGTGTGAGAGCTCCGTCGCTTTTATGTTGACTCCGTCAAGTGCGCCTGCCATTATAACAAAAGATCGGTGGCCGCATTCGGCAGCTTTTTCACAGAACCTTTTATCAAATCTGAGCAGCTCATCAAACGCGGCACGGGAGCACACGTCCATTATCCTCCTGTCATATTCGGGACCTTCGGGCGCATAGCCGTAGGGGCCGTATTCCTGCAGCTTGTGAGAAAGGTCTCCGCTGGCGATATAAACGGCGCGTCTGCCTGTCATATTCACGGCATTTTTGATGACCTTGCCTAGTTCATAATGGGTCTCAAGCGGCAGGCCTGAGAGCCCCAGCCTGATGATCTTTCCACCCTTATATTTCTCGCGAATAAAGTACAGCGGCACCATTGTTCCGTGATCTAGTGAGGGGTCACGCTCGCCTTTTGTTCCGGCAGGTATACCGGCTTTTGCCGAAAGCTTTTCGATAAGCCCAGCAAGCTCGGTGTCATACTCTTCACTGAACCTGACATTGCCGGCACCGAAAGCCGAGAACGAGCCTGTTGCTCTCTCGCCGGGAGATATATGAAAATAGTCGTAATACATCACAGAATGTGGGCTCGAAATGATGATCGTTTCGGGCTTTATATCTGCTATCTCATCTGCGCACTGCTCATAGGCGCGGATAGTTTTTATTACCTCCTGCTCTCTTCCTCTGCCGATATCGGGCACGATGAGGGGAGGGTGCGGTACCATAAATGCGGCTTCGATCGCCATAATATCACCTCATTTTCATTCTAGCATATAATTAAGAGATTGTAAAGCAGATAAACATAAAACGGGAACAGCCAAAGACGGCTGCTCCCGTTATTCTTAACTTTCCCAGAGCTTGTTTACGCCCTTTATATGAGCTTTCATTTTCAGCAGATCAGCCGATGTCAGACCGCTCTTGCCGTCAACGTTCGCACAGTCAAGGTCGTACCCTTCAAGCTTTGAAACGCCCTTGATGTGGCTCTTCGCAGTGAGAAGGTCAGCTGAGTTGAGCTTGCCGTCACCGGTCGTGTCACCGATAAGGTGGAGCTCAGGCGTGATGTCCTCTGTCAGCTGTCCGTCCTTGACCTCTACGGTGTAGGTTCTCGGAACAAAGTTAGGTGCTGAGAATGTGAGCTCATGCTCTCCGTCTTCAAGTTCTTCGGTAGAGACGTTGCCCTCACTGTAGCTCACGCTCTTGCCGTCGACCTCTATGGATACGCTCTCGGCCTTAAGTGTTTCGCTGGCTGATTTGAGCTCAACATCTAAAGGAACTGCTTCACCGTTTATTACGCAGGTGTCTCTCGTGTCAAGCTCGGTACGGTCTTCCTTTGAAAAGTAGAGGGCAATAGTTTCAACAGCATACAGTCCTGAACCGTCCTCGGAGACTACCTTAACTGTTATATGAGCCAGGTTATGCTCATCAGTGGCGTGTGAGGAAATGATGCTGCCGTTTTCATCGATCTCGATAATGTCGGTATCCTTTGTTTCCCAGATTACCTTTCTGCTGTCACTGTATGGATATATCTTCTCTTTTATCCAGAGCGGTACAGGTATCGGCCCTGTATAATCGAATGGAACTGTTATAAGACCGTATGACACCCAGTAGTTGTCAATACCGTCAAGGCAGAGTAGGTCTGGGTCAGCAAAGCATTTGTGTCCGTCATAATCGATAACTCTGTCAATAGTAAGGATACCGTTTTCGTTGGCCTTCATAAAGTCCATATTGTCATAGGTCAGATAGCCGTTGGTATAGATCTCGCCAAAGGCCATATCTTCAAGAGATCTTGTCTCACCTGTGTAGTATATACCGTCATGCTTATCATAAGCGGAGCCGTTATGCTTTATCAGCCACTCAGTGTTGTTTATCGTCAGATTAGTGGAGCCGGTCACCGAAGGGTCACCGTCATCATATCCAAAGAAATGACCGTCGATATACAGACGAGCGTTGCCGTTGCCGATGTAATAAGGGTCAATGCCGTCATAGCTGACATTTATGCCCTCAATAGTGTTTACATAGAAGTAGTTGGCTATATAATCGCTGTCTTTTTCCTGAGTGAGGTAATCATCGAGCCAGAGCGGATCGAACATTCCCCATTTGCCGTCGATATAGGCATAGAGCCATGCGTGACCTGTATCCATTGAACAGATCTCGCCCTGAGTGAACTTAGTCATATCAGCTCTCCAGCCTTCGCCCACGACAGCAGTTATACCCTGAAGACGAAGTATGCTCTGCATCAGGAGAGCTATACTGTAGCAGTTGCCTTTTCTGGTGTAGATAGTGTCTGACGGGAATGCTGACGCATTAACGTCATAATCAATATTGTTCTGTATCCACTTCTGAACGGCAAGGGCTTTTTCGGTCTCGGTCTTGCAGTTTTTGGTGATACGGTCGCCGAGTTCTTTCAAAGCTTCATCGTCCTTCTCGGTACCGAACAGCTGGCGTCTGCCGAGCTCGGGATACTTATCAATATAAATTTCCTGAAGATAATCAAATGCGGCATCGGAGAGCTTGCCGGTAATGTTGATGGCAGGCTCGTCAAGATACGGTGCTCTGTCGATATTGTCAAGGTCAACAAAAAAGGTCTGGTCAGCTGAGAAGCTCTGCGCATAGGCATATTTTTTTACAGGTGAATGATTGTTGCAGTAGACACGCAGAGAACCGTTGAAGTTACCCTTATAATAGCCTATGCACTGTTCGCCGAACTGCGTGACTGAATTCGGAACATAGACGGATTCAATATCAGGAACGAAGCTGAGGAAAAAGTCTCCCAGTTCGGTAACGGTCTTGCCGTCGATCTTTTCAGGAACGCTTACGTCCTTGCTCTCGCCTGTGTAGTCATAAAGGGTGAGAGTGCCGTCAGCTTTTTCAATATATGCAAAGTCACCGGCTGTGGTCACGCCCTTTAGTTCACGGTCATGATTTGAGTATCCGATCTCCTCATAAGCAAGGCAGTCGGGATAGCACTTTATTACAAGATCTTCAGGAACATAGCTGAGAGACAGCTTTTCAAGGCTGTGCGGCAGATCCAGTGTTTTCAGGGGCGGCTCTGTATCAAACCAAAGTGAAAACGAAGTTATGCCCTCAGGGATAGTCAGAGATGTAATACCCTTGGATTTGTAGAAAGCTATGTATGATATATACCTGACACCGTCAGGAACAGTAACATCACCTGTTGCGTCGGTAGCATCATAGAGGATCCCGTTAAATATTTTAAATCCGTTTTCTGACGGTACGGTATCTATCCAGGGTGTGTCTTCAAAGGTGTCTTTCTGCATTGAAGTTAGTGAATCAGGGAGGGTAACATCTTCAAGTAAACGGCAGAAAGCGAAAGCTCGGGCTCCCAGCTCCTCTGTTCCATTGCCGATAGTGAGCTTTTCAATTCCTGCGTAATTGAAGGCATAGTCTCCGACTCTTTTTACATTTCCGGGGATATTGACCTCCTTAAGTCCGCTGCACATATAGAAAGCATCATTGTCGATAGCTGTCAGGGAAGAGGGGAAAGAAACAGAGGTTATGTCATTGTTGAGATTGAATGCACCATATGCAACTAATGTTGTGCCCTCGGGGATAACAACATCACCCTTACAGTCATGTCCGTCGACCAGAGTGCTGCCGATGAACTTCATTCCGTTCTGAGAAGGGAGCTCGGCCATATAGGGAGTGTTTTTAAACACATTTGAGCCTATCTCAATACTATCCGCATCGATATTTACCTTGCTCAGTGAAGTGCACTCAGAGAAAGCGCCGCTATCAATGCAGGTGACTGTATCGGGGATAGAGACCTCTTCAAGGCCGGAATATGAAAATGCACCGGATGAGATCTCTTTGACTCCCTCAGGTATAGTTACAGTTCTGAGCTTGGGACAGTGGCTGAAAGCGGTGCTGGTGATAGTCTCAATGCTGTCGGGGAGCGTGAGCTCTTCAAGCTCCGGCAGAGAGGAGAACTCTGAACCGACGGTCCTGAGATCTGCTTCGATAGTCAGGCTCTTCACCGAATCCTTAACATTTTCAAGAATGCAGTATTCAACTTCGGAGACCTTGTTGCCGTTTATATATGCAGGAATAGTGATATCAGTGCTGCTGCCGATATAACGCCTCAGCATAACAGTGCCGTCTTCATTGTATGAATAGTTGAAGTCGTTCTCCAGGGCTTGTGCGGTTATGGAATATGTATCGCTCACGAAAATGCCTTCAGGCAGGCCGGAAGCGACAGAAAAAGCCATAAGCAAAGCACAGGCTCCGCTTACGATTCTTTTGTTGAACAATCGGATCATCTCCTTAATTATTTTTATAAATAGTATATCATAAAATTCCCATATTGTAAAGACGCGTGTACAGAAATTGTTTTGGAGCATTCCCATGCGCGATGCCCAGCCGTGCGGCAAGCACTATAGCATAAAATTCCCATATTGTAAAGACGCGTATACTGGAGCTGAATAATTTTGAAAACCGTGCAAAGAAATTTATATAAACCTCTTGACAAATTATAAAACGTGTGGTATATTATATATAAATTAGGAAGCACTTTTGAGGTGATCTTAATGAATAAAAGCGTATACAGCATCGTTCTCAATGACGATGTAGTGGCTGCGGTGGATATGCTCGCTATGAAGCTTGGAACGAACAGATCAAATCTGATTAATCAGATATTGGCGGAGAGAGTGTCTGTTATGACGCCGGAGAGAAGAATGAAGGATATTTTTGAGAGCATTTTTTCTCTTATGGACGAGAGGTTCGTGCGTGACGCAACGGCGGCCGGCTCGGCTCTCGCGGTGAGAAGCTCTATTGCCTATAAATATAAGCCGACAGTGCGGTACAGTGTTGAGCTGCTGAGAGCTCCCGAGGGAGAGAGGATAGGTGAGCTCAGGATATCATTCCGTACAAGGTCACGGTCATTTATGGATATGCTCTCGGTATTTTATCAGCTCTGGATTAGTATTGAAAGTGCTTACACTGAGCGGCAGATAATGTACAAAGCTGAGGGCGACAGACTGATCCGTGGGATATATTTTCCGAAAGGGCGCAAAAGTGCCGATACCGAACAGCTCGGTGCGCTCATCGGGGAATACATCAAAGCTTTCGATTCAGCGATAAAGGCGTTTTTTACTTATGCCGATCAGCCTGATATCGCTGCCGTTAAAGTTAGAGAGCACTATGAAAGAGCACTCAAAAATGGAATAGCTGGCATATAAATACAAAGACAGAAAGGATGAGTATTATGAACATCAACAAAATGACACAAAAATCAGTTGAGGCCATTCAGGCTGCACAGAGCCTTGTGACCGAGTATCAGAACAATTCAATAACTCAGCTGCACCTGATGACGGCGCTTATGAATGAAGAGAGCGCACTTATCCCGCAGCTGTTCGAGAAAATGGGTATAGACCCCGTATCGGCAAAGCAGTATCTTTATACTCAGCTGGGGCAGCTGCCTAAGGTCTACAGCAGCTCACGCCCTGCTGACAGCGTTTATGTTGACACTGAATGTGACAAGGCGCTCAACAATGCCGAAAAGACTGCCGAGCAGATGAAGGACGAGTATGTTTCGGTCGAGCATCTGTTCCTCGGTATCATCAATGAGGCTGACAGCGAGATAAAGAAGTTCCTTGGGGCATTTTCGGTTAACAAGGGCGATTTTTTAAAAGCTCTGCAATCAGTCAGGGGCAATTCGAGAGTTACCTCTCAGAACCCTGAGGATACCTATGATGTGCTCAAAAAGTATGGGCAGGATCTGACAGACCTTGCGCGTAAGAACAAGCTTGATCCCGTCATCGGCAGAGAGACCGAGATAAGAAATGCCGTGCGGATCCTTTCGAGAAAGACTAAGAACAACCCTGTTCTTATCGGTGAACCGGGCGTTGGCAAGACAGCTATCGCTGAGGGACTTGCTATGAGGATAGTGAAGGGAGACGTTCCCTCTAACCTTAAAGACAGAACCCTGTTTTCTCTCGATATGGGCTCGCTTATTGCAGGTGCAAAATACAGGGGCGAGTTTGAAGAGAGACTGAAAGCCGTACTGCAGGAAGTGAAAAAGAGCGAGGGCAGGATAATACTTTTCATTGATGAGCTGCACACTATCGTAGGTGCCGGAAAGACCGACGGCGCTATGGACGCCGGCAACCTGTTAAAGCCCATGCTTGCAAGGGGAGAGCTTCACTGCATAGGTGCGACGACACTTGATGAATACCGTGAGTACATCGAAAAGGACGCAGCACTTGAAAGACGTTTCCAGCCGGTTATCGTAAATGAGCCAACAGTTGAAGACACTATCTCGATACTGAGAGGTCTCAAAGAGAGGTATGAGGTCTTTCACGGTGTAAAGATACATGATTCTGCCCTTATCGCTGCAGCAACGCTTTCAAACAGATATATCACTGACCGTTTTCTGCCTGATAAGGCGATAGACCTTGTTGATGAGGCCTGCGCACTTATCAGAACTGAGATGGATTCAATGCCCTCAGAGCTTGATGATATCTCACGAAAGATAATGCAGCATGAGATCGAAGAGGCTGCCCTCAAAAAAGAGAGCGACCGTATCTCTCAGGAACACCTTGCAGAAGTGCAGAAAGAGCTTGCTCAGATGAGAGAAAAATTCAATTCTATGAAAGCTAAGTGGGAGAACGAGAAAAGCTCGATAGGGAAGCTGCAGAAGACCAGAGAAGATATTGAGGACGTAAACTCTCAGATAGAGATAGCTGAGCGTTCATATGACCTTAATAAGGCGGCAGAGCTCAAATACGGAAAGCTGCCTGCACTGAAAGAACAGCTGGCACAGCTTGAAAGAGAAGCAGAGGAAAAGAGCGACAACACCTTCCTGCATGACAAGGTGACCGATGATGAGATAGGCAGGATAGTTTCGCGCTGGACGGGAATACCCGTCACCAAGCTTATGGAAGGCGAAAGAGAGAAGCTGCTCGGGCTTGAGGATATCCTTCATCAGAGGGTAGTGGGTCAGGACGAGGCTGTCAGAAAGGTTAGCGAAGCGATACTGCGCTCACGTGCGGGCATTGCAAACCCGAACCAGCCGATCGGATCGTTTCTGTTCCTCGGGCCTACAGGCGTCGGCAAGACCGAGCTTGCAAAAGCTCTGGCCGAGGCGCTTTTCGATGATGAGAAAAATATGGTGCGCATAGATATGTCGGAGTATATGGAGAAGTTCTCCGTAAGCAGGCTTATCGGAGCGCCTCCCGGATACGTAGGCTATGAAGAGGGCGGCCAGCTGACAGAGGCAGTAAGAAGAAAACCCTACAGCGTAGTGCTGCTTGATGAGGTGGAAAAGGCACACCCTGATGTTTTCAACATTCTGCTCCAGGTGCTCGATGACGGGCGCATAACCGATTCTCAGGGCAGGACAGTAGACTTCAAGAACTGTGTCATCATCATGACATCAAATCTCGGTTCGCCGTATATTCTTGAAGGAATTGAGGAAAACGGAGAGATCAGCGAGAGTGCAAGAGCTCAGGTCGATGCACTGCTCAAACAGCATTTCAGACCTGAATTCCTGAACCGACTTGATGAAATAGTTTACTATAAGCCTCTTGTCAAGGAGAACATTATTATGATAGTTGATCTGATGCTCAAAGATCTCCGCAGGAGACTGTCTGACAAGCATCTGACGCTTGAGGTTTCTGACAAGGCCAAGGAATATATCATAGAGCACGGCTTTGACCCTGCTTTCGGTGCAAGACCGTTAAAGAGATATATCCAGTCAAGCGTTGAGACACTTATCGCGAAAAAGATAATATCGGCTGATATATCAGAGGATAATGTTCTGAGAGTAGATGCAGACAACAGCGGTCTGAAAGTAATATGAGAAAAATAAAAGGACAGCGTATGCTGTCCTTTTTATATTACTGCTCCGATTCGTCTGAGCTGTTGTCATTCAGCTTGATTACTTCCATATTTCCGCCGCCGCTCACATACTCTACATATTTTTTAAGTTCCTTATTAACTTCCTTAATTTACTCGTCTGAAAGAATATTATCCAAACGCATCCTTTCGATCTCTTTATCGAAATCTACGCCAAGCTCACTCCAGTTGTATATATGGATAAAAATGTTTGTCAACGTTTTTATCCTTGAAATGCCTGAAAAAATATGCTATACTAAACTTATATTTTAAGGGGGTGTCCGCAGTGCTTTTCGGGAGAGCTAAAAAAATACTGCTTGTCAGGCTCATCAACCGCAATTACGGCGACACTGTCATTGCGGACAATACAGCTTTTCTTATAAGAAAGTCTCTCGGCAGCAGGGCAGTGATACTTGACTATGACCTCAGGAGCAGAGATGTGTTCCAGGTCAGATACTGCGATGCGGTCATATTTGCCGGCGGAGGTCTCATAAAATTCAGGGGCGAGGATTTTGAGCAGTACATAAGCGGCCTGATAGAGGCGGCTGAGGAGGCTCACGTACCTGTGTTTTTCAATGCCGTCGGCGTTGAGGGCTTTGATGAGGAAAACGCGGCCTGTATGGCACTTATAAAGGCGATCAATTCACCTTGCGTAAAAGGCATAAGCGTAAGAGACGATACAAAGACTTTGATCGATTCATATCTTCAGACCGATATCAGGGTGCGTTCAGTAGTTGACAGTGCTGTGTGGTCGGATAAAACCTATAAAAATATCAAACCACAAAAAGACGGATATATCGGTATAGGAATAGCCAGAGAGATGCTGTTTGCCGATTATGGACACAGCGATATAGACGGACAATACCTTGCAGCCTACTGGTGCGAGCTGATAAGAAGGCTAGAAGAAAAAGGCTTCAAGTGGAAGATATTCACTAACGGTCTTAATTCCGACGAGGAATTTGCAGAAAAGATCCTTGCAGCTGTCGGGCACGGTGAAAAGGTTCCCCAGCCGATGAGCTCAGATGAGCTGATAGAGACGATAGCTTCGTTTGACGGCGTTATCGCACAGAGAATGCATTCGTGCATAATTGCATATTCGCTGGGTATCCCGGCGGTCGGGCTTGTTTGGAACGATAAGATGCGCTTCTGGGGTGAGAGGATAGGCTGCGCACACAGGTTCGTGGCACCTGAGGAGCTTACCGCGCAGAAGACAGTTGAGGATTTTGAGATGTCGCTAAGTGATAATATCAAAAAGGCAGACAGAGCTTTGAAGCGCGGTGTTTATAAAGAGCTTCGGCACTTCCTGAGAAGATGCGGCAAAAACGCACTGCACACTGAGCCCTTGAAGGACTACAGCTCAAAAATGGTCGCAGCTGCGCTCGGAGGTATAGGAAAGAAGTTCAAAAACACAAATACGATAGATGCGTTCAGGCAGTCACTTGATGCAGGCTTTAAGCTCTTTGAGACTGACGTCAGGGCTGCGTCTGACGGCACTGCGGTGTGCATTAACGGCTGGAACAAGGATTCTCTTGGAAAGCTGGGGATAGAGTTTACAGAACGATCAAAGCAAGGTCTTGATACAGAGACATTTAAGAGCTGCCGCTATTACAAAAGATACAGAGCAGTTACGTTTGATACCCTTGCCGCGGAGTTTTCTGAAAAGCTCGCTGATAGAGACATAAAGCTTATAGTCGATATCGGAAAGCCGCCTAAGGATAGGGCAGAGAGTCTGATCGGCTCCGTTGCCGGCAGTATAAGAGCGCATAATATACCGCCTGAAATGATAATGATAAGGGCACAGCGCGAAAGCGATGTTGAGCTGACAGAGAAAACAGGGCTTGGCTGCGTGGTCGCATATTTCGTTTCTGCCGGCAAAGACGCTGAGGACAGCGCAAAAAAGCTGAAAACAGCGCTCAGCTGCTGTAAAAAGCACAGCATAAAGGTTCTTTCGATGACGCCCGAGGTTTTCAGTGCTGATGTTGCGGCACAGTGCCGTAAAAACGGAGTCAGGCCGCTGGTGCTCTCATATACGAAGGCTGAGGATATATACAATGCGTTTGAAGACGGTGCAGAGTATGTGGGCAGCCATTATATTTCGCCCGGGCATATGACTGACCTGCTCGGATAGTGATATTTGTGACAGAATGTTTGTAAATATTTACAAAATTTTAGATTTCGCTTGTGCTTTTCACTGTAATGTGTTAAAATAATAAAGAAGTAAATACATGGAGGAGATATGTATGAAATTCAGAAGGATCGCGGCATTTTTAGTGTCGGCGGCTTTACTGGTGTCAACTGCGGCGGTTTTGGCCGGCTGCTCGGATAAGGACGAGGACAACACCTTCGTTGTGGGCTTTGATGCGGAGTTCCCGCCGTATGGTTTCAAGGACGACTCGGGAGAATATGTCGGGCTAGATCTCGACCTTGCGGAGGCTGTATGCGAAAAGCGCGGCTGGAAGCTTGAGAAAAGGCCGATCGACTGGGACTCAAAGGATATGGAGCTTAAATCAGGTCAGATAGACTGTATCTGGAACGGCTTCACTATCAATGGCAGAGAAAATGACTATACCTGGTCAGCTCCGTATTTTGACAATGCTCAGGTAATGGTAGTAAAGGCTGATTCCGGCATTTCTGAGGTCGAGCAGCTTGCTGACAAGATAGTGGCTGTTCAGGCTGACAGCTCAGGCCTTGCTGCGCTCACAGGCGATGACGCTACCGATGAGAACAAGGCGCTTGCCGCAACGTTTAAGGATATACAGCAGGTGGGCGATTATAACACTGCTTTTCTGAACCTTGACAGCGGTGTTGTTGACGCTATCTGTATGGATATAGGTGTTGCAAAGTATGAGATACACCAGCGCGACGGAGATTATGAGGTGCTTGATAAGCACATATCTTCCGAGAAATATGGTATTGGTTTTTATAAAGGCAACACCGAACTCAGAGACGAGGTACAGGAGACCCTGTTCGAGCTGCTTGAAGACGGCACTATAAGTGACATTGCAGCAAAATGGGATCTTGCTGACGCTGTATGCCTTACCAAGGATTCAAAGGTCATTGACGGCGATGACAGCGCCTCAAAGACCTTTACCGAAGAGCTTGCCTATGTCTGCAAGGAGCTTTTAAAGGGCGTAGGATCTTCATTTGCGATCTTCTTCTTTACGCTTCTGTTTGCTCTGCCGCTGGGTCTTATCATTTCGTTCGGAAGAATGTCTAAGTTCGCGCCGCTCAGGTGGATAACCAAGCTTTACATATCTGTCGTCAGGGGTACGCCTCTGATGCTGCAGCTGCTGCTTGTGTTCTTCGGGCCAAATCTTATCTTCGGCATAAAGCTTTCATCTGACTACCGCTTCTATGCTGTGCTCATAGGCTTTGTGCTCAACTATGCGGCATATTTTGCAGAGATCTACCGTTCCGGCATTCAGGCTATACCTAAAGGTCAGTACGAGGCGGCGGAGATTCTCGGCTATTCTTCAAAGCAGACCTTCTTTAAAATAGTGTTCCCGCAGATGATGAAAAACATCATACCGTCGATCACAAATGAAGTTATAACTCTCGTTAAGGATACCTCACTGGCATTTGCTATCGCTTATACCGAGATGTTCACTATAGCAAAGCAGGTGGCAGCGGCTGAGGCTACCATTATGCCGATATTCATTGCAGGCGTGTTCTATTACGTGTTCAACTTTATTGTTGCTACAGTAATGGATATGATCGAGAAAAAGCTTAATTATTTCAGGTAAGGGGTGAGTAACGATGAAACTGATGGAAACTAAGAATCTTAAAAAGAGCTACGGAAATCTTGAAGTGCTCAAAGATATAACTATGAGCGTTGAGGAAAACACGGTCGTGTCGATACTCGGCCCTTCCGGCTCGGGAAAGTCTACGTTCCTGAGGTGTGCTTGTATGCTTGAGACCGTTGACGGCGGAGAGCTTGTATACTGCGGTGAAAAGGCCGTCACAGATAATGACGGCAAGGCCGTTTACGCAAGTAAGGAAAGGATAAGGAAGATAAAAGACTATTTCAGCCTTGTGTTCCAGAATTTTAATCTGTTTCCTCATTATACGGTGCTTAAAAATCTTATGGACGCACCGATCCATGTGCAGAAGAGAGATAAGGCCGCTGTGCGCGAGGAGTGTATGCAGCTGCTCAGAAAAATGGGTCTTGAGGATAAGGCTGACGCTTATCCCTATCAGCTTTCGGGCGGTCAGCAGCAGAGAGTTGCCATTGCAAGGGCGCTGGCTATGAAGCCGAGGATACTGTTTTTTGACGAGCCTACCTCAGCGCTTGACCCTGAGATAACTGCCGAGATACTGACGGTTTTAAAAGAGCTTGCTGCCGAAAAGATGACAATGGTGATAGTTACTCACGAGATCAGCTTTGCGAGAAACGTTTCCGACCATATCATATTTATGGACGGCGGAGTTATCGTTGAAGAGGGAAGCCCGAGAGACGTTATTGACAAGCCGAAGAATGCAAGAACAAAGGCATTCCTCAAAAAGCTTGAGCACTGACTGCTGGAGGTACCTTGGATAACGCAAAAGTGATAGGAATGAGAGTGCTTATAATGTCAGTCATACTGATAATAGGCGCTCTCGCATATAAAAGAAAAATAATAACCGCGTCAGGCACAAAGCAGCTTTCCGCGGTGGAGCTCAATATCGTAAATCCGCTGATGATATTTATGTCATACCAGTCGGATTATGACCCTCAGAGGCTCAAAGGGCTGTTGTGGTCGTTCGTTTTGTCGGTGGTGAGCTTTGCGCTGATGATACCGCTTGCCGGTCTTTTGAAAAGAAAAAGCAACGAAAACTATGCTGTTGAGCGCTTTTCCTGCATTTATTCAAACTGCGGCTTTATGGGCATACCACTCATAAATGCGCTGTTCGGCAGTGACGGTGTGTTATACCTTACGGCCTACATAACGGTTTTCAATCTGCTGGTCTTTACGCACGGCTATATGCTTATGAAGGAGGAGCACGACCTTTCGGCTTTTGTAAAGGCGGTCAGGTCTCCTACCGTGATAGCTGTTTTCATCGGTGTGATATTTTATGTGCTTGACCTGAGGCTTGCGAGAATGACTGTTGCCGGTGAGGTGATAGGTAACGCGCTCAGGTTCATTGCTGATATGAACACGCCGCTTGCAATGCTTATCGCCGGTGCTACAGCCGCACAGAGCAATCTTCTGAGATCTCTGCTTGACAAAAACATTATGCTGACGGCATTTTACAAGCTTCTGCTGCTGCCTGTGTGCGTTATAATGGTGATAAGGTTTCTTCCGCATTCGCAAAGCCTTATGCCGGAGATAGTAGTCTGCATTGCGAGCGCCTGCCCGGCCGCGACCACAGGCACGATGTTCGCTTTACTGCTTGATAAAAACGCGAAGAGATGCTCAGAGATATTTGCTGTAACGACGATCCTTTCAATGGCCACGCTGCCAGTCATAACAGCTATAGCATCAGCCCTGATAAAATAACAGAACGCCTGCTCCTTTTTCGGAAACAGGCGTTATTACTTATCAGTATTTTCTTACGGTCTTTCTTCTGTGCTTTTCGAGATACATCATGCTGTCAGCTTCGTTTTTCAAAGCATTGAGATCGGTGTTCTCATCAGGCTTCAGCGTAACATGGCCGCAGCTGCAGCCTACCTTGTAGGGCTTTACCTGCAGCCTGTTATAGTCTTCCATTCTTTCGTAGATGACCTTTATCAGCCTGTCAGGCTCGTTCTGATCGTCAAATGCCGCCAGTATCAGGAACTCGTCTCCGCCGGTCCTTACACAGATGCTCGACTTCGGGAACACATCAAGGAGTGCATCGCTGCACTTTGTAATGGCGTTGTCGCCCTCTTCGTGGCCGTATGCGTCATTAACTATTTTCAGTCCGTCTACATCAGCGCAGATAACAGACAGATACTTTCCGGACTCTATAGTTGACTTCAAAAAGTCGTTCTCATACTTGTTCAGACCTCTCCTGTTGAACATTCCTGTCAACGGATCGTGAAGGTTCAGCATTTCAAGTTCATCAAGCGCTTTTTCGAGCTTTCTGTTCATATAAAAGCTTCCGGCGTTATTTGATATCGCAACCAGCCAAGTTGAAAGCAGATCTCCCTCAAGCTCGATAGTGGAAGGCACTGCCGCCAGATATCCAAGAAAATTATTCTTGAAATATATAGGCGCAAACGCATAGATCAGTGCTTCATCTGTGTCGTCCATCTCCTCAGGTACAAGCTGAGCCGTCGGGAACTGCGTACCGATAGGGATATCATGCCCGAAATTGTACATCGATACCATATTCTCTGGGATCGTCCAGGGCTTTACCTCCTCGTCAATGCCGAGATCATAGGTGTCAGCTTCAAGCTTTGAATCGATACATACGAACAGCTTGTTGAGCTTGAAAATCTTTGCGCCCTTTGTAAGGCCGGCAAACAGATCGTTTGAATCCTCAGCCACTGAGAAATCGACGTTCATATCAAGGATATACCTTGTGAATTCCTTGAAATCCTGATACTTAGAATATCTTTCATTGTATGAGATGTCATCAAGAGTGATAGAGGGCATACAGCCGCATGACTGACCCTTAACAAGCACCGAATCAACATAGGTGATATCATCCGGCACAAAGCCTTCCGTCATTTTCAGGATCAGATCAACTGCCTTCTGACCGGCTTCAAATGTAGCTCTCCTGACTGTTGTAGGCGACGGCGTATAGCTCTGGCAGTCGCTTACCGCATCAAAACCGGTAACTATTATATCCTCAGGTATCTTATATCCATGCTCTTTCAGAGTGTCCATACAGAAAAACGCCATAGTGTCATTAGCACACACTATCGCCTCGGGCAGCTCAGGCTTTTTAAGTATCTGCTCGGTGCATTCTATAGCCTTTCTCCAGAACTCACCGAAATATATCCTGTCCTCCTCAACGGGAATGCCGTGTTTTGTGAGGGTCGCCTTATAGGCGTCAAGCCTTTCTTCGGACTGTATATTATTATCCTTGAAGCCGCCTATAAAATCTATCTTAGTAAGACTGTGCTCAACTATCAGGTGCTCAACAACTGCCTCCATAGCATACTTGTTGCTGAGGATTATCCTCTTTTCCTGATCGTGAACCATATCGTCAACGTCTATCAGCGGAATGTTTTTCTCCCTGGCGATCCTCGCTATCTCAAAAAACGTATCCTCATCAAGAAGTGATTCGCCAAACGTAACAATGCCGTCGATCAGGTCATAGTTCATAATCCTGAATACCTGCATCTCGCCGTTGATTATAGTATCTGACAGCACAAGATCAAGCCCTCGCTGAGGCTTTCTTGTCGAATTAAAGAAAACCAGACAGTTCAGACCAAGCTCTTTACACCTTTTAGTTACCCCGTCAACAACGCGCATCTCGTATTCAAGGTCAAACCCGGTAACGCAGACAGCTATAGTTTTTCTTTTCATTGCCAGACCTCTCTTTCATGTTCGGTAACGACATTATCAGAGATTTATCTTTGTCAGCATTAATTATAACATATGTTTTTCATAATTTCAAGGCCAAATTTATATTTTATTATTTTACTAAATTAACAATTAAAGCTGCGCTTCTGATCTTAAAACAGCGAAAAGCCGTAAGTTTGCGCTTTACTTTTTTTAGTACCTGTGATATAATATCATCAGGCTGTAAATAAGCAGTTATGTATTGATTTATTTCGGAGGTAATATGGCGGAGCTATATGAGAATATAAAACAAAAAGACCGCGTTCTTATGACGGCAGTAGATACAGGTGCTTATGACGTGAACGCATCGCTTGATGAGCTTGAAGAGCTCGTCAAGACGGCTGACGGTGAGCCTGTCATCAGGGTGGTACAGAAAAGGCCTTCATATGACAAGGCTACCTGTATAGGCTCTGGCAGGCTTGAAGAGATCGCCGACCTTTGCAGAATACATGAGATCGACCGCGTTATATTTGACTGTGAGCTGACGGCTACCCAGATAAGAAATATCGAAGATGTGTGCGGTGTGTTCACTATTGACAGAACGATGCTGATACTTGATATTTTTGCCGCCCATGCAAAAACTCATGAGGGCAGGCTTCAGGTAGAGATCGCGCAGAACAAGTACAGGCTCCCGAGACTTGCCGGCATGGGGCTCAACCTTTCACGTCTGGGAGGTGGCATCGGCACAAGAGGCCCCGGAGAAACCAAACTTGAGACCGACAAGCGCCACATAAGAGCCAGAATAGCAGCATTGACTGAGGAGCTGCACGAGATAGAAAAACGCCGCGACCTTATGAGAAAACGCAGAAAGAAGGACGGCGTGCTCACAGCCGCGATAGTAGGCTATACTAATGCCGGCAAGTCAACTCTTCTCAATGCGCTGACACAGGCAGGTGTTCTTTCAGAGGATAAGCTTTTTGCGACACTGGAGACTACCTCACGCGCAATAGAGCTTCCGGACGGAAGAACGGTCACGCTTATCGATACTGTAGGTTTTATCAGCAGGCTTCCTCATCATCTGGTGGAGGCGTTCAAATCAACTCTTGAAGAGGCTGCACAGGCTGATGTTATTATCCATGTTGCTGATCTTTCAGATACGGAATGCGAAAAGAAGACAGAGGTCACACGAAAGCTGCTGAGCGAGCTGGGCTGTGACGGCATACCTGTGGTGACGGTTTATAATAAGTGCGATAAGGTGCCTTATGCCGATGAACTGCAGAAGGAAACGGGGGAGAGTGAGGTCATGATCTCCGCCAAGACGGGTGCAGGGCTCGATAAGATGCTTGCTGCCGTTGCTGCGGCTCTGCCTGCCACCTGCACGAGATGCAGGCTTCTGCTGCCTTTTGACAAGGCAGGGCTTCTGAATACTATCAGGGCGGAGGGCAGAGTTTTCTCGGAAGATTACACCGCCGAGGGCATTGCAGTTGATGCGCTTATCGATAAAAAAGTGTTCTATCTGGTAGAGGAATATAAAGTAAATGGTGTTAACAAATTGTAAAAATGAATGTTAATTTCTTGACATTGACCGGCAACGGTTGTATACTGATTTTGTCAGTTAGTCTTACTAAACATTAGGAAAGGGTCCTGAAGATGTACGCTATAAGTCTTACAGCAGTCTTTACATACTTCTTTTTCAGCTTGAGCTTCTTTTTTGGCTTCGAGCGTTTTTGGCGTGTAAAGAAGGCTTGCGACAAGGGATTGGCGGAATAGGTTTCAGGAGCTTAATACCGTAATTTTTAGCCGTGGCTTTCATTGCAGAGATGAAGACCGCGGCATTTTTGGTTCAGGAGGAATTTTTTATGATCATCGTATTGAAAAACAAGACAACGGAGCAGGAAATCAATGAGTTGATGAGCTGGCTCACACAGTTCAAGGTAACAACTAACCTTGTGCAGGGCGTTCACTCAAATATCATAGGTCTGATCGGTGATACCACTCAGATCGATATCGAGGCTGTTCAGGCGAAGGAATGTGTTGAGGGCGTTCAGCGTGTTCAGGAGCCTTATAAGAATGCCAACAGAAAATTCCATCCTGACGACACTGTTATAGAGGTAAGGGGCAGAACTATCGGCGGCGGAAAAACTCAGGTAATGGCAGGCCCCTGCTCGGTAGAGACTGAGGAGCAGATAATAACAACGGCTATAGCTGTAAAGCAGGCAGGCGCAACTATGCTCAGGGGCGGTGCCTTCAAGCCGAGGACCTCACCTTACTCATTCCAGGGGCTTGGAAAAGAGGGTATAGACCTTCTGCTGAAGGCCAGAGAGGTAACGGGTCTGCCGATAGTTACTGAGATCATGGACGTTAGCGACATCGATCTTTTTGCAGATGTAGATATCGTGCAGGTAGGTGCAAGAAATATGCAGAACTTCACCCTTTTGAAGGCGCTTGGCAGATGTGATAAGCCTGTTCTGCTGAAAAGAGGCCTTTCAGGCACTTTGCAGGAGCTGTTGATGTCAGCTGAGTATATAATGTCAGAGGGCAATCAGAAGGTAATTCTCTGTGAGCGCGGTATACGTACATTTGAGCCGGCAATGAGAAACACTCTCGACCTTGCTGCGGTTCCGCTTTTAAGGCAGAAAACTCATCTTCCTGTTACAGTAGATCCCAGCCACGCTACGGGTATTGTGTCTCTTATCGAGCCGTGCGCACTCGGTGCTGTGGCTGTAGGTGCAGATGCTCTTGAGATAGAGGTGCATAATGACCCCAAGAATGCATGGAGCGACGGTGCTCAGCAGCTGACACCCTCTAAATTTGCACAGACTATGGAGAAGATAAAGGCGCTGGCTGAGTTTATGGGCAAGCCTGTTGACAATGTCGGATAAAATAAAGAATATCCGGGTTTACAAATCGTGGTGTTTGTGATATACTAAGATAAATCAGAAAACAGATCGGGTGATATGATGACCTTCAACTGTCAGTTAAAAAAGGTTATAGATGATTCTTATGATATAGAGATAGGCTACGGCCTTGAAGATCAGCTCCTCAGTGAACTTGAAAACGGGCTCGTCGGAAAGATAAAGCGGTTCGCAGTGGTCACGGATTCAAATGTAAGGCCTTTGTATGCGGATAAGATAAACGATATGCTTGTCAGCGCAGGTTATATCTCAAATGTGATCGAATTCAGAGCCGGAGAAAAGTCAAAGACGAGAGCCGTAAAGGAATACGTTGAGGATAAGATGCTGGAACTCGGCTACAGGAGAGACTGCTGTATCATTGCTGTGGGCGGCGGCGTTGTGTCAGACCTCGCAGGCTTTACGGCAGGCACCTTCGGCAGGGGCGTACCTTTTATAAACTATACTACTACGCTTCTCGCGGCGGCTGACGCTTCTATCGGCGGAAAGACTGCGGTAGATACCCCTCTTGCGACTAATCTTATCGGTCTTTTCAACCAGCCTGAGAAGGTCTACATCGACCTTGCTGCATGGAAGACTCTTGAAAAGAGAGAGCTTATAAGCGGCCTTGCGGAGACCATTAAGCACGGCTGCCTTGGTGACAGAGAGCTGTTTGAATATCTGGAAGAGAATGTTGAGCGCGTTTTTGATATTGACCCTGAGGTTTGCGAATATATTTCAAAGCATAACTGCGAGGTAAAATACAAGGTAGTTATGAAGGACGAAAGAGAATCAGGCCTGAGGGAGATACTCAACCTCGGTCACACTGTTGGAAGAGCTGTCGAGACGGTGTCTGATTACAGGCTCACTCACGGAGAAGCCGTATCTATCGGGTTGATAGCTCAGGCGTTGCTTGGTGAGGAGCTGGGTTTTATTTCAGCTGAGAATGTGAAGAGAGTGACTGACCTTTGCTCAAGGGCAGGGCTCCCTGTGACGATACCCGATTATATCGACAGAAATGAGCTTATCAAAAAGCTTTATACCGACAAAAAGGTAAGAGACGGCAAGCTCAGGTTCGTTTTCCAGAAGGAGATAGGCGATATGGTCTGCTTCGGGGAGAATAACTACGGGCTGGAGATCGAAGAGAGCGCGATCGCTGCTGTTATCAATAAAATGTAGGAGAATTACATGGATCTTATCATAACTCCGTCAAAGCTAAAGGGCACTGTAACGGTGCCGCCTTCAAAAAGTCAGGCACACAGGCTCCTTATCTGTGCGGCGCTGGCTGAGGGTGTTTCTCATATCAGCAATATAAGCCTTTCAAAGGATATAGAGGCCACGATAGGTGCGCTAAGGGCTTTGGGGGCTGAGATAAGTGTTGATGGCAGTACGGCAACGGTCAAGGGTATCAGCAGATGCCCTGAAAGTGCAGAGATCGACTGCTTTGAGTCGGGCTCAACGCTGAGGTTTATGATACCTGTCGCCTGTGCATTGGGCGTTAAAACGGTGTTCAGGGGCAGGGGAAAGCTGCCGCAGAGACCGATAACGACGTATCTTGATGAGCTGCCGAAGCACGGAGCGGTTTTTGACTACAGCGGCACTATGCCTTTTTGCGTATCGGGAAAGCTGAGTGCCGGCACCTATCATATGAGCGGCTCGGTATCTTCGCAGTTTATAACGGGGCTGATACTGGCGCTGGCCGTAACTGAGGGCGAGAGCGAGGTAATACTGACATCTAAGCTTGAATCTAAGCCTTATGTTGATATAACTCTCGGCTGCCTGAAGCTGTTCGGTGCGCAGGCAGAGCAGACCGATAAGGGCTACAGGATAAAAGGCAAAGGTCGGCTCAAAGCTGCGGATACGGCTGTAGAGGGCGATTATTCGCAGGCTGCGTTCTTTTATGCCGCAAATTGTCTCGGCTCTGAGATAGAGATTTTGGGTTTAAATGTAAATTCTTTTCAAGGTGACAAAAAAGTTATTGAAATATGTGAGCAAATGGTGTATAATAGTGATAATGGGCTGAGACCATATCAGCTTGACTGCTCTGATATACCTGACCTTGTGCCGGCACTGGCGGTGCTTGGCGCTTATGCCAACGGGCAGAGCCGTATTTACAACGCGGCAAGGCTCAGGATAAAGGAAAGTGACAGGATAGCGTCATCTGTTGATATGATCTGCGGGCTTGGCGGGAGTGCCTGCGGCACCGAGGACGGGCTTCTGATCGACGGGAAGGAATTTCTCAGCGGCGGCACGGTGGATTCCTGCAACGATCACCGTATAGCTATGGCTGCTGCGGTCGGATCTGTTGGCTGTAAAGGTGAAGTGCTTGTCAGGGGTGCAGAGTGCGTTTCAAAATCATATCCTGATTTCTGGGAGGTTTTTGCGCGTCTGGGCGGCAAGGTAGCTTCTGCGGATCAAGAATAAGCGCGCATTGTGCGTGATTGGAGGAAATGTGATGTCATCAACTTGGAAAAACAATATATCATTCACTGTGTTCGGGGAGAGCCACGGTGCTGCAATAGGTGTTTGTATCGATGATCTGCCTCCCGGAGAGACGATAGATATTGACAAGGTTTGCGAGTTTATGGCGAGAAGAGCGCCTAAAAAGAGCGTTACCTCCACACAGAGATCTGAAAAGGATCACCCGACCATAGTTTCAGGCTATTATAATGGTAAGACTACGGGAACACCGCTTTGCGCATTTATCGCGAATACGGATCAGCACTCGAATGATTATTCAAACATTTCCAAGCTTGCGCGTCCGGGTCATGCCGATTATACGGGTGCTCTCAGATACAGAGGTTTCAATGATTTCAGGGGCGGCGGACATTTTTCAGGCCGGCTGACGGCTCCGCTTTGCTTTGCCGGTGCAGTTGCTGCACAGATACTAGAAAAGCGCGGCATTTATGTGGGAGCTCACATTGCTGAGATACATGGCATTACCGATAAGAATTTTGACCCCATCAACACTGATAAGGATATGATAAGGGAAGTGCGCGAGAAGGAGTTTCCGGTCATTATCGATGTTCAGGGCAACGAGATGATAAAGGAGATAGACAGAGCCAGACAGGAAAAGGACAGTGTCGGCGGCATTATTGAGTGCATCGCTATAAATGTGCCTGCCGGTATCGGTTCACCTATGTTTGACGGGCTTGAGAATTCTATAGCTCAGCTGATCTTTGGTATTCCTGCGGTAAAGGGCCTTGAATTCGGTGCCGGATTTGACACCGCTATGATGATGGGCTCAGAGAATAATGATGAGTTCTATGTTAATGATAAGGGCTATGTTGTGACAAGAACGAACAATCACGGCGGCATACTGGGCGGAATATCCTCTGGAATGCCTATAACGCTGAGGGTCGCGTTCAAGCCTACGCCTTCGATCTCCAAGCCTCAGGAGACGGTCGATTATTCGGCAATGAAGAATGAGACCCTTGAAATAAAGGGCAGACATGACCCCTGCGTAGTTCCGAGGGCTGTGCCGTGTGTTGAGGCTGCGGTGAATATTGCTCTGCTCAATCATATGCTCGAATATCCTAATTTCTGATATCTGGAGGGCGAAATGCTTTTAAATCCTGAAAATCACGTTTCTGAGAGTATGAAGAGCGTTTCCGATCTGTATGAGGTCGAGGTGCTGCTGGCGTATTTCCTTTCACAGATAGATCAGCCCTGCACTCCTGCTCAGCTGACAGAGATAGCCACGGGCGAGGGTGTTGTGAACTATTTCGTTTACACAGAGGCGATCGAGAGAATGCTTGCAAACGGCACGCTTGAACTTGTTGAGGAAGATTCCGTAGAGGTATACAGGCTTACCGAAAAGGGTCTTGCCGGTGCGGTGGAGTTCAAAAAGCTCGTGCCTAAAAGCTTCAGAGACAAGATCTACGCTGCCGGACTGAAGCTGTTTGCAAAGCTAAGAAACGAAAAGAGCGTTGACTTTGAGACCAGGCCCTGCGGCAACGGCTATCAGATAAGATGCGTTTGCAAAGAGGGAGAGCTTGAGCTGATGCAGTTATCGCTTTTTGTTCCTGATCTGGATCAGGCGAATTTCGTCAGGTCGAAGATACTGCTGAACCCTTCTGAGTTCTATGCTCGGGTGATAGATTATCTTGTTAATAATGAGGAATATGTGCCCGAGATAAACGATGATATGGATGATATTTAACAGACGGCCGGTCATATGAATGATCGGCTGGCTTTTTGTATAGGAAAAGTGCACAAAAGGAAATTGCTAATGCTGATCCAAATAGATATTCCGCCGAAAAAGCAAAAAAGGATTGACAAAGCGGAGCAATTGTGATAATATAATAAAGTCGCCTGTTGTGAACAGGGAGACGA
>CACXFU010000087.1 GCA_902767035.1 uncultured Ruminococcus sp.
AACAGTCCGCTTAATGCTGCTCGGTTCCCCGCCTGACATGGTTCACAGCGTTTCATTGCACAGGACCCACACACCTATATCTCGGATTGATGAGGAACATCTCCGTATCATATCAATCTAACATTACCCAAATATTATAACACATTATCGAACAAAAGTCAAGCGCCGCAGCTATCTTTTCGCGAAAATTAAGATCACGCAGCAAAAAAGCCGCAGCCCTGAGACTGCGGCCTTATCATCAGTGGTTGGAGATAATGAAATCTACCTGGCCGAACGGGAACACAACAGGGATACAGAAAGCAGTATCGTCAAAGAAGATCTCTGCAGACTCTGAAAGCTCCTGGGGTGTGAGTGAAAGCTCAACTCCGCGCTCGTTAGACTCATTAACGATGAACAGTCCGTCATTTACGTTCAGGAACTCACCGACCGTTGCATGAACAAAGTCATCGATCTCGGTGAAGTCCTCTTTTGCAAACCTAGCTGCAAAGCCTATATAAGCATCTCTGTATGCACCTATGCAGGCAGTTGCGCTGTAAGTGCCGTTTATGTGCTGTATGATAAGGTTCTCAGCCTTGTAGTTGTTGACTACTGACGCCTCCAGCGGGGTGAAATCATCGCCGATGAATCTGATTATGTTCTTGAACAGAAGAGTTACGAACTCAGTATTGATCTTGGCATCAACTGCCGAATCAAAATGGTAGAACTCCTTGATGAGCTTGTTGAGCGTCTCATTCTGGTTCTCGGAAATGTCGTCATCGGAAAGCTGGTTCTCAGCCTTGTAATCATTGATGGCCTTCTCAAATTCAGCATTTGTAAGAGCACCGTTATTAACAAGGGTCTGTCCGAGAAGAAGGTAGTCAGTCGGCTGCTGGGAGAGGAGCTTTTCAACATCCTCCTCAGTAACGTAACCGAGCTCGACAGCCAGGTCACCGAATCTCTTGTCAACGCTCTGCTGAGTGATGTTTACGTGCTCGACCTGTTCGGCCGTCATAAGCCCTGCATTTATCGCAAGCACACCGAGCCTCAGCCTCGTATACTTCTTAGCCTCGAACGCCTGCGTCAGATCCTCGGCAGAACACAGCTTGTGGTTGAATAAGTATCCTCCAAAAAATTGGGCAAACATTACAAAACTCCTTTCGCTACGTTCTGGATCACCTTTTCAGCGTCCGCATCGGAGATCGGCTTCTGCAGAAAATCTACAGCACCTGCCTTCAGTGCTTCCTTAAGATGTCCCTGAGTTCCGACAGATGAAGCCATTATCACCTTAGCATCAGGATATTCGTCAACTATCATCTTAAGTGCGTCGATACCTGTTACCTTAGGCATTATGATATCCATAAATACCACGTCGGGAAGATTTTCCTTATATTTTGCAACGGCCTCCTCGCCGTCTGCTGCCTCGTATACTGCCTTTACGCCGAATGACGACATTGTCATGCTGAGCTTCTTTCTGGCAAACATAGAGTCATCGCAGATGAGAACGGTCATTTCATTGATGTTCATGTTATCCCTCCATAACTGCTTATTGTGCGTGCATAAGCACTGTGCATAATGTGCTGGATATATTATATCATAATATCAACTAAAAATCAATAGCTTGCCCTTGACTTCTTGTAGTAATTGTGCACAAAGTTTTATGTTGAATTTTTTATCATTCACAAACTTGACAAACTTTAATCATTGTGATATAATACATAAGTTAAGGCACAGGCTTTTTAGCAGCGCCTTTTTAGTTTTTTGCCGGTGTGATGGAATTGGCAGACGTGTCGGACTCAAAATCCGATGGTAGCAATACCGTACCGGTTCGACCCCGGTCACCGGCATCTGAAAGCGCACCGACATTGTTCGGCGGCGCTTTTTTGTTTTTACGGAGGAAGGTTATGAAAAAGTATCTCAGGGAGGAAAAGCTTCTGAGGGTGTTTCTGACGACGCTCATAGGCTGCTGCATAGTGTTTTTGCCGCTGAGCATAATTAACGGCGGAAATTTTTTCTATTACGGCGACTATGACAAGCAGCAGATAATGTTCTATACGCATATGCATGATCTTGTGAAGAACGGTCAGCTGTCCGCATGGGACTGGTCTGCGGATATCGGCTCTGACACTGTTGCGAGCTACTCGTTCTATCTTCTCGGAAGTCCTTTTTTCTGGCTGTCGCTGCTGGTGCCGTCTTCTATGATAGTCGGTGCCTTGCCCTACCTTATGGCACTAAAGAGCGCTGTTGCGTCAGCAGGAGCATATCTCCTCAGCAGGCGTTACTGCGAAAACAGATCTGCCTGCATGATAGCGGGTGTGCTTTACGGAATGTCATCGTTTCTGACTGTCAGCGTTATTTACAATCATTTTCATGATGCCGTTCTGATGCTGCCGTTTATGCTATGGGCGCTGGAAAGGCTCGTCAATGAGAACAAGAGATTTGTCTTTGCGGCGATAGTTGCGATAGCCTGCATCACGGATTACTACTTTTTCTTCGGTCAGGCAGTTTTCACCGCAATGTATTATTTTGTCGGCGTTTTCACAGGGCGTTTCAGATTCACAGTCAGGAGCTTTCTTGTGCTTGCGTTTGAGGCTGTCCTCGGCTTTATGATCTCTATGTTCATATTCCTGCCGTCAGCGGTGGCTGTGCTCGGCAATCCGAGAGTGTCAAGGCATCTGCAGGGGAGCGAGTGGTTCATATATAAATGGAAGAGCATTTATCTTTACATTATAAAGAATATGTTCATGGCGCCGAACATAACGCTTATACGCAATTTCGGTGTTGACAGATCAAATCAGCTCGACGCTACCAGCTACACCACCTATATACCGCTGTATTCGACGGTCGGTATCATTGCTTATTTCAGGACCGTAAAGGGAAGAGACCATCTTAAAACGCTGCTGAGCATATGCGTTGTGATGATGTTTATACCGTTTCTGAATCAGATATTCTCGTTTTTCAATTCAATGTTCTACGGGCGCTGGTTCTATATGCCGGCTCTTATCGGCACGCTGATGACTGCAAAAATGATAGACAGGCACTACTCTACCGATGAAAAGGTGCTCAAAAAGGGCTTTTTGCCGACGGTGATAATAACGGCCGTAGTTATAACAGCTGCACTGACAGTGATGTACCTTGCTAAGTTCGGGGTCATCAAGGTGGGCTTTGAGGATTACAACCTGCCGCTTATCCAGGTGCTGATAACGGCAGTTGCTATGCTTGTGATGTGGCTGATGCTCTATCACCCTGAGACAGAGGATCCGGTCAAGGCTGCAAAGATACTGTTCAACAGAACGTTCGCGCTCTGTATGGCAGGGATGTGTACGGTGGTGTGGTATTCTTATTACAGAAGAGGTACATCTGAGGAATATAAAATGGTGTCATCATTTGAGATGAGAGACGACTATATATCCTCCGGCAGCACGCGCGATGAGGGCTTTTACAGGGTCGGTGCGAGTGAGAACTATCTTAATATGCCTGTCCTCTGGGGAGAGAAGACCATTTGCTATTTCAATTCAACGGTAGAGCCGTCAATACTTGATTTCTACCTGAAACTGCACTATAACAGAGAAGCAAAGAGTATGTTCAATTCGGCGTATTATCCGCTGTATTCATTCCTTTCGGCAAAGTATTATTACGACGAAGCCTATTTTGACGAAGAGGGCAATGCGGCTGCTATGGGCAGAGAGCCGCTGGCCGGTACCAATGATACATTCACGGCGGTTGAGCAGATACACGACATAAATGTTTATGAAAACAGTGAATATATCCCTATGGGATTTACTTTAAAGCAGTTTGTGAAAGAGGACGAGCTTGAGGGTCTGGTCATGCGGCAGAGACAGTTCGTGTTCCTTGAAGCGCTGCTGTTAAGTGATGACGATCTGGAGAAGTATTCAGATTATCTTGAACAGTATGATACAGACGACCTTTCCACTGCAAAGGACAGATACAGAGATATCTGTGCAGAGCGCAGGGCCGAGAGCTGCTATTACTTCAAAGAGACAGGCAGCAGCTTTGAAGGGAAGATAAAGCTCGATGAGAAGAGACTGGTGCTGTTCACGGTGCCGTATTCGGATCACTGGAGCGCTGAGGTGAACGGAGAACCTGCGGACATCATCGTTGCAGACGGCGGCCTTATGGCGGTTGCCTGTGACGCCGGTGAGAGCGATATCGTGTTTACGTATAAGAACACGGCTTTCTCGGCAGGCATAGTGATAACTTGTGTGTCTCTTGGTGTGTTTGCAGGATATGTTATCGTATGGCTGGTTATGAGAAAAAAGAAGACCGATGAAAATATCACATAGATCTCACACCGGTTTTAAGTTTGGTTAAGGTCAGGGGAGTATACTATAGTCAAGTTAAAAACAATAAATGACCTCCCCCCTAATAATTACCCCAAAATAAGCGTGAGCTGTTTTAAGCCCACGCTTGTTTTTTTGAAAAAATTATCAGTTGTTCGCAATAAGCTTTCTGCGGCATATAAGTAGCTTCACGTCCTGTCAGGGGGCTTTCCCGCAGCTACCACGTCTGCTGCACGCTCACCTGACAACCCCTTCGGGTATATACATTAGAATGAAAAAACAAAACAAACAATTGTCTATCAAGGTTCGCGCAGCGTTACTATTTAATATTACGTAAGAAACTATCCCCCTCCCCTCCGGGGAGGGCAAACGGTTTACGAACACCCAGCTACTTACGAGGGGTAGGGGAGGCGGTGCAGGGGCTAGCCCCTGCCTATAGAATGAAACAGATAAGACCTGAACAGCCTTCGTTTATCATTCGCTCGATAGTCTCTCTTATTTTCAGTCTTGCTTCATCGGGCAGCTTTGAGAGCTTTCCGTTGAGCCCCTCCTTTACAAGCTCGTGTACGGATTTGCCGAAGATGTTTGATTCCCAGATCTTTTCGGGATCGTCCTCAAAGTCTCCGAGCATATAAAGTGCAAGCTCCTCCGATTGCTTCTGTGAACCTACTATCGGTGCGACCTCAGTGTTGATAGTTGTTTTCATAAGGTGTATAGCAGGTGCCTTTGCGCGCAGCCTTATGCCGTATTTGCCGCTCTGGCGCATTATCTCCGGCGCATCGAGCTTCAGCTCATCGGCCTCCGGCAGAACTATGCCGTAGCCCGTTGCTTCCATTTCGTCGATAGCGTTCTGATATTTCATAAAGCGCTTCTTTATCTTCATAAGCTCCATTATCTGCGGCATAAGGTCATTTTCATTGTTGATGTCAAGCTCTGCGGCCTCACCTATGACCTTGAAAAACAGCTCGCTGTGAAGCTCAGCCTTTATAAGCGCTGAACCGTTTGCCGCGTCTATGCTCATAACTGATGCGTTCTCTATCCTCTCGCACTGTGCTATGCTCTCTGCAAAGCCGTCGATATCTCTCAGGGTGTTCACGTTCTTTGCAGCCTCTCTCAGCTGAGAGAATATCTCACCTTTCAGCCAGTGACCTGTCGGCAGTGAGTTTATCCATGAGGGCATTGAAAGGTCTATTTCCTTGATCGGGAAGGCATAGAGAATGTTTGTAAGTATTTCGGTTATCGCTTTCTCATCAAGGGCGAGACAGTTCACGGCTATGACAGCTGTGCCGTATTTTTCGGTCAGCCTCCGCGCAAGCTCTCTGGCTTCATAGGTGTCGGGGTCGGCACAGTTGAGAATAACTGCGAACGGCTTGTTTATCTGTCTCAGCTCCTCGATTATGCGCTCCTCGCACTCTTCGTATTCCTCCCTCGGGAGACCCGTTATGCTGCCGTCAGTGGTGACGACCAGCCCTATGGTCGAGTGCTCGGTTATGACCTTTCTGGTGCCTACCTCCGCAGCCATATTAAAGGGTATCTCTTCATCGAACCACGGCGTCATCACCATGCGCGGAGCTTCGTTCTCGATATACCCCTGAGCGCTGGGTATTATGTAGCCCACACAGTCTATCATTTTCACATTGAACGATGCGCCCGACGCAAGCCTGACGTTCACGGCCTCCTCGGGAATGAATTTGGGCTCAGTCGTCATTATCGTTCTTCCGCCCGATGACTGCGGCAGCTCATCTATAGCTCTTTCCCTGCTGAAATCGCTCTCTATGTTCGGGATAACGAGCTGCTCCATAAATTCTTTTATGAATGTCGACTTACCCGTGCGCACAGGGCCTACAACGCCTATGTAGATGTTGCCGCCTGTGCGGGTGGAAATGTCCTTGTATATATCATTGCTCATCACATTGCCTCCTCGGTTTTCAAACTATGGGTATAAGCAGCATTTCGCTTACGGCTGAGGTCTCGGTCAGGTCATTGCTCTCAAGTATTGCGCTGACAGAGGTGGAATATCTTTTTGCAATGTCCCAGATATCGTCATCTGCACCGCACCTGCAAAGCTTTACGCAGCAGCTGTCGCGCCGCTCCTTAGGTTTGTCGGTCAGAAGCTTTATCTCTGTTACCGCCTCACCCGAGCCGCTCCTGAGAGCCTTTCCTTTCAGACCTATTATTGCCTGAGCATCAGCAGTATCGTCACTTGTCAGCCTGTATGAGCAGGACGTTACCTCAGCGCATATGTCAAGGGCGCAGTCCTCATCTGCTCCGTCAGCTGACAGAGCCTTGTCAAAGGCGGTGTCCTTTTCAATATAAAGGGGAGAGCCGTCTGAGCTCCTGCCAAGCAGGCGGAAGCTTATATTGCCCGAGACATTGACCTTGCCGCTGTCATTATCAAACCTTGCCGTCACGCTGCTGCATTGAGCCGTACAGCTGTAAACGCAGGCAATGCCCTCATCAGCTTTAGAGAGTACAGTCTGTGCTTCTGCCGTGTCATCAAATTCGGCAGCGGTCTCCATTTCGCAGGCGCTGAGCTTTTCAAGCTCAGTCTCATAGGCTGTGGAAAATGCGTCAGTGACTGCCAGCGCCGTGTCATATTTTATGGCCGTGCATCTCACAAGAAGAACTATCTCGCACTCTGCGGTCGATGAGTCCTCGGCTCTCGGTATTATCTCACATTCGGAAGCTCTGATGTCGACCGTTGCCGTAAAGGTATCGTCAATGCCGTCGATGTCGATTATCTGGCTGAACGGCAGGGAGAATTTCATACTCTCGACGCTTTCCTCGCCCTGACCGTCAATGCAGCTGTATAAGAGAGATACTTCGGCATCTCCCTTTGTGATGAGCTTGCCTGCTATCATTTTGTGCTCTTTTTGTATCACCGTGCAGGCTGAACTCAGCACAGCGCCTATCTGCGGCTTGGAATTTGAAAGCTCAAGCTCTTCGATAAGGGTTATCCTTTTTGCTGCGGTAAGCCTTCTGGCAGGGTAGGTGAGCATATTTTTTCTGAGCTCAATACCGCCGCCCTCAGCATCAGTTATCAGTTCGGAGAGCTGTGAGCCTGTCACCCTTATCCTCACGCTAAGGGAGCCTCTTATATCGAGCCTTCTGCTGTTCACAACGCGGCAGTTCACATAATCGCACACCGGCTCGATCATAACATCAGGGTCAGTAACATCGCTGTCGATGTCAGAAGTCTTTGAATAGCTTACGCTCTGCTCAATGCAGTGGATCCTGTTGTTGTTCTCCTCCAGATACCATACCCTTATCAGCGCCGATACATCATAGCTCAGCCTTCCGCCGTTTATCGAGTGTGATTCGGCGGAGGGCGTGACAAAGCATTTGAGCACTCTGAAAATATCGGGAAAGTAGTCAGGCAGTACAAAGTCCTTTTCTATCGGCTGCTCGCAGCTCTCATCAAGGGCTGTCTTCTGCGCACAAAGGACAGTCTTTTCGAGCCTGATATCGTTATTATCCATAAACGGGTCCCTCCTGTTTCAATATTTCTAAAACAGTATATTCACGGATAAGACAGACTATGCAGGCAGCAGGGGAATTTTGTGATAAAAAAAGCTCCGTTTAAAACGGAGCAAAGCTTGTTGAAAAAGTGATACGCCTAATGCTAAGTGCTGGCTTACTATGGGCTTCACGCCCTGCTTGGGGGCTTTCCGGTCGCCCCCAAACCCCTTCGGGTACAAAACTACTTAACAGGTGCGACCACTAAGTAACAGCCAAAACGAAAGTTCGGCGTGAATTAGCCGTGCGGCGAGCACCGCCCCCAAACCCCTTCGGGTACAAAACTACTTAACAGGTGCGACCACTAAATAACAGCCAAAACGAAAGTTCGGCGTGAATTAGCCGTGCGGCGAGCACCGACCCCTTCGGGTATAAAACTTACTTTTGTTTATCTTTGTCGACTGATTTAGCTCCGTTTATTACGGAGCTCATTTTATATATTAGCCTTTGCAGTTTTCAAAGCAGGTTCGGCGCTGCTTTTGGCAAGACCTAGCTGTGCTCTTACTCTTCTCATCATCAGCACGGCACAGATAAGCGCTCCAAGCTCAGCTATCGGGAATGCCCACCAGATAAGCTTCGGCGCCGTTACTGCCAGCAGGTAAGCAAGCGGAAGAGCTATAACTATCAGCCTTAAAAGCGACACTATCAGAGACCTTACTCCCGAGCCCAGCGCCTGAAATATTCCCTGATACGCAACGTTGCCGCCTATGAACAGATACCCCAGAGCACATACCCTTACAGCCGTAACACAAAGGGCTTTTGTTTTGTCAGTCAGGGTGAATATGCCGACTAAGCGAAAAGCCCGAACAGGAAAAACACTATAAAAGTACAAAGCCCCAGAAATATAGCATTGCCCGATATCTTTGCTGCCTTTTCGCGGTTGCCCTCACCAATGCTGCGCGACAGGAGAGAATTTATCCCGACGCCTGTTCCGACTCCCACTGCCACCATAAGCATCTGTACGGGGAACGCGAGCGTCAGCGCATTGACGGCATAGTCACCCATGCCCGTTATAGTTTCAGTATCCTTCATCGTGCTTACGAAATAGCTGTCAACGATGTTGTAAACTGCCTGCAGAGCCATTGATATCATCATAGGTATGCCCATAGATATCAGCAGCGAGCTACCAGGCCTTACGGCCATTTTGTTCTGTCTTATGTTTTCCACTTGAAGTTTTCCTCCTTGAATGATGACACAAAAAAGCGCAAACCCGAAAATTCAATCGGATTTACGCTTATGCTACTCATTGAAATGATTTTTTATTGTACTTATATAATAACCTGTTTCCGCGATTTTTTCAATAGGCAAACTGCCGAAATCGCTCAACACTGACAAGCCTTTAAAGGTCAAAACGCGCAGACTATCTCTCCTCGCCCATGAAAAACAGCGCCAGTGTTCCTGGTCCGGAATGAGCACCTATAACAGGACCCGTGTAGCAGATGTGTACCACCACATCACTGCCGAGACGCTCTCTCATAAGCTTTGCGGCATACTCTGCATCAGCAATGCAGTCACCGTGACAGATAGCGACCTCCGTGTTCTCCCAGCCGCCTACCTTTTCGCTCACAAGCTCAACAAGCCTGTTTATCGACTGCTTTCTTCCTCGTATCTTTCCTATCGGGATAAGGTGACCGTCATTGTCAACATGAAGTATCGGCTTTATTCCGAGAACAGAACCTGCAACAGCCGCCGCAGTTGATACTCTTCCGCCGCGCCTGAGATATTTAAGGTCATCGACCGTGAACACATGGCACAGATGAAGCTTGTTGGCCTCCAGCCATTCAGCCAGCTTGTCGAGCTCCATTCCCTCTTTCTTTTTCTTTTCGGCCTTTATCAGAAGAAGCCCCTCACCGGTCGAAGCGCAGAGAGAATCAACACAAACTATCTTTGCATCGGGGTATTTTTCAAGCAGGGTATCTCTTGCGATGCAGGCGCCGTTGTAGCTTCCGCTGAGGCCTGAGCTGAATGCAAGATAGAGGATATCATACCCATTCCTGATATCATTTTCAAAAGCCTGTTCATAGACCGCAGGGGATATCTGTGAGGTCTTTGTCATAGCTCCGTTTCTCATTCTGTCGTAAAATACCTTCATCGACATCTCACTGCCGACATAGACAGTCGAATCCACCTCATAGCTGAGATCGAGTATAGTTACGTCCATTTTGGAGAGAAGCTCCTCCGAAAGATCACAAGTTGAGTCTGAATAAAGCTTATATCCCTTTTTAGCGCTCATGTCAAGCCACCCCTTTTTGAAGATGTCGGCACAGCAGACAAGTCATTTCTGCACCTTTAGAACAGTATAACACACATTCCCCGATTTTTCAATACTTTTTTTCATTTTATTATCGGCGGCATAGATCCTATCTTGCCGTCAGTGCGGCCTTGTTCACGGGGGAGCCATTTTCAATGTCGATATAAAAGTGTCTGCCGGTGCTTCTCAGCACCTCATCTGAGATAAGGTCAGCGATATCGTTTGATATGAACCTTCTCACATCTCTTGCGGTTCCGCCCGATGACGCTATCTTTCTTGCGGTCTTAAGAGCAAGGTCGGGTGCGGCTTCAAAGGTGAGCCCTGTGCTCTTCATTTTTTCAGCCAGCTCATCAAGCTCCTGCTTTGCTATTCTTTCGAGAGAATGCTCATCATGTTTTGAGAAAACTATCACCTCGTCTATCCTTGAGAGAAGCTCAGGAGATATGAACCTTTTAAGCTCAGCGGTCATTGTCTTTGTGCTCTCATCACTGCTTTTACCCCCGAAGCCTACTGCCTTTGTTTCCTGCGCCTGCCTTGTGCCGAGGTTTGAAGTCAGTATTATCACCTTTTCAGAGAATGAAACCTTTCTGCCTGTATTATCCGTCAGCACTCCGTCCTCAAGAATCTGCAACAGAACGGAAAAGATATCGGGGTGTGCTTTTTCTATCTCATCGAACAGTATCACCTGAGCAGGCTTTTTCCTTACCGCCTCGGTCAGTATGCCGCCGCTTTCATGCCCCACATAGCCCGGCGGTGACCCTATCAGCTTTGATATGCTGTGACGTTCGGAATACTCTGACATGTCCAGCCGAATGAGGGCATCGTCCCTGCCTGAGAGCAGTCGTGAGAGCTCCTTTGCGAGCAGCGTTTTGCCTACTGCCGGAGAGCCGAGAAACACAAAGCTTCCGAGTGGCCTGCCGCTTGTACCGAGGCCTGAGGCACCTCTTCTCACCGCTTTGCAAAGGACCCTTACGGCCTCCTCCTGCCCGATGACCTTTCTCTGCAGCTCATCTTCAAGAGAGAGGAGCCTTTCGGCCTTTGTTTTTGAAAGGGAGCTCCTGTCAATGCCCGAGATGTCAGAGATCACGCTTTCGATATGTGACCTTTCAAGCTTTGTTTTTTCTGCCTTTTTTGATGAAGTCATCATCGCAAGGTACTCCTCGCGGCTTATCTGCGCGGTGACATAATCATCAAATGCCTTTGAGAGCGCTCTCCTGCGAGAGCCTATACCGTCCTGCGCCGCAGCCAGAGCACAGGCTTCGTCAATAAGGTCGATAGCCTTATCGGGGAAGGCCTTGTCTTTTATATAACGTGCTGCCATACTAACAGCATATTCAAGCAGCTCGTCATCTATCACCGCCGAATGATGCGCCTCATATTTTCCTTTGAGCCCTTTAAGCATCTGGATAGTCTGCTTTTCATCGGGCTCGTTCACGGTCACCATTCTGAAGCGTCTGTCCATAGCACTGTCAAGTGCGATGGTCCTGCGGTATTCTTCAAACGTTGTTGCGCCTATCAGCTGGAGACCCGGCCTTGCAAGCTGGGGCTTCAGGATATTTGCGGCATCTATTGCTCCCTCAGCGGCGCCTGCCCCCATAATGTTGTGTATCTCGTCTATGAAGATTATACAGCTGCCTGCACTGACGGCATCATCAAGGCAGCTTTTAAGCCTTTCTTCAAAATCACCCCTGTACTTTGCCCCTGCCAGCAGCAGAGGTATATCGAGCTCGAATATCCTTTTGTCTCTGAGCATATCGGGCACATCTCCCGAAACTATCCTCAGTGCCAGACCCTCAACAATGGCTGTTTTCCCGACGCCTGCATCACCGACCAGACAGGGATTGTTTTTTGATCTGCGGCAGAGAATGCTCATAACTCTTCTTATCTCGGCGGTGCGCCCGATACAGCTGTCAAAGGTCTCATAGCACTCGCGTGAAGTGAGCTCTCTTGCAAAGCGTGAGAGGGAGCGAAGCTTCGGTGCGGCAGGGCGTGATGAGAACAGGGCAGGGGAGCAGTCTGAGAGCATCGAGCCTGTTTTTGCTTCAAGAGAGCTCAGTATCTCAAGGGCGCAGCAGCCGTCGCAGCGCAGTATACCTGCGAGGATATGCTCGCCCTCAGCGGCACTGCCTGTGCACAGACCGGCAAGCCTTTTTGCCTCTCTTAAAGCGAACCTTGCATTTTGTGTCAGGTCATTTTCGGTGAGCCTGCAGGGTGTTCCCACCCCGACGAGGTATTCAATGCTTTTGCCGACAGCCGCCGCTGTTATGCCCTGCCTTTTCAGTATTTCAGAGCAGGCACCGCTGCTCTGGGCGCACGCTGCAAGAAGGTGTTCAGTGCCGGCGTAAGTGTGACCCAGCCTGCCTGCATATCTTACAGCTCCTCTTATTATCTCTGCGGCCTGATGAGAAAAACCTCCGCAGTCTGAAACAGAATTATCCAAACAGATCATCTCCTAACTACATATAAATGCTGCTGACAATGTGGGAAAGCCCTCCGGGAGCCTTTGTTTCCGTTGATTCTCAATGGCTTTAAAGGCAAGCGATGGAACGTTCTTTAAGTTTCCTGCAAGGTTCGCGCAGCGTTACTATCTAATAGCTCCAAACAAAACTCTCCCCCTCCCCTCCGCGGGAGGGCTAATGGTTTAATAGCACGCAGCTACTGAAAGCGGGGTAGGGGAAATGCCCCGTGCGGCGAGCACCCCTCCGCGGGAGGGC
>CACXFU010000088.1 GCA_902767035.1 uncultured Ruminococcus sp.
ATTTTTTAAAAATTTCTTGCCCTCTGTAAACCCTCAATTTAGGGCATCTTTTTTTCAGAAAAGTAAATAAAACTCCGATTTTATTTATATAGGAAACGGCGTATTTACGAGGTTTGCGGGCTATGCGCAAAAAAATAAACCCTTGAAGTTTTTTAAGCTTCAAAGGTTTATTATTTGTTGGATTTAGGGGCAAAACATTTTTAAAAAATCGTGTTACCCCTCAACAGTGGGTATTACTCCCACTCCACCGTTCCCGGCGGTTTGCTGGTGATGTCATATGCTACCCTGTTTACGTGCTCCACTTCATTGCACAGGCGGTTCGATATCCTCGCCAGCACATCATACGGTATCTTCGCCCAGTCTGCGGTCATAAAGTCGTCCGTAGTGACCGCTCTTATCGCGATAAGATGATCGTACGTCCTGTGGTCGCCCATTACGCCTACTGTTCGCACGTCCGGAAGAACTGCGAAAAACTGGCTGAGCTCCTGCTCAATGCCGCTGTTTCTGATCTCATCACGGAAAACTGCGTCAGCTTCCTGGAGTATCTTTATCTTCTCCTCTGTGATCTCTCCGATGATACGCACTCCGAGCCCCGGACCAGGGAAGGGCTGGCGCCATACAAGCTCTTTAGGTATGCCGAGCTTTTCACCTACTCGCCTTACCTCGTCCTTGAACAGGTCTCCCAGAGGCTCGATCACTCCGTCAAACTTTATATCCTCGGGCATCTTCACTTGATTGTGGTGAGTTTTTATCGTTGCGGCGTCACCTTTGCCGCTCTCTATACGGTCGGGGTAGATAGTGCCCTGCGCGAAGAAACCGTCTCCGGCTTCCTCTCTTATCCTGTCCCAGAAGACCTTGTAAAACTCCGTGCCTATGATCTTTCTCTTCTGCTCGGGATCTGTCACGCCCTTCAGCTTTGACACAAACTCCTTTTGGCAGTTCACTCTTACAAATCTCATATCAAAAAGAGACGTAAATGTCTTCTCGACAAAGTCGCCCTCGTCCTTACGCATAAGCCCCTGATCCACAAACACACAGGTGAGCTGGTTTCCTACGGCGCGGCTGAGAAGGCCTGCTGCCACGGACGAATCAACTCCGCCGGAAAGGCCGAGCACTACCTTCTTGTCACCTATCTGCTCTCTCAGCTTTGCAACGGTCGTCTCGATGAAATTATCCATCACCCAGTCACCCTTGCAGCCGCAGATCTCATACAGGAAGTTTTTAAGTATCACCTTGCCGTACTCACTGTGTGTGACCTCGGGGTGGAACTGCACCGCATAAAGCCCCTCTGACTCATTCTCCATAGCTGCACACGGGCAGTCGGCAGACGCTGCCGTTATTTTAAACCCTTCGGGAGCGCGGCTTATGTAATCAGTGTGGCTCATCCAAACTATATTTTTTTCAGGCACACCTTTGAACAGCTTGCTCTCAGCCTTAACTTCTATCTCTATCTTTCCGTACTCGCTCTTCTTGCAGGAGGACACCTCTCCCTTTCTCATCCAGGCCATAAGCTGGCAGCCGTAGCATATACCCAGCACAGGCACACCAATGCTCAGTATCTCAGGGTCATAATGCGGTGAGCTCTCATCGTAAACAGAGTTCGGCCCTCCCGTAAAGATGATACCTTTGTAGCCCTCAGCTCTTATTTGCTCAAGCGGGGTGTCATAGCTTTTTATCTCGGCATAAACCGAGTGATCTCTCACGCGTCTGGCGATCAGCTGATTGTACTGGCCTCCGAAGTCGAGCACCAGAATTTTCTCATGCGGCATAGGCTCCCGTCCTTTCCAAAAAACAATGAAGCGCAGACCCTTTGTCTGTGCTTCATTTATTATAGCATAAGCTATACATTATGTCAAGTGCAATTTATGAACGATTCCACAGCGATCATAATTTGCCTGAACGCTTGACTTTTTAGCTAAAATCGGTTATAATAAAATTAGCTAAAAAGCAGAAGGAGGAATAATTATGCTGACAGTTAACGCAACAGATATACAGAACAATTTCGGTCATTATTTGCAGGCAGTTCAGGCAGGTGATGAGATCATCGTGCTGAAAAACGGCAAGGAGGTCGCGAGAATGATCTCTCATAAGTCAAGTATAAATTTCCTTTCCGATTCTTTGCGCGGAGTCCTTAAAAACGACTACGATGAAAAGGCGGTCAGAGAAGAAAGGATAAAGGCACATGAAGGTACTGATAGATACTAATGTGATACTGGACGTTCTGTGCGACCGTGCCGAGTTTGTTGATGCTTCCCTGAAGGTGTGGAAGCTTTGCGAGGTCGGGCAGCTTGAAGGATATATTTGCGCACTTTCTATCCCGAACATCGTATATATCCTGAGAAAAGAGCTCACGCCCGAAAAAACTCAGCAGCTCATACAGCAGATCACTATGATCTTTACAGTCGTTGACCTGCGTTCTTCTGACATTTCATCGGCCGCCCAGATGTACACATCTGATTATGAGGACGCCATTCAGATGTGTCAGGCTGCCAGAATAAAGGCCGATCACATCATAACAAGAAATATCAGAGATTTCAAAGGCAGCAAAGCCGTGGCACTTACGCCATCTGAGCTGCTGAACAGGCTCTGAGCAGACCTGCTTTGATTTTTATCCAAACTGTAATCAAACCGAAACCAAATTTACCCGATTGTAATTGACAACCGGCGAAAACAGTGCTATAATGCAGGCAGAAAGATAAAGAGCATTGCCCTGAAAGGAGTATTAAATCATGAAAAGATCAATTGCTGTTATTGCTGCTCTGGCGCTTGCGGCTGCGTTTACAGCCTGCGGCAGCGTAGATGAAAGCAGCGTTACCGAAAAGAAAAGCCCTGTAGTTTCTCAGCCGGCTGAGGAGGAGAAAAGCGGTTCTGACGCATCTGTCACGGCAGATGAAGCTGAAAAGCTTGCCGAAAGTGCCGCTGATGTTTCAGAGGCTGCCGTTGATGAGAGCAGCGATCAGGGAGTAGAGACACACATTGTTGAGACCGATACTGATATGCCTGACTATTCTCTGGCAAATGACGCACAGTTCAACGGCCCTGACGGCACGGTCTATACCTACGGAGAGCTCAGGAACTACGGATATGCAAATTACAGTGACGGCTATTTCTACTGTATCGTTCCCGAGGGCGGCGGAGCTGGCAGCGTATTCTACAGCCTGCACTATTCTGCTGACGGAACGAACTGGGAGACCGGCGGCGACTTTTTGCAGATGCTCAACGGTGAGGCCGATTACTTCGGAATGGATAACGGCACTATCGTGAAGTTTGAATACAAGACCGCTGAGAATAACATTCTGCCGAATGTGATAAACTATACTTTTGACCCCGCGACCTATACTCTCAGCTCTGAAACCTATACCGGCTTGTTTGACGGTCTCTTCACTCTGGCTGACGGCAGCCCTGTCACCGAGGATTCTGACCTCAGGTACGATATAGGCTACAGCGGCGGCCGAAACTTCAGCTGCACCGTCATCGACAATACCACCGGTGACACCCTTTACGACGGACAGATCACTCTTCCGGAGGAGTGATTTAATATATCACACGCTGCGTCAACTGACGCGGCGTGATTTTTTTGCCTGTTTTTGTTTCTTTTGCTGTTGACAACAGCCGTAAAAAGGAGTATAATTACTTTGTTTGTTGCGGCTATGCTGCGCCTTTATTGTGCAGATATTTTTCACTTTGTGAAAGGAAATGATATATGGAAAAGCTAAAGAAGAATTATTCGCTGCTTTCATCACCCCTCATAGTGATCACGGTGATCCTTGCAGTGTTTTACAAGGGCGGCCTTTATCCCTTCGGCAACAAGTCTGCCGCCTGGTGCGATATGTACCAGCAGGTGATACCTCTGCTGACCGACCTTAAAGACATTCTGTCGGGTAAGCAGAGCATCTTTTTCAACCTCAATAATGCGGGCGGAATGAACTTCTGGGGCGTTTTCTTTTTCTTCATAGCGAGCCCCTTCTCTCTGCTGGTAGTGTTTTTCAAAAAGACAGACATCGTGCTGATGGTGAACCTGCTCATCGTGCTCAAGCTGGGCTTGTCGGCGTTCACCTCAACGGTGTATATGAGAAGGCATTTCCGCGGCAGGCTGAGCCAGATGATGATAGTGCTCCTCTCCGTGAGCTACGGTCTGTGCGGCTACGGTATGCTTTATTTCCAGAACAATATCTGGCTGGATGAGATGTATCTTCTGCCGCTGCTGCTGCTCGGCTTTGACATACTCATCGAAAAGCGCAATATCGTTCCTTTCACGGCAGTTCTTGCCGCAACTGTGATAGTAAACTACTATATCAGCTATATGGTGATACTGTTCCTGCTGCTGTTTATGGGAGTTTTCACCTACAGATACAGAAAAGACGAAAAGTATACGTATGCAGCAACTGACCTGATCCTCTCGTGCATATTGGCGGCTATGGCCTCTGCCATAGTGTGGATACCCTGCTTCACTCAGTATCTTTCAAGCGGAAGGACCACCTCCCTTGTGCATGAGCTTGCGAGCTGCAACTTCTTAGGCAGCTACCAGACCACTCTCAGCACGATCTTCCCGTCAACACTGGCTATACTGATAGTGCTCGTCTGCGCGTTCGATTCAAAGCAGAGGACAAAGGAGCTGAATACCTACCTTATAATGCTGTTTCTGACCTTTGTGCCGCTGATAGTTGAACCTATCAACAAGATGTGGCACACCGGCAGCTATATGTCCTTCCCTTCCAGGTACGGCTTTATAACCATTTATATGTTTATTATCTGTGCCGCAGGCTTTCTGTCAGACGACACACACTTCATCACCAAGCCGAAGGAGAAAACGGACAAGCCGATCATGTTCGTCATATGCGGAGTCGTGATCTACTGCTTCTATATGTTCTTTAACGGCTTTGTTACTAACAATTACGATAATCTCTCCCAGTTCACAAAGAGCCTTTGGCAGAGCTCAGATTCGTTCATGCTCCTGTTTGAGCTGTTCTTCGTTTCCATTATCCTTCAGGGGATCATCTTCTTCCTCTACAAAAAGGGCTGGATCTCAAAGAACGTATTCCCCGTGTTTGTGGCTGTGTGCCTTGTGATAGAGGGCTACGCAAATACTGATATCTATATGCTCTCACCCTCTCACAGAGACGAGGAGTGGGCAACTAAAGAGCAGACTATAATGGAGCTTTCTGACAGACTGTTCGATGACGAGAGCTTCTACCGCGTGAATTTGAGCAAAAAGCTGTTCGATGTCAACCTCGTGGGCGCTATGGGCTATAACTCGCTCGGGCACTATACCTCTCTCACCGATGAGGATTATATGTTCATGATGAAGGAGATGGGCTACTCCTCTTACTGGATGGAGGTAGGCCCCTACGGCGGCACCGAGCTTACAGACGCTCTGATGAACGTAAAATACCGCATAGAGTACCTTGACCCGTCAGAAGATAAAGAGCTGATGTATAACAACAGCAAATACCAGATAGTTAAAAATGACTATTACCTGCCGCTTGGTATTCTGACCACGTCAGACCTCTCGGATACTGACCTTACCAAAAACACCAGAGCCGAAAACCAGCAGCTGCTGTTCGAGAAGCTCTTCAACACTGATGAGCAGCTCATTCATGAGTATAACTACATCAGCAGAACAAAGGTAGTAGACGCCGATGATCCAAAGCACGCCTACGCCTTCCGCAGGCTCGAAAACACCGAGGACACCGCAATTGATTATATCCTCGATATCAAAAACGAGCAGACCCTTTACTTTGACTGCTTCAACGAGCTTTCTAACGCCCTCTCAGAGCCTATAAACAACAGCTTTGAGATCAGGGTCAACGGCTATACCATTCAGGGAGACTACCCCTCAAAGGGCTTTAACGGCCTGCTGAAGCTCGGCACCTTCAAGGACGAGACAGTTACCGTAAAGCTTATAATCAAGCATGATATCGATGTTAAGAGCTTCGGCGTGTTCGGCCTTGACAAGACCCTTCTTGACAGCAAGCTTTCAGAGGCAAGGACCGCGAACATCAAGGAGGACGGCTCAAAGCTCAAAGGCAGCGTTCAGGCCTCCGAGGGTGAAAGGTGCGTGCTGAGTATCCCCTACAATGACGGGCTTACGATAAAAGTAAACGGCAAGAGCGTTGAATACGACCGCCCGTTTGCGGATCTGATCTCGTTTGAGCTCAGTGAAGGAAACAATGACATTGAGATAAGCTACACCGTCAAGGGCATCATACCCGGTATCCTGATCTCTGTCATCGGCATAGCGCTTATCGTGCTCTACGCTGTGAAGATCAAAAAGCTTGAAGCAGGCAAGGAGCTTACAAAGGTCTCCACGGTACTGCTGCAGCTGGCAGGCCTGTTAACGCTCATAGCTGTGTATGCTGTACCCTGCCTTATCAATATGTATGTTGAAGAATGATCTCACTGTATATCCCTGCAATTGACGTAGGGATATACGATTTTGTACGGTTTTTCAAATATTTACAAATAGGTAATACATACTCTTTTGTAATGTGATATGATATGAAGAACGAATGGCCGCAAAGCGGCAAATAAATTATGGAGACAGAGAAAAATGGAGAAGAAAAGAAATTCGTTTTCGAGCTCGCTCGGCTTTGTGCTGGCAGCAGCAGGAAGTGCCGTAGGCCTCGGAAACATCTGGAGATTCCCTTACCTTGCTGCAAAGGACGGAGGCGGACTGTTCCTGCTCACGTATCTTGTGCTGGCGATCACATTCGGCTTTACCCTTATAGTATCTGAGATAGCTATAGGAAGAAAGACAAAGCAAAGCTGCCTGACAGCCTACTCAAAGCTGCATAAGCCCTCAGGCTGGATAGGTATATTCGCAAGCTTAGTGCCTTTTCTTATATTGCCGTATTACTGCATAATAGGCGGCTGGGTGCTCAAGTATGCGGTGGTGTTCCTCACAGGGCACGGCACTGACGCTGCCAAGGACGGCTATTTCGGCGGATTTATAACGAGCTACGTCTCGCCGATAGTTTTTGACGTGATCTTCCTTGCGGCTTCCGCCTTTATCATCTACCTCGGCGTAAACAAGGGTATTGAGCTGATATCGAAGATCCTTATGCCGGTACTGCTGCTGGTAGTCATAGGTATAGCTATCTTCTCCCTCACCATAACAGGCGAGGACGGCAGAACAGGCATGGACGGCTTAAAGGTGCTGCTGGTGCCTGACTTCACAGGAGTAGGGCTAAAAGACTATTTTATGATAGTAATTGACGCGATGGGACAGCTGTTCTACAGCATAAGCGTCGCAATGGGAATAATGGTCACCTACGGCTCTTATTTCAAAGATGACAACAACCTTATCAAATCTGTCAATCAGATAGAGATCTTCGATACGGTAGTTGCCTTTCTGGCAGGGGTTATGATAATCCCTCCGGTGGTCGCATTTATGGGCACCGAGCAGATGAAAAACACGGCAGGCCCCTCGCTTATGTTTGCAGCGCTGCCCAAGGTGTTTGCTAAAATGGGTGCTGTCGGAAATATTGTGGGCGCGGTGTTCTTTATCATGGTGCTGTTTGCTGCGCTCACAAGCTGCATATCTATCCTTGAGGCCGTGGTTTCAGGCCTTATCGACAAGTTCGGCTGGAGCAGAAAGAAAGCCACCATTATCGAAAGCGCGATCGCTCTCGGGCTGGGCGTGCTGATATGTCTGGGCTATAACGCGCTGTACTTCGAGGTGAAGCTGCCGAATACCGCGAAGGATTCCTCAGCACAGCTGCTTGACATTTTTGACTATCTCAGCAACAATATCTTTATGCCGATAGTTGCCATCAGCACCTGTATACTTGTGGGCTGGCTCGTAAAGCCGAAGACCATAATCGACGAAGCCACCAAAAACGGCGAAAAAATGGGCAGACGCGGCCTGTATGTCGTAATGGTAAAGTATGTGGCCCCCGTGCTGCTGTTCGTATTGCTGCTGGGCTCTCTCGGAATTATTAAATAACAGCTTATGCTCCTACCCCCGAAAAAAATTCGGGGGTATTTTATATTTGCTGCAAGGAAATAATGATCTCAAGCGTATTATTAGTGAAAACCAAAATGACAGGTCTCCCCTTGGCCTGTTGTGAAGGGGTGGTTTGATGCCGATCGGCAGCGCAGACTTTGAAAAGGTCTACGAAGAATATTTCAATATGATATACAGGATATGCTTTGTGTATTTCAGCGGAAACTCTCACGATACCGAGGACGCAGTGCAGACGGTGTTTTTAAAGCTTATGACGTCTCAAAGCGCACCAGATGACGCGCAGCATTTAAAGGCGTGGCTGATAGTAACAGCGCAGAACACCTGCAAAAGTATGCTCAGGCGCTCGCTGCGAAAGAACCTGCCGCTTGATGCCGCTGTAGGTGAGCAGGTGCCCTTTGAGTACGGCGACACCCTTAAAGCCGTGATGAGCCTGCCCTATGAGCAGAAAACGGCGGTGCTTCTCTGCTATTATGAGGGCTACACAGCCGGTGAAGCAGCAAAGCTCATGGGCTGCCGCGAGAACACAGTGTATTCCTATATCCACAGAGCTAAGAAAAAACTAACGAAACAGCTGGGAGTGTGAGCATTATGACAGATAAACAGCTCGAAACGAGCCTTAAAGCAGAACTTGATGCGGTCGATCCGTCTCATGAGGTCAAGGCTCGCATTCGCGCAGGATTGACAGGTGATACTATGATAAACAGAGAAAGAGACATTACCCTGACCAAAGCGGAAGATAAAAATGAGACCTATGGACAGAGGGCAAAGATAAGAACAGGCAGCAAAGCGGTCGCAGCGGCAGCCGCAGCAGTAATGCTCATCGGCGGCGGCGCATTCCTCCTTAAAAGCGGCAGCGACATCAGGTCCGCAGACAGCTCATCACCGAGCTCGGCAGCGGCAGTTATACCCGAAAGCGAGCAGGATACAGGCCTTATCACAGAAGAGTTCGCAGACCCGAATTTTGAAGAGCTTTTCTATCCCGATGAGGATTCTGTTCTCAGAAAGTTCGGCAACGGTATACTCTGCGGCTCTACCCAGATATTCGACCTCGGCGGCGGAAAATATCTGGTGGAGCAGGCGCTTGACGACAGCTTCCGGAATTCCTCTTACCGCATCTATGACGCAAGCACCAACACCATAGGCGCAAACACGATAACCGAAAGCAACCCTATAGTTCAGATAAGGGACAATGCCATAATCATTTATTCCATGATAGATAAATCAGGCTCGACCGCAGCGGTCAGCTGGGATATCTATGACTTTGACCTTAACAAAAAGGTACTCACAGATGACTTTGAAAGCACGGTAATGAATGAGAACAACGAGCCGGAGCTGAAAGTCTCCTGCAAAAACGGCACGTATACCGCTACCGTTTCCGAAGACCTCGGCTTCTATATGAGCAAGCTCACCTTTGACAAGACCGCCGATACTGCCGCTCTCGCCTTCTCTGACAGGCAGGGCAACAGCACACTTGCAGTTATCAGAAAGGATCAGATCATCGTAAGAGGTATGGAGGAACTGTTTGAGCTTGAACCCTATAAGGAAGATGACTGGCAGTCACACATGGCGGCTCCTGTTATTGACGGCTTCCTGCTCAGCGAGGACGGCTCACAGATATTTATGACAGTTCTGGCAGGCGATAAGTGTTACCTCTGCCGTGAGGACATAACAGAGGTTGACGATAGTATCATAACCGATGACGGCTTGCCCGAAATAGTAACTGTCCACCGTGACGGAGAAAAAGATCATAACTACGTTTTCAGCGAGATCGACTGGGAAGGCGGACATGATATGTTCCTGAGGAACGGCATTCTGTACCTCTTTGAATCAGACTTCCCGACCTATTACACTCTTGACAGCGTAAACGGCGTTGAGGCACACACGCTTCAAAAAACCGACGTTGAAAACAACGATGACAGATACGAGATATACAATATGTCAAAGAGCGGCAAGTATACTATCAGAATGAGCAGCAGTCAGTCAACAAATAAGACCGTTCTTGAAGTTTTCCTGACCGACGGTATGCTGCCTGTGTGGTATGATGAGCTGAGTGAGGTATCTCTCTTCTTCAACTCTGATGATCGCATTCTCTTTGACGAGGACACCGGCGACCTGGAGCTTGCTTTCACGGGCGCTGATGAGGACTACAGCGAGCTTGGAGTTTACCGCAGGAACATTTTCGGCGTTGACCCCACCGAGGAAGAACCTGCCGATGAGCCTGAGCAGAGTGATGAGTCCGCAGCAGACGATATCCCCGAGGGACTGGCAGTGACCACGACGGCCTCAGCCGAGCCCACAGAGGAGCTCCCCGACGAGACCCCTGATGAAGCAGAGCCGGAAGCTCAGGAGGAGGCTGAAACTACCACTACAACAGTTACCGCAACTCTCCCCGATGTCTATTTTGAATAATACAAACCATACCCGACCCATTTATAACCCAAACCGCCCCCTGCCGGTCATCGGCAGAGGACGGTTTTTATAATTCTTTAAAAATATTATATTCTGTACTTTTCTCACCAAAGAAAAAGCGTATACTCTTTTCTTGCTCCGTTAACGAAACAGGCACACATATTCTTTCAAACATTTTATTGATCATGTCATAATCCTTGGCGTAAGCGTTAGCACTAGCCATGATCATTTCATTCTCTGAAACATCTGAAAAATCAATATGAAAACCGCAAACAGCTCCTAAATACTCGATAAACAGTCTTTGGGTTCTTCCGTTACCTTCACGAAACGGATGTAAAACATTGATCTCACTCATATAATATGCCAGTCTTTGAGGTATTTCTATTTTTTCAGTCAGCAGCAAAAACTTTTCGTTCTTTAACCTTGAAAAAATACTGTCTGCATAATCATCAATATATATCGACCTGCAAAACTCATTACCTTTGGCTATATCAACTACTCGTGGTTCTCCAGCCCAATCATATATGTCAGAAAAAATACATCTATGTATACTTTTCAAATGTGAAAAATCCAGTTTTCCTTTAAGAGGTTCTGTTTTCAGTCTCGCTATCCACATAGATGTTATCTCGCGTTCAGCTGCAATAAGAACATCACTGTTTTTTATACCAAGTTTATTCTTTAATACCTGACAGTCAGTATAAACATATTGAACATCATATTCAAAATCATATCTGTATTTATCCGACATATTTATTCTCCGGAGCACTGTACTTCTTTATCAGCTCTGTCATTATACTGTTGAAGCTTTCAGGTTTGTTGAGATATTCTGAAAGTCTTTTTCTATCATCTTTATTCAGTGCCATTCCCTCGATCGCCATTGTTCCGTTGACCTCTTCTATAAGGCGCTCATTTGCAGTCATACTATCTCACCCCTTTTTAACATTATATCACACCCGCCACACTATGTCAACAAAACAGAGCCGATGCGCAAGGCACCGGCTCTTCTCTTTTTTCAGCTGAACTGCTGCTTTAACTGACTGATCTTGTCCTGCTCGGCGCAGTCTGTTTTGTACCAGCCCTTTTCGCTCATCTTTGAATAGATCTGATCCTGCATCGAAAGAGAGCTGTTCAGAGCGCTCCCGAAGCTTGACCTTACATTATCCGTAGATGCCTCGATAGTTCCGTGAAGATACAGATCGCACACGCCCTTTTCAAGCATGAGCATATTTTCCATAAGCTCCTGATCGTTCATTTATATCCCTCCTTATTAGTTGTTCAGCAGACTGAACATACTTGAATAGATCTGCTGATGACTTGCCGTCATCGAGCCTGCCAGCTCTCTGAGCTCACTGTCCTGGAGCTGTTCGCTGAGCTCCTTGCATTTTGTGAGAAAGTATTTCTCGTGTCCCAGAGCGTCTCCGATATAGAGAAGTTCCTTGCTTGTCATAGATATTCCCTCCTTTTCGGTATCGGACGGCACACCGTCCGTCAGTACCATTATTCCCCTCTCAGGGAAAAATATACCGAAAGATGCGAGATATCTTCAATAAGCTTTCAGTTGACAAAAAATATATGATATGGTATACTTTTCCTCGGGCAGCTTATCGGCTCTTTTGTGAGACTACCCTTTTGTGTAGTTGAAATACGTCCCGGTAAGTGCTATAATAATGTTATATAATAAGTGCTGTAGGTAATATAGCATGGGAGGTCTGTTGTTATGTTTTGTCCTAAATGCGGCAGTCAGGTTGCCGACGGTTCAATTTTCTGCGGGGTGTGCGGTGCAGCCTTTGATAGCTACTATCAGCCCCGGCAGGTCCAGTATAAGCAGCCTGCAGCGGCTCCGGCAGCTTCTGCAAGCAGTGCGGCTGCAGTTAAAGGGCCTGACCGCAAAAAGCTGATCATCATCTGCTGTGCGGCCGTTTGCGTTCTGGCTGTGCTTTTCGTTCTTTTCAGACTTGTTTTCGGAGGCCCCGGTGACAGGGTCTTCAGCGCGATAGACAAGACCATAAAGGCCGAAAGCTTTGAGTTCGACCTTATATATGACCATAATGACAGGCTCAACGGCATGGTAATGGGCAAGGACGATGACTTCAAGGTGCTCGTTACGGAAGACCGCAACTATCTTCTTTATGAGGACGGCACCTTTACCGAAAACGGCAGAGAGGAGCACGACCGTGACCTTCTCGACTTTATGGACAGCCTTGCGACCAGAGACCCCGAAAAGGTAGTTGACGGCAACAGCGAGATCAAGAAAGAGATCAAAAAAGAGTTTGTAAAGAACTATAAAGAGCTTATCCCTACCGCAAGAAAGCTCCTCAATGACACTGGTGCAAACTATATGAAGTCATACAAAAAGAGCGGCAGCACCTACAAGTTTGAGATCGACCTTTTCAAGCTCTATAAGGCCGCAAAAAAAGAAGGCATACAGTTCAGCAGCAGGTTCAAAAGTATGATGAACGAGATCGATGATGACCTTGACAGCATCACCTTCAAGCTCGAAGTGACTATTGACGGCGGCTACATAAAGACTGCCAAGGGAACGCTTACCATAAAAGATGGCGACTACAAGGATTCCGAGAGCATGACCCTGAAAGTGAAGAACATCGGCAAGGTAGATGAGGACGACTTTGATATCGACCCCGATGACTACTACAACTATAACGACGACTATTACGACTATTATTAAACAGACCGAAAGGAGACCTTAAAAATGTTTTGTCCGAAATGCGGAAATCAGGTGGCTGACGGAGCCAAGTTCTGCAGAACGTGCGGCAATCAGCTGGCTGCACCTCAGCAGGCGCAGCAGGAACAGCAGCAGCCACAGTATCAGCAGGCAGCCTATCAGCAGCCTGTACCCCAGATATTCGATCAGCCGGCACCGGCCCTTGCTGGCGTGCCTGACAGTGCCGCAAAAGCAAAGCCCAGGAGCGGCCTGAAAATAGTGCTGATAATTCTAGTGCTCGCGATCCTTGCAGGGATAGTGGGGCTCATATTCTGGCTGACAGGCTTTTTCTCAAAGCCCGGTGACGATATAGTCGGCGCGGCAGAAGGCACAGAGAAGGCCGACAGCTTCAAGGCGGTGCTCACGTTAGAGTACGATCTCGAAGGCATATCGGATTTTATGGACGATATGGGCGAGGGTGACAGCGAAGATATCGACGCTCAGCTTGAAGAAATGGGAATGTCTGCCGATGACTTCAAAAGCGAGGCGGTCATCTACGTCAAGGGCAAGGACGATGACTTCAGAATGAAACTCATCTGGGCAAATATGCTCCAGCTGAGACTTGACAGCGACGGAATGTCCTATATGATAAGCAATGACAATTCCGTTGAACTGCTCGGCTCCTCCGATAAGCTGAACGTTGAGCAGGAGATAGAGACCCCCGAGGAATACAGCCGTGTCTTCGATATTATTGCCAGCAGAGATATTATCCAGGCGATATCCGATGACGACGAGCTTGACGAGCTCCTCACCGAGCGCGTTACTGAGAATTATAACAAGCTCAAAGACGTTTTCATAGAGATGCTCAATGACAAGGGTGCGGATTACATTCTCGATTATGAGAAAAAGGACGGCGCCTATAATTATAAGATAGACGCTGTAAAATTCCTTGAAGCATTCCTTGATAACGACACCCTCGACTTTGACAGGAGCACCAAAAAGCTCGCAGACAGCCTCGAGGACGAAATAGATCAGGATATCACTATCGACCTCAGCGTAAAGACCTCAGGCGGCAGGCTTGAAAGCGTTAAGGCAGGTATAATCATTAATGACCATAAACTCACCACCGTGAGTGCAGAGTTCAGTGATTACGATAATGTCAGCGATGACGACCTCGAATTTGAGGAACTCAGCGGCGATATCAGCGACCCTGTTCTCGTACCGTCACTTATGAACTATGTCAAGAAGAGCAAGATACGTTCTGCCAATTCAAATGCGAAGCTTGCTTACACCACTATCGAAACCGTACTTGTTGATAAGGAAGCTGAGGGCAGCAGATATACCAAATACGGAGAGTTTATGTATGACCTTGATAACTATGACTCCTCCGACCCGATTGAAAGCGCCCTCTATGATAACTTCAAGTACGGCGCAGAGGTCGATCCCGGCTATATCTACTATGAGATAAGCAGAGACGGAAACCTTGAATTTGTTCAGTGGTCTCAGGACGGCGTGACCTACGTCGGACAGTATCCCCCGG
>CACXFU010000089.1 GCA_902767035.1 uncultured Ruminococcus sp.
AGCGAGATAGCTACACCTGCGTCAATGGCATTCCGTCTTTTCGGAAATGTTGCAGGCGGTATGGTAATAACGGGTCTTCTTTACGGAGCGCTCGGCTCGCTGTCCTCAGCACTTGGGCTTAGCTTTGAGGTAGGATCCTTCGGCTTTAATGTGTTCCAGGTCGGTATACCTGCTGTGCTTTCGGTATACTTTGATCTGTTCTCGGGATGTATACAGGCATATATTTTCTCAATGCTCACGATGGTAAATGTCGGGGCGGCTAATGAATAAGTAAACAGTGCGCTCCGGCGCATCAAATATTAACGTTGATAAAACTTTTTACGGAGGTCATATTATGGAAAAGGCATTTGTATTAGGATGTTCGGCAGTTGGCGCAGGCCTTGCGATGATCGCAGGTATCGGACCCGGAATCGGTGAGGGCTACGCTGTAGGTAAGACGATAGAGGCTATCGCAAGACAGCCCGAGGCTAAGGGCGACTGCACCAGAACAATGTTCATCGGTGTTGCAATGGCAGAGTCTACGGGTATCTATGCGTTCGTAGTTGCACTTATCCTTCTGTTTGCAAATCCGTTTATCGGAAAGCTCTGATCGGGATAATCTAACAGTAGGTCAGGAGGAAAAACAATGGTATTTGCTGCGGGTGACGTTACGGAATTCCTCTCCATCAACCTCACAACTATCATAGCGACGCTTCTGAACTTCCTTATACTGTTCCTTGTACTGAAGTTTCTTCTGTTTAAAAAGGTGAATGCCGTTATCGAAGAGAGAAAGAACGATGTTTCAAAGACTTATGAGGAGGCCGATGCTGCCAAGGCTAATGCGCTTGAGCTGGAGCGTCAGTATGACGAGAAGCTCGGTCAGGCCAAGGAGGAGTCTGCGGCGATAATTCAGGCTGCAACTCAGAAGGCTCAGCAGCGCTCCGATGAGATAATCAGCGATGCAAAGGTCGAGGCCAAGGGCATTGTTGACAATGCTGAGAGGGAGATCGAAAGGGAGAAGAAGATAGCCGTGAACCAGATCAAGGACGAGATCACCGATATCGCTTTCTCGGCTGCAAGAGCCGTCGTTGAGAGGGATATGACCAGCGAGGATAATGAGCGTCTTATCGAGAAGTTCATAGATAATGTGGGTGAGGTATAATGGCTGAATGCGTTGAGAGCGTTTACAGCGAGGCTTTCTTCCAGCTGTGTGAGGAGGCAGACTGCCTTGATGCGGCTTTTGAAGAGCTGAGTGACGTGAATGAGATAGTGTTCTCCGATGAAAACAGCGATTTTGTCAGGCTGCTTGCCTCTCCGCTTATAAAGGACGATGACAAGAGGGCGTCTCTGGAGGCTGTGTTCAAGGGCAGGCTCAGTGAGCTTACGCTGGATTTTATCAGTGTTGTGACAAAAAACGGCAGGATAGAATATCTGCCGGAGGTGTTCGGGGAGTTCAAAAAGCTCTACTATAAGAAGAAAAAGATCATGGAGGTAACTGCCGTGACCTCTCAGAAGCTTTCAGACAAGCTGAGAGAGAAGCTTATCACTAAGCTGGAGCAGACCTCAGGAAACAAGGTCATTCTCATCGAGAAGCTTGACCCGTCGATACTGGGCGGTATCGTGCTGAGATACAGCGATGCCGAGATCGACGCGAGCGTGGCTTCGGGTCTCGACCGGATAAAGGCGAGGATCGACGGGGTCATTGCATAAAGTGGTCAAAAGGCAGAATTATTACCTCTTGCTTGTGACCGCTTACATCTAATAGAAAGGTACAGATGTTTTATGAAATTACGTCCTGATGAAATAACAGGTCTTATAAAACAGCAGATAAAGGACTACAGCTCAAAGCTGAAGCTTGATGACGTAGGCTCTGTGGTAACTGTCGGAGACGGTATTTCGAGAGTTCACGGGCTTGACAAGTGTATGTCCGGAGAGCTGCTTGAATTCTGCAACGGTACATACGGCATGGCCATGAACCTGGAGCGGGAATTTGTCGGCTGCGTGCTGCTGGGCTCGGAGGACGGCATCAAGGAAGGGTCGTCAGTAAAGAGAACGGGCAGGATAGTTTCCGTGCCTGTAGGCGATGCTATGCTCGGAAGAGTTGTTGATGCCCTCGGTCACCCGATCGACGGAAAGGGTGCAGTTCTCACTGAGGAGACAAGGCCGATAGAGAGCCCTGCCTTCGGAATAATCACCAGACAGTCGGTAAACAGACCTTTGCAGACAGGTATCAAGGCTATTGACTCGATGATACCGATCGGAAGAGGTCAGCGTGAGCTTATTATCGGAGACAGACAGACGGGTAAGACCTCTATCGCTCTCGATACAATAATCAATCAGAAGGGTAAAGACGTTATCTGCGTTTATGTGGCTATCGGCCAGAAGAGATCGACGGTCGCAAACGTGGTGGATACCCTCGAGAAAAACGACGCTATGAGCTATTCTATCGTGGTGTCGGCTACGGCTTCGGAGATGGCTCCGCTGCAGTATATAGCGCCTTATGCAGGTGTTGCTATCGCTGAGTACTTCATGCTTCAGGGCAAGGACGTTCTCTGCGTTTACGATGACCTTTCAAAGCACGCTGTGGCATACAGAACTATGTCGCTGCTGCTGAAGAGGCCTACCGGAAGAGAGGCATTCCCCGGAGATGTATTCTATCTCCATTCAAGACTGCTTGAAAGAGCCTGCTGCCTTAACAAGGATTACGGCGGAGGGTCTATCACAGCGCTGCCTATTATCGAAACTCAGGCAGGTGACGTTTCGGCGTACATACCTACGAACGTTATCTCCATCACTGACGGACAGATCTTCCTTGAATCGGAGCTGTTCTTCTCGGGCGTAAGGCCTGCCGTTAACCCCGGTATCTCGGTTTCGCGTGTCGGCGGTTCGGCTCAGATAAAGGCGATGAAGAAGGTCTCGGGACCGCTGAAGCTCCTCTATTCTCAGTACAGAGAGCTGCAGTCGTTCTCTCAGTTCGGTTCTGACCTTGATAAAGATACCAAGGAAAGACTTGCACAGGGCGAGCGTATAGTTGAGGTGCTCAAGCAGGGCAAGACCTCGCCGATGGACGTTGAGAAGCAGGTCGTTATCATCTATGCGGTGGTAAATAATTATCTTAAAGATATTGCTGTATCGGATGTTTCGGAATATGAGAAGGATCTGCTTACCTATATCGCGGAGACACACCCTGATATTCTCTCATCTATCAGAGATACGGGCGCTCTCACCGATGAGAATGAGGAGGCTCTCAAAGAGGTGCTTTCCGACTATGCCCAGAAGTTTTTACAGACTAAATAAAGAGGTGCGAAATGGCTACCGCTAATATGAAGGATGTAAAGCGGCGTATCAAGAGCGTTGAGAGCACCATGCAGATAACCAAGGCTATGCAGCTGGTGGCTTCGTCAAAGCTGAGAAGAGCAAAGGACAGGGCGGTCGCCGCTCAGCCCTTCTTCCAGACGCTTTATGATACGATGTGCGACATTTCTGCGGACTATAACTTTACATCTGTTTTTACTAAAAAGAAATTTCTCAATTCTACGCTGCTTGTCGTTATTGCAGGCGACAGGGGCCTTGCGGGCGGCTTTAACCACAATGTGCTCAAAATGGCGCAGGAGGAAGCCGACAAGATACTTGCTACCGGCGGAGAGCTGCGGGTAATGGCTATAGGCAAAAAGGCTGTCGAGTTCTTTGAAAAGAGAAGCTACAACCTGACAGACAAGTATCCCGGCATTGCTGAGACGATAACGACCGATGATATGATGGACATTGCGGAGATCATCGTCGAAAGGTTCAGGAGCCGTGACTTTGATAAGGTGGAGCTTGTTTACACCACCTTTGTCTCTGCCATGACGCAGGAGCCTATGAAGCTGCAGATACTGCCTGTTGAAAACCTTGACAAGGCTAAAAAGACAAATGCCGCTACGATATATGACCCCTCGCCGGAGGAGGTATTTGACGGAATGATACCTGATTATATCGGCGGAATGCTTTACAGCGCGATACTTGATTCGTTCGCATCTGAGCAGGCTTCAAGAAGGACGGCTATGGAGTCTGCGACAGATAATGCAGGCGAGATGATAGATAAGCTGTCGCTGCTCTACAACAGAGCAAGACAGGCGCAGATAACTCAGGAAATAACCGAGATAAGCTCGGCATCCATAGGAAGAGAATAACGGGACGCCGGTCTGATGTCCTGTTATCACATCTTACATCAAAAGGGGATTTACCAATGAGTGAAATGAATGTTGGAAAGGTAGTTCAGATCGTCGGAGCGGTCGTCGATATCAGATTCGACAAGGAAAGACTGCCCGATCTTCTCAACGCCATAGAGATCGACAACAACGGCACTAAAATAGTTGCCGAGGTCGCACAGCATATAGGCGACGACGTCGTAAGATGTATCGCTATGAGCTCTACTGACGGACTTGTGCGCGGCACTGATGCAGTAGACACAGGAAAGGCTATCTCCGTGCCTGTCGGAAAGCAGACCCTTTCGAGAATGTTCAACCTTCTCGGAGAGCCTGTTGACAATCTTCCCGAGCCGGAGACCGAAGAGCGCTGGGAGATACACAGGGAACCTCCCTCATATGAGGAGCAGTCTGCCTCCAATGAGATACTTGAGACGGGCATCAAGGTCATCGACCTTATAGCGCCTTACCTCAAGGGCGGAAAGATAGGTCTGTTCGGCGGTGCGGGCGTCGGAAAGACGGTGCTTATACAGGAGCTTATCAATAACGTTGCTAACCAGCACGGCGGTATCTCGGTATTCACCGGAGTTGGTGAGCGTACCCGTGAGGGAAATGACCTCTATAACGAAATGAAGGAATCGGGAGTTATTGACAAGACCGTTCTTGTTTACGGCCAGATGAATGAGCCTCCCGGGGCAAGAATGAGAGTCGGGCTTTCAGGTCTGACAATGGCGGAATACTTCCGTGATGTTGAGCATCAGGACGTTCTGCTGTTTATAGATAACATATTCAGGTTCACTCAGGCAGGCTCTGAGGTGTCGGCGCTGCTGGGGCGTATGCCTTCGGCCGTTGGCTATCAGCCTACGCTCGCTACCGAGATGGGTCAGCTTCAGGAGAGGATAACCTCGACCACAAAGGGATCTATCACTTCCGTTCAGGCAGTCTATGTCCCTGCGGACGACCTTACCGACCCTGCTCCTGCTACGACGTTTGCTCACCTTGATGCAACTACCGTTCTTTCGAGAAGCATTTCATCTCTCGGTATCTATCCGGCAGTTGATCCTCTGGAGTCATCATCAAGGATACTTACTCCCGAGATCGTCGGCAATGAGCATTATCAGGTGGCAAGACAGGTGCAGTCTATCCTGCAGAGATATGTTGAGCTTCAGGATATCATCGCGATCATGGGTATGGATGAGCTTTCCGACGAGGATAAGCTGACGGTATCCCGTGCAAGAAAGATACAGCGTTTCCTTTCGCAGCCGTTCACAGTTGCGGAGCAGTTCACCGGAATGCAGGGCAAGTATGTTCCTGTAAAGGAGACTATCAGGGGCTTTAAGGAGATCATCGAGGGCAAGCATGATGATCTTCCGGAATCAGCTTTCCTGTTTGTGGGAACTATCGACGAGGCTGTTGAGAAGGCTAAGCAGAACGCCTGAATAACCGTAAACGACTAAAACTTTGGAGAGGTCATAATGAAGCCTTTTAACTTGAAGATAATTACCCCCGAAAAGCTGTTTTTCGAGGGCGAGACCGAACAGCTGATAGTGAAAACGGCTGTCGGTGATATAGGTATAATGGCAGACCATGTGCCTTATGTTGCGAATATCGTTTCATCACCTCTCAGGATCAGGGAGGGTGAGACCTTTAAAGAGGCTGCTATCTCAAGCGGACTTATGAGAGTGGCCAATAATGAGGTGGTCATCGTTACTCCTGCAGTTGAATGGGCTGAGGATATCGATGTTCTGAGAGCTCAGAAGGCAAAGGAGCTTGCCGAGAGAAAGATCAGGCAGCATGAGAGCGAGAAGGAGTTCGAGAGGGCAGAGCAAAAGCTCAGACGCGCTATGAACAGACTTGTGGTGGCCGGAAGAAAATAATGAAAAAGTCAAAGCTGAGCGGTATATGCGCATCGGCTTTGGCTTGTTTTGTATGGTAAGTGAAGTATAGAAAGATCGAAAGGGTTGAAATCATTGAGCGTATTTAATGTTATAGCCGCTGTCGGCGGTTTAGCGTTTTTCATGTTCGGAATGAATACTCTGAGCACGGGGCTTGAAAAGGCCTCGGGCGGACTTATGGAAAAGGTGCTTGCGAAGATGTCGGGAAACATCTTTACGAGCATATTCTTCGGTGCTGTAGTTACGGCTGCCGTGCAGTCATCAACTGCTACAACGGTAATAGTTATCGGTCTGGTAAATGCCGGTATACTTAAACTCAGGGGCGCTGTAGGCATAATCATGGGCGCTAATATCGGCACGACGATGACAGCACAGATACTCAGGCTGACAAAGCTTGAGGGCTCTGGCGACGGAGGCTTTTTCATAAACTTTATAAAGCCGACTAACCTTTCGGCCATGCTTGCTATTGCAGGCATACTGCTGATAATGTTTGCAAAGCGCAGCAGGAAAAAGAATATCGGCGAGATACTTATGGGCGTGTCGATACTGTTTACCGGTATGACGACGATGAGAGCCGCTGTTGAGCCTATGGCTCAGCTGGATATCTTCAAGAAGATATTTGAAGTGCTCCAAAATCCGCTGCTCGGTATACTCACAGGTGCGATCGTTACGGTCTGCACTCAGAGCTCGGCTGCTGCTGTCGGTATCCTTCAGGCGATATCCGGTTCAGGTGCGCTGCTGTTTGCATCGGCCTTCCCGATTATCATGGGTACGAATATCGGTACCTGCGTGACGCCGCTGCTTTCAAGCCTTAATTCGTCGAAAAACGCTAAGCGCGCAGGCCTTCTGCATTTCTACTTCAACCTTATAGGAACGATAATCTTCCTGATCGCTATATACACGATACAGTATACGGTAGGCTGGTCGTTCTGGAACAAGGAGTTCACTACCGGTGATATCGCAAACTTCCACACGATATTCAACCTTGTCGTTACGGCGATATTCATTCCGTTTGCAGGTGTGCTGGAGAAGCTTGCCTGTCTTACCGTCAGGGACAAGCCCGGCGAGGACGAGGAGGAGCTTGCAGAGGATCCTCTTGATGAGAGATTTCTCGTTACCCCGAACGTTGCTATCGCACAGACGAGAGAGGCTGTCGTTCAGATGGGTATAAAGGCTCAGAAGAACTTCAAGGCTGTCAGGACCTTGTATGACAAGTTCGATCCAAAGACAGTCGAGAAGATACGCGAGCGTGAGGACACTATCGACAGGCTGGAGGACAGAGTCGGACAGTATCTGATAAAGCTCAACGACTGCGGACTGAACGAAGAGGAGTCACGCGAGGTAACGGCTTACTTCCACCTGATATCGGAGTTCGAGAGGATCGGCGACTACTCGATCAATATACTGGAGACTGCCGAGACGCTCTACGATGAGGAGATGCAGTTCTCAGAGGACGCTGTCAGGGAGCTGCACATAACGTTTGATGCTATCAGTGAGATAATCGAGCTTGCGATAACCGCGACAAAGACGCTCGATACAAACGATATGATAGAGGTAGAACCGCTTGAAGAGGTGGTTGACAGGATAGTTGAGGAGCTCAAATCGATACACATCGACAGGGCTAAGAGGGGCGTGTGCAAGGTAGATATCGGAGTATACTTCCTCGATATACTCACAAATGTGGAGAGGATATCCGATCACTGCTCGAACATAGCGGTATATCTGCTCGCAAGCAAGCAGCAGTACTCTACCCTCAAAAAGCACGAGTATCTTGAGACCCTCCACAAGAACGGCCCCAAGACCTACGAAGAAAAGATAGAGGCATATGCTGCAAAGTATTCTATCTCATAAGCATGATATCAGAGACACAGGGTTTTTGCTCTGTGTCTTTATTTATTCGGTACAAATAATAAGGAATAATTTAGTTTTTTATCCGAAGGGGTTTGGGGGCGAAGCCCCCTCTCCTTCACCGCCCGAAGGCGGATTGCACAAAGCTTATAAATCTGTCATATCTTGCTCAGCGGTCGCAATTTAAAAGCTTCAACAAAGATTCGACGTAAAATGGTGCAGGGTTTTCCCTGCCGAGCGAAGACGAGGAACACGCCGAAGGGCTAAGTTTGCACAATTTAAGGTTTATCGACAGACTGGAGAGACCTGCACTTGCAGGTCTCTTGTTTTGTAAGGATTTCATTCAAATATATCATTACGTGAAATGACACCCGACTATTCTATTTCCAATAAAGTAAAACAGGAGCACTTAACCGGTGCTCCTGTTTGCTTGTGAAGTTTTAAAAAAACAATAAAATTTCTTGTTTCATTGTTTATCGTCTTTTGAGTATAATACCAGGAAATGGTAATCGATCTTGTTATAAATCTCAGGTGATCACAGGATCCTATATGTGAATTGCATAGTAAAAATATAGAAAAACTGTAAAAAAGAGTTGGAAAAGCCTAATATTGGCATTTTTTCGTCATAAATTTACCTCCTTTACGAAAAAAGACTTTATCTTTCCCACAACGCCAGACTTTCCAGGTTTCTAAATGACGTTTAAAAGACCATATATCGTTCAGTCATTATCACGTCAGGAGCGCCATACATCTGCGCTTGCGATCTAGTGAGGTGTGAACATATCTGTTGAGTGTGAGTTCTACAGAACTGTGACCAAGGATCAGCGACAGCGTTTTTATATCGAAGCCCAGCTCGATACAGCTGCTCGTAAAAAGATGTCTCAGTGAGTGAAAATGGACTGACGGTAAACCTGCGTTTTTGAGTACCTTTGCAAAGCGGTACTGCATCGTTCGTGGCTCGACAGGTCTTCTCCTGCCCGACAAAATATAAACATCGTCGCCTTTTTTCAGGTCAGTCAGATAATCCGTTATGCAGTCCGGTATCGGGATCATCCGCATCGAGCTCTCACTTTTAGGCTCGGTTATAATAAGACGTGTCTTTGTCTTATTATCGAAGCATTTAACCCTTTGAAGCGTTTTGCTGACGGTAATAATACGTTTTTCGAGATCAATATCCCCCCCAAGTGAGCGCACAGAGCTCTCCTATGCGAAGACCCGTGTACATTGCAAGCGCTATTCCAAGACCGGTCGGCGTTTTACGCCTGTTTATGTACGTTTTGAGTTCTCGGCTCTCTTTTTCCGTCAGAAGCCGCACCTCAGTTTTTGGTATTTTAGGCATAACAATACCGTCAATTACGTTTTTGATGCCATATTCTCTGGAAGCGTATCTGAAGACAGACTTCAGCAGTGTGATCATATCAGATACATACCTTGGAGAAAGCTTTTTTAATAGCTTCCTTTCAATAAATGCATAGATATCATGGCTTTTTTTTTCCCGCAATTCATTATCCCGAAAAATGGTATAAGGTGTTTTTCTGCCTTGATCCTGTAATTTGCATAGGTAGATTCCTTGATACGGTTCATCATTATCCCTAGCCATTCAAATATTAGTTCCTGTACCGTCATTTGAGTCTCGGCATAGACCTCATCGGGCTTCACGAATTTGCGCAGCTTTAACATGGCTTCTTCTGAACTTCGACCATAAAACGACTTGCTTACACGCTTTCCATCCGAGTCCGTTCCAAAGTATACCCGTGCCTCAAACCGATCATCCTTGCGTTTGTATACGCTTCCTTTACTCATTTTTAAACAACCTCCTGCTTTAAAAATAGAAATATCTATCAATTTCTAATAAAAATGATACCATAAACAAAAAAACGATTAAACTCGCTTGACAATATGATAATTCTTTGATATAATTGATTGTGGATTGAAATTTCGTTTTTGAGGTAAATTGACGAAAGAAAGATTCCTGAATAACAGACAGTAATCCATAACTTCAAGGGGGCGAGAGTATATTAACTGACAATTAATATACTCAGTTTTTTATGAATGATAATAATTTAAAAAGTAAAGCCCATAAGATATTCGGTCTTGCTCATTGGAAAGGTATTGCGATCATGTTGGCGGCGTACGATGCGGTTACGGTGTCGCTTGCATACTTTATTGCGTTGTGGCTGAGATTTGACTGCCGCTATTCGCTGATACCACGGGATTACTATACAAACTGGCTGTATTTTGCACCGATATATATAGTATTCTCACTCGGCTGTTTCTATTATCTCAGGCTTTACAGAAGTATGTGGCGGTTTGCAAGCTATAGTGAGCTTATGCGGACAGCGTTCGCATCGGCTATAACGGCAGTATTCCACACTGTCGGTATAACTGTCATTTTCGGGCGTATGCCGATCTCATACTATTTTATCGGAGCTATTATCCAGTTCGGACTTGTTTTGTCTATTCGTTTTGCATACAGATTTATGCTTCTTGTAAGAAAAGAGAAGCATTCTGAAAGCGAGATTCAAAATGTCATGATAATCGGCGCAGGCTCGGCAGGTCAGATGATACTGCGTGATGTGAACCGTGCAAGAGAACTGAGCGATAAGGTCGCTTGTATAATAGATGACAACTCAAATAAATGGGGAAGATTTATCGACGGTGTACCGATAGTCGGCGGCAGGGATTCGATTCTTGAAAGCGTTGAAAAGTATAATATTAAAAAAATATATATAGCTCTGCCTTCGGCGAGCGTTGAAAGTAAGAGGGATATAATCAATATCTGCAAGGAAACAGAATGTGAACTTAAAAACTTGCCCGGTATGTATCAGCTCGTAAGTGGAGAGGTCTCTGTATCTAATCTCAGGAATGTGTCTATCGAAGATCTTCTCGGCAGAGAGCCTATAAAGGTGGAAATGCAGGAGGTATTCGATTTTATCCACGGCAAGACCGTTCTTGTGACCGGCGGCGGCGGTTCTATCGGTTCCGAGCTTTGCAGACAGGTCGCAGCGCATAATCCTAAAAGACTGATCATATTTGATATTTATGAGAATAACGCATATAACATTCAGCTTGAGCTAAAGGACAAGCACCCGGAGCTTGATCTTGTGACACTTATCGGCTCGGTGAGGGATTCGAGAAAGATGTTCCAACTGTTTGAGTATTACAAGCCTGATATCGTTTATCACGCAGCGGCACATAAGCACGTTCCTCTTATGGAGGACAGCCCGTGTGAAGCTATCAAGAATAACGCTATCGGTACATATAAGACGGCATTCGCCGCTATGATCCATGGCTGTAAGAGATTTGTGCTTATCTCGACAGATAAGGCGGTAAACCCGACAAACATAATGGGTGCGAGCAAAAGACTCTGCGAGATGATAATACAGAGCTTTGATGCAAAAATAAAAGCAGGAAAAGCCGCTGAGATACCGCAGCTTTTCACGCATCTTGTCAAGGACTATAACAAGATGCTCGATCCTGTAAGGAACAAGGATCTTTATGCAAATATAAACACCGAGTTCGTGGCACTCAGATTCGGCAACGTTCTTGGCTCTAACGGAAGTGTTATCCCGATATTTAAAAAACAGATAGCTGAGGGCGGCCCCGTTACTGTCACTCACCCCGATATTATCCGCTACTTTATGACTATCCCCGAAGCAGTCAGCCTTGTACTTCTGGCAGGTACATATGCAAGGGGTGGCGAGATATTTGTACTTGATATGGGGTCCCCCGTCAAGATTGATACCCTTGCAAGAAACCTGATAAGGCTTTCAGGGTATAAGCCCGATGTGGATATAAAGATCAAATATACAGGCCTTCGTCCGGGTGAAAAACTCTATGAGGAAAAGCTAATGGCTGAAGAAGGCTTAAGAAAGACTGAGAATGAAAAGATACACATAGGCTGTCCTATACCGTTTGATACAGACGAGTTTTTAAGTCAGCTTGCTGAACTTATGGACGCTGCATATGCAAACAGAAAGGATATAAGACAGCTTGTAGCTTCAATGGTCAGCACTTATCACCAGGAGGGCGTTGAGGCAGTGAACAGCGAAACGTATAAGAAGTTGGTTTGTGAATCAGCTGATGTAACAGTTGATCTATAAGATGTTTTGCTTAAGTAATTATATAGAATGCAAAGGAAGATACAACATGGATATCAAACCTTTCGAGAAAAAGATATGGCTTTCCTCCCCCACAATGCACGGTGATGAGCTGCGCTGGGTGCAGGACGCTTTCGAGAAAAACTGGATAACCACCGCAGGCGAAAACCTGAACGAATGTGAACGACTTGTGGCAGAGTACGTCGGCTGCAAATATGCCGTCGGGCTTTCCTGTGGAACTGCTGCTTTGCATCTGGCTGTCAAGCTGGCAGGAGAGAAGCTATATGGTCAGCCAAAGCCGAATCAAGGTACTTTGCAGGGACATAAGGTTTTCTGCACCGATATGACTTTTGATGCAACTGTCAATCCCGTAGCTTACGAGGACGGCGAGGCTGTTTTCATCGACACCGAGCGCGACACATGGAATATGGATCCTGCCGCTCTTGAAAAGGCGTTTGAAATATATCCCGATGTCAAGCTGATCGTTGTGGCTCATCTCTATGGCACTCCCGGAAAGATCGAAGAGATAAAGACGGTCTGCGACAAGTACGGCGCACTGATCGTTGAGGACGCTGCCGAGAGCTTTGGCGCAGCATACAAGGGCGTACAGACCGGAAATTTCGGGGATTACAATGCGATTTCTTTCAACGGAAATAAAATAATCACCGGCTCCTCGGGTGGAATATTCCTGACCGACAGCAAGGAGGACGCCGACAAGGTGCGCAAGTGGAGTACTCAAAGCCGAGAGGCTGCACCTTGGTATCAACACGAGGAGATAGGTTACAATTATCGAATGAGTAACATAATTGCTGGTATCGTGCGTGGCCAGATGCCGTATCTGGGTGAGCATATAACGCAGAAAAAGGCGATTTACAAGCGCTACAAGGAAGGCTTTAAGGATCTGCCTGTCAGCATGAATCCTTACGATGAGCAGAACAGCGAGCCGAATTTCTGGCTAAGCTGCCTGCTGATTAACGAGGACGCGATGTGTCGCCAAGTCCGCAGCGACAGCGAAGCGCTTTACATACACGAGCCGGGCAAGAGCTGTCCCACCGAGATTCTTGAAACACTCGCAAAGTACAACGCCGAGGGCAGACCGATTTGGAAGCCCATGCATATGCAGCCGATATACCGGACAAACCCGTTTATAACGGTTGAAGGTAACGGCAGAGGCCGCACAAATGCCTATATTTCAGGCAGTTCCGTGGATGTTGGGGCTGATATTTTCCGGCGCGGGCTATGCCTTCCCAGCGATAACAAGATGACGCCAGAGCAGCAGGATGTGATTATTGAGATTATTCATCGATGCTTCCTCTAAATCGGTTGCATGTGCATGAGAGGTCATATTGGTATCGGCTGGATGTGCATGAGCGGTCATATCGGCATCTGCTGCATATGCATTAGGTGTCAAATGTGCTTCGGCTGAATGTGCATAAGGTAGTCAAAGGGTACCAATAGTTCTATAGAGAGCCTTGATAGTTTGATAGAAGAATTAATTGAGAAGGAGAACAACATGATGAACATCCGAACGATCACCGTTATTGGTGCCACCGGAACAATGGGTGCAAATGTTGCAGGGATTTTTGCTTCTTTCGGAGACGCGAAAGTCTACTGCGTCGGACGTGACATTGAAAAAGTAAAAAAGACCATCCCCCGTATTGTGAAATCCGTAAAGGCGGATGCGATTGCTAAGAACCTGATACCAGCTGATTTCTCTATGCTGGCGCAGTGCGTTGCAGAGAGTGATTTGGTCTTTGAGAGTTCCGCGGAGAATATCAAGGTAAAAAATGATATTGCAAAGCAGGTAGGCGCAGCACTGAAACCAAGTGCGGTATCCTGCACAGGTACTTCAGGTCTCTCCATTATGGAGATCGCGACCTGCTATCCAGAGGAGCTTCGTGGTCACTTCTTCGGTGTTCATATGTTCAATCCGCCTTATAGTATGTCCCTCTGTGAGCTCACGCCTACG
>CACXFU010000090.1 GCA_902767035.1 uncultured Ruminococcus sp.
ACACCGCCGGAGCTGCGTGTGAACACCTGATATGATAGACAGGAGGTAGAACCATGGACAAAAATGCTATTTTCAAGATCAGCTACGGTCTTTACGTTGTGACCGTAAACCTGGGGCAGAAGGACAACGGCTGTATTACTAACACTCTCCAGCAGGTGACGAGTGAACCCAACCGCGTGAGCATTACCGTGAACAAGGCTAACCTCACTCACGATATGCTTGCCTACACCAAAAGCTTTACGGCGTCTGTTATCAGTCAGGAGGGCAGCTTTGAGCTGTTTATGCATTTCGGGTTCCAGTCCGGCAGGGACACCGACAAATTTGCTGACTTCAAAGACTGTGCAAGAGCGGCTAACGGCGAGCTTTATATCACAAAGGGCGTGAATGCTTATATCTCGGCAAAGGTCTGTCAGGAGATCGACCTTGGTACGCACACTATGTTCATTGCAGATGTGACCGATATGAAACAGCTCAGCGATGTGCCGTCAGCGACCTATGACTACTACCAGAGCAGCATAAAGCCAAAGCCCGAGAAGGTGTCGAAGACGGTATGGCGCTGCAAGATATGCGGCTATATCTATGAGGGAGAAGAGCTGCCTGCCGACTTTGTCTGTCCGCTTTGCAAGCACCCTGCTGCCGACTTTGAGCGCGTTGACCCCGAAGCGAAGGACGAGGACGCCGTACCGGTAGGGAAAACGGCTGACGGAAAGACGATCTGGCGCTGCACGGTATGCGGCTATGAGTACGAGGGCGACGAGTTCCCGGAGGACTTTGTCTGTCCGCTCTGCGGCGTGCCCGCAGATCAGTTTGAGAGGGTGGAGTAAGATAACAAGTGAAAAAGGCTGTTGCGTGTGCAGCAGCCTTTTATTACGTAATTTACGTCATTGACATATCAGCCAGGGCGTCCTTCTGATCTCTTTTGGCATAAATATCATCAGTTATTATCACCTTGGTTTCAGGTTCATTTATCCAAAAATATACATAATAGTTTCCAACAGCCATTTGATGAACTCCCTCGGTGTGCCAAGGTTCTTCCTCAGTCAGCTTGATCTTATTGGGGAATATATCAAGCTTATTGATAGCATTGAAGAGCATTCTTACTGTATTTTGAGCCGCCTGAGGTGCTTTAAGCCCATTTCTGATATAGTCTGTTATTGACCTTACCGATGCCTCCGCAAAAGCAGTTACCTCGATCTTATATTTACTTATCATCAAATTCTCCCATTAGTCTGCTGAAAACCTCGTCCGCAGGCGCAGACATACCCAGCTTAGCCTGTTCCAACCCGGCAGCCATACGCCTGTCAAAATCCTCCTTCGACATTTCGTCACGAGCTCTCACATCATTCACAGGAACCGAAGGACGAAAAGGGAGTCCGTTCCATAGGATTATCTCACGATAAAACATATTTATAGCAGTAGAAACAGGTATCCCCAGCTTTGCCATAACAGCCTCAGCCTGTAACTTTATATCGGGTTCAACTCTTGCAGTAACATTTGCTGTTTTTGTTGCCATAGTATCAACCACCTTTCTGTTGCTATTATAACACATTGTATAGAGAATTGCAATACATTCTCAGCTACAAATTATTTCCCATCTCATCTTGACAACGCTGACAACCTGTGCTATAATATTTCAGGTAAACAAAAATGTCCATTTTTCGCCTTGCGGTAACTGATATCCGCAGGGTCGTTTTGCTGTATTGGGGGCTTTGTGATTTTGTTCAGTTTGAAGCGCCCGCGCTGCACAAAAACTATTTAGATTTCCGAGTTTTAAAAGAATAATTATTTTAACTTAAAAATATCGCAATAATGCAAAGCTTGCAGGAGGTTATATTCATGAAAGTAAGGGAAGATCTGAGAAACGTTGCCATCATCGCCCACGTTGACCACGGCAAGACCACTCTCGTTGACCAGATGCTCAGACAGAGCGGAACGTTCAGAGAGAATCAGGCAGTCGAGGAAAGAGTTATGGACTCGAACGACATCGAGCGTGAAAGAGGCATAACCATTCTCGCCAAGAACACATCGATAAAGTATAAGGACACAAAAATTAACATCATCGACACCCCCGGCCACGCCGACTTCGGCGGAGAGGTCGAGCGTGTTCTCAAAATGGTGAACGGTGTTCTTCTCCTCGTTGACGCTGCCGAGGGCCCGATGCCGCAGACAAGGTTCGTTCTGCAGAAGGCGCTGGAGCTCGGCCACAAGATCATAATCGTTGTCAACAAGATAGACAAGCCCGATGCAAGACTTAACGAGGTAGTAGATGAGGTGCTCGAGCTGCTTATGGATCTTGACGCAACTGACGAGCAGCTTGACAGCCCCGTTCTCTTCTGCTCCGGCAGAGACGGCACAGCCTCGCTGACTATGGAGGTCGGCAAGGACATGACCCCCCTGTTCGATATGATACTTGAATATATCCCTGCTCCCGAGGTCGATGACGAGGGCTCGATGCAGTATCTCGTTTCAGCTATCGACTACAACGATTATGTAGGCCGTATAGCTATCGGCAGGATAGAGCGCGGCGAGATGAAAGTAAACCAGGACGTAACGATCGGCGACTTCCACGAGACTAAAAAAGAGTACCGCGGAAAAGTAGTCACCATGTACCAGATAGAGGGCCTTGAAAGAGTTCCCTGCCAGAGCGCAAAGGCAGGAGATATCGTCTGCATAAGCGGTATCGAGAACATCACCATAGGCGACACGATCTGTGACTTCGGAAGCTTCGAGCCGATACCCTTTGTAAAGATATCGGAGCCTACCGTTGAGATGACCTTCAGCGTAAACAACTCACCCTTTGCAGGCAGAGAGGGCAAATTCGTCACCTCGCGTCAGCTGAGGGAAAGGCTTTTCAAGGAACTTCTCAAAGACGTATCCCTCAGAGTAAGCGAGACAGATTCGACCGACAGCTTCAAGGTAGCAGGCAGAGGAGAGATGCACCTCTCTATCCTTATAGAGAATATGAGACGTGAGGGCTATGAGCTCGGAGTATCAACTCCGCACGTACTTTATAAAGAGATAGACGGCAAGCTCTGCGAGCCGATAGAGAGACTTGTGATCGACGTTCCCGAGAACGCAGTTGGCTCCGTTATGGAGAAGATAGGTGCAAGAAAAGGAGAGCTTCAGGAAATGACGCCTGTAGGCAGCAGAATGAGACTTGAATTTCTTATCCCTGCGAGAGGTCTGTTCGGCTACAAGAGCGAATTTCTCACTGACACCAAGGGCGAGGGCATAATGAGCTCGGTATTCCACAGCTATGAGCCCTACAAGGGCGACATACCCAAGCGTGCAACAGGTTCTCTCGTTGCATTTGAAACAGGAGAGGCCGTTACCTACGGACTGTTCAACGCTCAGGAAAGAGGAGAGCTTTTCATCGGTGCAGGCACGCCTGTTTATGAGGGAATGATAGTGGGCGCATCGCCGAAGTCTGATGACCTTGTGGTAAATGTCTGCAAGAAAAAGCACCTCACAAACACCCGTGCAAGCGGTTCTGACGACGCACTTAGACTTATCCCGCCGAGGGTAATGAGCCTGGAGGACTGCCTTGAATTCATCGCTGACGATGAGCTTCTGGAGATCACACCCAAGAATATCCGTATAAGAAAAAGAACTCTCTCCAACACCCAGAGGGCGAAGGACAGAGCAAAGCTAGGTTAAATATAAAGCTCCGCTTTTATGCGGAGCTTTTTTATCATCACTGCGGCCTGTTCGGCGGACCGCCCACGCCGTTTCTTTTGAGAACTATCTTCATAAATACCGGCATGAAAATGAATATCAGTATGTAACCCAGCACAAGGCTCAGCACCATCGACTTTGCAAGCATAGGGCCGAAATGAAGCCCCTTTGCTCCGTGAGAGGTCGCGTTCTTGTAAGCAAGTGCCACCATCACAACGGTTATGATAGGCGTGTAGATAAGGTCTGATATCAGTGACTCGAACGCATGGGTAGATGTCTTCCCCGGCTGCAGCCCAAGCTTTGTGTCAAGAGAATCGTTCACCTTTTTCATCGGCACAAAAAAGCCTATCAGCAAGCTTATCACTAAACTTGCAATAAAGCTTATTATAAATCCCGGCACCGTGAACTTCCCAGATGCCAGATTTCCTGCCAGCGACAGACAAAAGCTCAGTGTCAGTCCCATAAGTACGCTCATCTGCCGGCCTATCTTTTTCATTTCCATACTATTCGCTCCCGTTTATAGATCTGTGCCGTGGGCACATCTATAATATATCACTTTTTTGCAATAAAATCAATCGCTGCGGCCACTTTCTCCCAATTCTACAAACTCCTCTCCCGTTTTTTGTACAAAATACGGCACAAGAATCCTTTAAACATCTAACCAATTTACCCGTGAAAAACATTTTTCGATGATAAGACCGTAGGTCTCAAAATAAAAGATATCTCTTGAAACATAGATAAATCTGTGCTATAATGGGTGTATAGCATTTGATACCGTTCACCTGATGACCGAAAGGAGGAAGGCCGCACAACGGTGCAGCCTGAAGCATTATGAAATATACCGAGAACGAGGTCCTCCAGTTCTGTGAGGAAAACAACGTAAAATTTGTAAAGCTGATGTTCTGTGACATCTTCGGCAATCTGAAAACGATCTCGATCCTCTCGGGGATCCTTCCCGAGGTATTCAGAGAGGGAATGTCCTTCCACACGTACGATGAGACGGGCTTTCTCGGCACGGAGTACTGCGACCTGAGGATCTATCCCGATCCCGATACGCTGGCTCTGCTCCCGTGGAGACCTCAGCACGGAAGAGTAGTGCGCTTTTTCTGCAACGTAAGGTATGAGGACAAGACCTCCTTTGAGGGTGACGGCAGGTTCTTCCTTAAAAACGCTGTGGATTACGCTGCCGGCAAGGGCTACAATTTCAGGATAGGCACCTCCTGCGAGTTCTACTGCTTCCAGAAGGACGAAAACGACAGGGTAACCTCCGAGCCGCTTGACATGGCAGGCTACTGTGATGCCGCCCCTGCCGACAAGGGAGAGAACCTCAGAAGAGATATCTGTCTTACGCTTGAAAAAATGGACATTATGCCCGAAAGCTCTCGCCACGAGCACGGACCCGGCCAGAACGAGGTCGATTTCAGATACTCAGCTCCTCTAAAAGCGGCAGACAATCTCATAACCTTCAAAAACGTAGTTAAGACAATGGCTGACAGAAACGGCCTTTATGCGAGCTTTATGCCAAAGCCCATAGCAGGTCAGTTCGGCTCTGGGCTGCATATAATGCTTATGTGCATGAAAGGAACCGAGAATATATTCGAGCCAAAGCGCGGTGATCTTTCTGACGAAGCTAAAAGCATGATCGCCGGCATAATGAAACGCGCAGGTGAGCTCACCCTCTTCTTTGACCCGACCACAAATTCCTACGCTCGCTTTGGTGAGAGACTTGCCCCTGCTTATGTGAGCTGGTCTCACGGCAACTATTCTCAGCTGCTGAGAACGGTAAAAAGGGCGGACAGCGAGAACGGTATCCTACTGCGCTCGCCTGACAATTCCTGCAACCCGTATTTCGTCATCGGCCTGATGATATACGCCTGCCTTGAGGGTGCACTGAAAAAGGAAGCTCTCTGCCCACCGATAAGCAAGCCCTATACCGATCTGTCTTCCGAAGAGCTCGCAAAGCTTGAGAGCCTTCCCAGAGATCTCGGTGAAGCGATAAAGAGCGCCGAGAACAGCGAGTTCCTGAAAGACCATATGCCCGAAAACTTCCTCGATAAATTCATAGAGAACAGAAAAACTCTGTGGAAGGAATATGAGCTTGCCGAGGACAAGCAGCTTTTTGACAGAAACAAGTATTTCAGCTTTATCTGAGCGGAGACGAAAAATGACCAGAAAAGCCATTAAACAAAAGCTGACCAGCCAGTCCCAGATGTCGGAGGCGTTCATTCTTGCGGCAATGCTGGCTTTCTGCGGCGGCTTTCAGGACGCCTACACCTACATCGTCAGAGACAAGGTGTTCGCAAATGCACAGACGGGCAATGTTGTGCTGATGAGCGTTGACCTCTTCAACGGAAGGATACTGACGGCACTGCGCTATCTCATACCGCTGAGCGCCTTTGCCGCAGGCATATTCATTGCTGACAACATACAGTTTTACTACAAGCACTCCCGCAAGCTCCACTGGCGCCAGGCGGTGCTGATCGCCGAGATGCTGATAATGGCAGCGGCAGGCTTTTTCCCTGCATCTCTCGATCTTGCCGCCAACTGCCTTATCTCGTTCTCATGTGCTATGCAGGTACAGTCCTTCCGCACTGTGAGCGGAAACGCCTATGCCAGCACTATGTGCATTGGCAATCTAAGGAGCGCGGTCTGTGCAGTGTCAGCCTATGCCAGAGAAAAAGACCGTTCCCATAAGGATACAGCCCTTTATTATTTCGGGGTGATACTTGTGTTTGCAGTGGGGGCTGCGGTCTGCGGCCTTATAGCGCCGCATCTCGGCATACATACCATATGGCTTTCCCTGCCGATACTTCTGGCAGCATTCCTTATGATGGAGCTTGACAGGAAGTAGCCATATAGAGCTAAAAAAATTCAGTGAAAGGAGCGAAATGCAATGGAAAAGGTCCTCATAGCCTCATCAAGCGATCAGGCTGCGGGCGTGCTTTCAAAGCTTGTGAAAGAAATGTACAGCGGCTGCAGGATCTCCGTTGCAGCTTCCGCCACGGACGCAAAGCGCACCGTCTCGAACAGTGAGCTTGACTGCGTGATAATAAACACCCCTCTCAAAGATGACCACGGCAGTGAGCTTTGTGACATCGTATCCTCGACCACTGATGCTGCCTGCATCATAATAGCAAAGGCAGATATCTGCGACGTTCTCTGGGACGAGGTAGAGGACTTCGGAGCGATGGTGCTGCCAAAGCCCCTCAGCAGGAGCGAGTTTTTCAAGGCAATGCGCTTTGTAAGCTCAGCGAGGAACCGTATGCTCGGCATAAGGAGCGAGAACTTCAAGCTGAAAAAGAAGCTCGAAGAGATAAGGATAGTCAACCGCGCAAAGCTCGCCCTTATGACATATCTGGGCTTTACTGAAAAGCAGGCTCACCGATATATTGAAAAAGAGGCTATGGACCTGCGCTGCACAAAGCTTGAGATCGCCGAAAAGGTCATACGAATGTATGAAGTATGATAAAAAGCCGTTCCCGACAGAAACCAGTCTGTCAGGAACGGCTTTTTCTTTGTTAAATCATCGATAAGTTCAGTTATCCTGTTCGCCGATGATCTTTCGCAGTATCCCTGCGAGCATCATCGCTTCCTCGGGTTTAAGATCGATAGTGCAGGCGATCTTCGCAGGCACTTCGAGCGCCCTGTCCCTGAGAGCCATGCCCTCCTGAGTAACAGAGACTATCAGCACCCTTTCATCTGCACTGTCTCTCTGTCTGGTTATAAAGCCTTTCTGCTCAAGCTTTTTGAGAACAGGCGTCAGTGTCCCCGAATCGAGATACAGCACCTTTCCCATATCCTTTACGCTCATTCTGCCATGCTCCCACATCACCATCATAGTGATGTACTGAGTATATGTCAGCTCCAGCTCATCGAGCACGGGCTTATAGCGCCTTATTATCTCTTTTGAAGCCGCATACAGCGGAAAGCAAAGCTGATTGCACAGCCTGAGAGCCTCATACTTATTGTCCATGATCTCATCGTCTCCTGTTATCTGTTTAATTGGAGTTTACTTTTTTGAGAGCACAAATTCCTTCATAGCGTCCTTAGGCTTGAAGCCTACAGACATATCTACAAGCTCACCGTTTTTGAAGATGCCTACCGCAGGAATGCTCTGGATACCGTTCTGCGCTGCGAGCTCATCGTTCTCATCTACATCGCAGGCAAAGAACTCTACCTCATCGAGCTCGTCAGCAAGCTCCTCAATGATAGGTGCGAGCATTCTGCAGGGGCCGCACCACGTTGCATTGAAGTCCACAACTGCGTACTCACTGTTCTTCACAGCCTCAAAATCATTGTTTTCAATAACCTTTATCATAATTGTTTCCTCCTGTTTTTATTATTTTGTTTAGTTTTTCTTTGAAAGCTCCGTCAGCCTGCTCACAGCCGAGAGCGCAGCTATATTTCCCTGCCCTGCTGCCTTAACATACTGATACGGTTTTCCGGCGATATCGCCGCAGGCATAAAGCCCTGCTATATTCGTTCTCATCATCAGATCTACCTTGATGTGAGGGCCGTCAGTCTCAACTCCGGGTATCAGCTTATCGGGAGCTACAGCGTCTCTCAGGATAAAAACGCAGGCCGCCTCATGCTCACCGGCATCTGTCTTCAAGGCGGATACCTTTTTGTCACCGACTATCTCAACAGGCTTCTCTCTTACGATCTCGATGTTCTCACGCTCAGCCGGAAGAGACTTGTTCATCGGCACATAGATGACCTTCTCAACTATCTCCGACAGGAACTCCGCCTCCTCGGCAGCATCATCGCTGTAGCCGAGCACCGCTACCGTCTTGCCCTTGTAGAGCCTTGCGTCACACGTTGCACAGTAGCTTACTCCGCGCCCGAGGAACCTGTCCTCACCCGGCAGAGCCTTTCCCTGCACCACGCCCGAAGCAACTATCACCGTTCTCGCCTCGATCATATCCTCGCCGGCCTGAAGCGAGAAGTACTCACCCATAGAGTACACCGCACTGACCTGCTTCTCAGTGATCTTGATACCGAGACCTTCTATCTGCTCCTTCAGCTTTTTTGCAAAATTCTCGCCCGACACCTGCGGCAGACCCGGATAGTTGTCTATCCTGTGAGCCTTTGCAAGCTTTGCGCTCAGATCCCTGTTCCCCAGCAGCACGATATCCTTATTCCTTATTTTTGACGTTATCGCCGCGGATATCCCTCCGGGTCCCGTCCCTATTATCGCAATATCATACATTCATATCACCTTATCCGATAAGCTCAGCCACGCACTTCTCAAGCTCCTTCATATCGTGTGTCGGCTCGAACCTTGCCACAACATTGCCCTCTCTGTCCACAACGAACTTTGTGAAGTTCCACTTGATCTCAGGGCTGTCCTTGTAATCCTTGTCTCTGGCCTTGCACATTGCAGCCATTGCCAGTGCCTTCGCTCCCTTTCCGAAGCCCTCAAAGCCCTTCTGAGATTTGAGATACTTGAAAAGCTCTATAGCGTTCTCACCGTTTACATCGCTCTTCTTCATCTGCGGGAACTGTGTATTGTATTTCAGTGTGCAGAACTCATGTATCTCCTCATCAGTTCCGGGAGTCTGTCATGCAAACTGGTTGCAGGGCACGTCAACTATCTCAAGGCCCTTGTCATGATACTTCTCGTACATTTCCTCAAGCGGTTTATACTGCGGAGTGAAGCCGCAGCCTGTAGCTGTATTCACCACAACGATCACCTTGCCCTTGAAGTCCGCCATCGAAACGTCCTCGCCCTTTGCGTTCTTTACACTGATATCATAGATGCTCATATTCATTTCCTCCTTTGGACACTTGCCGGCTGCCGCTGCCCGACACTTACTGCATCGCCGCCAGACCGCTAGATCTCGATTAAATTGCGTGCAATTTAATCTTGTAAGTTCAATATAACATATTATCCCCCGTTTGTCAAGCGCTATTCTTATGTTTTACAATTTATTCACAAAAAAGCCCCCGTGCAGAACGGAGGCTTACTGTTTATTTATCACCTGTGGATTCTCTCATAATTATGCGGTGCTTCACGGTATAATAGCGGTTGTCTTTATTATCCGTATGTATATTCTCGATCAGCTTTGCGATAACGAGCTCGCCCATTTTTTCGCAGGGCTGCTCAACGGTGGATACCTTCGGTATCATCATTTCGCACATCGTTATGTTGTCAAAGCCCATGACCGCGAGGTCTTCTCCTGCTTTGATTCCCATGTCACGCGCCTTGTTTATCACCGAGATAGCCAGCAGATCGGAGATCGCGAAAATGGCTGTAGGCCTGTTTTCAAGGGACGCGAAATATTCCATTGCCCTGCTGCCGCTGTCATACTCATAGTCCTCGCGGTAGAACAGGGTCTCGTCTATCTTTATGCCGTGCTCGTCAAGCGCCCTCTTGAAGCCGTTCTCTCTCGCAATGGCTGAGATCGCCGTATCGCTCTTGATACCGATAAAGCCTATGCGCTTGTGGCCTTTTTTGATAAGTGCATCGGCGGCATCATAGGCAGCCTGCTCATCATCGACAGCCACCGTCAGCACGTTTGCGCCCTCAACGCCCTCACAGCAAAGCGCTATGTCATAATTCTCTGCAAGCTCATTTAGCTGCTTCGCATCATACTGTGTCCCGAGGAGCACTACGCCGTCTACCGTCCTGTTGAAGAGCATCGTCATCTGCCTTGCTTCGACAGTGCTTGCTGAGCGTGTTACCGCAGAGATGATGTCATAGCCAACGGTCTCGGCATACTTCTGCATACCCATAATGATCTTTGAATAGAGGGAATGCTCCGAGGTCGGCATTATTACCAGGATAACGTTTGTCTCACGCTTTCTAAGGTTCCTGCCAAGGAAGTTGGGCGAATAGCGCAGCTTTTTTACTGCATCGTTCACCCGCTGCGCAGTGTCTCCAGAGACACTGCAGCTGCCGTTGAGAACACGCGATACGGTCGCTACCGATACGCCTGCCTCTTTTGCTACGTCCTTTATCGTTACACTCATAATGTGATGCTCCTTTAAGTAGAAATACAAAAATACAAATTAAGTATATCACATCATGAAAACATTTTCAATATACATAACGCTCAAATTTGAACTTATGATTTTAGGTATATTGCAAACGTTTTCAGAGTAATAGTGTACTGAATGGGTATACTTGACATACAGGCGGATAAATAGTATAATGGTGTGTAGTTCAAGCAAATGTGAAGGGAGGATCACGCTGTATGAGCAAGCAGAGCTTTGATGTTACGGGAATGTCGTGCGCTGCGTGTCAGGCACACGTTGAGAAGGCTGTATCAAAGGTCGAGGGCGTTAAAGACGTCAGCGTGAGCCTGCTTACAAACAGTATGAGAGTGGAGTATGACGGCGGTGTCTGTGATGACGCAAAGATAATCTCGGCAGTGTCGGGGGCTGGGTACGGCGCAAGTGTCAGGAGCGGTGAGAGCAAAGCTGCTCCCGATGTGACGGATGCTGCCGACAAAAACACAAAGGCTATGAAAAAAAGGCTCTGGCTCTCGGTGGGATTTCTGGTGCCGCTGTTTTATCTGTGCATGGGGCATATGATAGGGCTGCCGATACCTTCTATCTTCACCGGCCATGAGAATATGATGATATTAGCTCTGACGCAGCTGATACTTACTTTTATTATAGCGTCTATCAATTTTCACTATTTCAGAAACGGCTTCAAGGCACTGTTTCATCTGGCTCCGAATATGGACAGCCTGATAGCACTGGGGGCTTCGGCGGCGTTCGGCTTCAGCCTTTACGGCACCTATATGATGGCTTACTTCATGGGCAGAGGTGATATGGCTGCTGCCCACGGATATATGATGGATCTGTACTATGAATCCTGCGGTATGATACTTACGCTCATAGATGTGGGAAAGTATCTGGAGGCAAGGTCTAAGGGGAAGACGGCTGACGCTGTGAAGAAGCTTGTCAGCTTAGCACCCAAGACGGCCGTTGTAATCAGAGACGGCGCGGAAACAGAGGTGCCTGCCGAGGAGGTAGCAGTCGGTGAGACCATAGTGCTGCGCTCCGGCGCGAGCGTACCCTGCGACGCGATAGTTACCGAGGGCAGCTGCACGGCTGATGAATCTGCACTGACGGGTGAGAGCCTGCCTGCCGATAAGGAGGTCGGAAGCAGGCTAATGAGCGCATCAGTAGTGACGGGAGGATATGTTAAGTGCCGCTGTGAGAGAACGGCTCAGGATTCAACTCTCTCGGAGATAATAAAGCTGGTTGAGGAGACCTCGGCAACAAAGGCTCCTGTTGCAAGGCTTGCGGATAAGATAAGCGGCGTGTTCGTGCCGGTGGTGATAGGTATAGCGCTGGTAACGCTGGCCGTATGGCTGGCACTGGGCAAGGAGCCTGCCTTTGCGCTGAATATGGCTATATCTGTTCTTGTGATATCATGCCCTTGTGCGCTCGGCCTTGCTACCCCGACGGCAATAATGGTCGGAACAGGCAAGGCGGCAACGCTTGGGATACTTATAAAGTCAGCAGAGGCACTGGAGGCTGCTCACAAAACGAATACGGCTGTGCTTGACAAGACAGGCACCTGCACAGAGGGCAGGCCTGTGCTCAGCGATATGAAGATATACAGCGGAGAAAAAAATGAGCTCGTAGCTCTGCTGGCAGGGGCAGAGGGTCTTTCCTCACATCCGCTGGCTGCGGCAGTGTGCGAGTATGCAAAAAATGAGGGCATAGAGTTCACCGAGGGTACCGGCCTTGAAGAAAGGGCAGGCGGAGGGATATCCGCGGAGGTATCTGGAAAAAGAGTGACCGTCGGAAACGCAGAGCTTATGGCTGACAGCGGCGTAGATATCTCACCTGCAAAGAGTGATGCTGAAGCCTTTGCCGATGAGGGCGGTATTACCCTTTATGCAGCTGTTGACGGAAGGCTCTGTGCGCTGCTTCTGATAACCGATAAGATAAAGGAAAGCTCCGCTGCGGCAGTGGCTGGGTTTGAGAGCATGGGCATAAAAACGGTAATGCTGACCGGTGATAATGAGAGAACGGCAAAGGCCGTCGGCAAAAAGCTTGGGGTATCAGAAGTGAGAGCCGGACTTCTGCCCTCTGACAAGGCCAATATCATAGCTGAGCTGAATGAGGGCGGCGCGAAGACGGTCATGATAGGCGACGGCATAAACGATGCGCCTGCACTGACGGCGGCAAACGTGGGCATTGCCCTTGGCGGCGGCCGCGATATCGCAGTTGAGGCCGCAGATATCGTGCTGATGAAAAATGACCTTACAGACGCCGTTACGGCAATAAGGCTGTCACGCGCCGTTATGAGAAATATCAGGCAGAACCTTTTTTGGGCGCTTATCTATAATTGTCTGGGTATACCTCTGGCGGCAGGCGTTTTCTATTCGCTTCTCGGCTGGAAGCTCGACCCGATGTTCGGGGCTGCCGCTATGAGCCTGAGCTCGTTCTGTGTGGTGACTAACGCTTTAAGGCTCAATCTGTTCAAGGGCGAAAAAACAGCGGCCGACCCGAACGAGATAACGATGAAGATAAAGGGAATGATGTGCGACCACTGCACTGCAACGGTCGAGAAGGCGCTTATGGGAGTTGAAGGCGTCAGCTATGCAAAGGCTTCCTATCAGGAGAACAGAGCACTGATAAAAACCGACGGCACAGCCGATATCGAAGCGATGAAGGCAGCCGTCAGAAAAGCGGGGTATAAAGTGAAGTAGTTAAAAGCAGTCCTCACTTAGGCGAGGGCTGCTTTTATAAATAAATTAGCTTATGAAATAATATTAAAATAGAAGCATTTTAATGGCTAAAAAAACTGACTAAAAACACCCTCGGCAGATTGTGAAAGGTCAACAAAAAGAGGTACACGGCGGTTACAGCGGCCGCCGATTAGTTGACAACGATTACATTAAGTGATATAATGTTTCAGTGATGAGAATTGCCTGCTTGACAGGCTGTAGAAGGAGGTCATATTATATGAAAAATTATAAGCGTGCAGCCGCAGCGGTAATGGCTGTGATCTCTGCTTTCTCTGTTGCATCGTGCGGAAGCTCAGGCAGCAGCAAGGATTCTTCAAGCTCCTCATATGTAGATCAGGTCGAGGTAAAAGAATCGGCAGACATCACTCCTATACCCGATGGCGCAGAGAAGGAGCTGGAGTGGCTCTCTTACTTTGACATCAACCCCACAAGAGCAGACCCGGAGAAGAGGACAGATCTTACCCTCTTTGAGCAGAACGGCGGAACCATCAAGTATTCCAGAACAGGCTCTCTTGAGAAATATGATAAGCTTGCAGCGAGACTTCTTGCGAACGATCCGCCCGATATGTTCTGGTATGAGATGAAGATGACCTTCCCTGCTAACTGCATCAAGGATATGTTCCAGCCTGTCGATGATATCGTAGATTTTGACAGCGCGATGTGGAGCGATGTAAAGGATGTTGCAGAGAAGTTCACACTTAACGGACAGCATTATGTTGCACCTATAAACTTTATGCCTAACTCAGTTATCACCTATGATACCGAAGTGATCGAAGCTAACGGACTTGACGATCCTTATGAGCTTTATCAGGAAGGCAAGTGGGACTGGAACGCATGGTATGAGCTTATGGAGGAGTACGTTCAGGGTGCTGAGGGCGATGAGGAAAGATACGGCATAAACGGCTGGTTCGCACCGTTCATCTTCCAGTCTACCGGCAAGACCCTTATCACATATGACGCTGATAAGGACGAGTATGTTTCAAACCTTGACGATCCCGATTTCGTAAGAGCTACCGATCTTCTTTATGACATCCAGAAAAACGGCTTTTATTATGCTGACTGGGTAGGCCAGACCGGTGACGCCTTCAAGAAGAATATCCTCTTCTACGCAATGGGACCGTGGGCTTCCTTCGGTTCTCACTCTCCTAAGGAGGGCGAGAGCTGGGCAATGGTACCGATCCCGAAGGATCCTAACAGCGATACGCTTTACACCACAGTTGATATGAACGCATATATGTGGGTAAAGGGCTCCACAAAGAACGACGCCATGAAGTGCTGGCTGGAGTGTGCAAAGATAGTTTACACCCAGGACGAGTACATCCAGACCGAGCGTGAGAAGTTCTTTGTAAACAATCCTTCCTGGACAGACCAGATGTATGATGTAGCTTATGTTGAGCCGCTCAGCGATAAGTTCACAAAGATGTTCGACCCCGGCTACGGTATCTCCACCGTTCTTTCGGACGACGACGCAGCTACCAACGACACCAAGGAAGCCGTTATCCCTTATATGTACACATCCGTTATGAAGACCGACGAGAACGGCACCCAGTACACATGGGCACAGCTCAAGGAGCAGTATCAGCCCACTATCGAGTCCGAGCTCAAGACCTTCAACGAAGCTTACAAGGCATTTATCAACAAATAAGCAGTTGCGGTGCTCGCCGCACGGCTAATACCCCCACCCATCGGGGATATGCACATACTGAAAATACCCCCTGCCCTCCCCGGAGGGTAGGGGGATCCTTTTGTCCGGGCTTTTAATTTGTGACGCTGTGCGGACCTTGAAACCGGACAGAAAAAAGAGCACCCCGCAAGGAGTGCTCTTTTTTGGCATATCACAAATAAAGGAGATGCAGCCGAAGGGTCACGGGGCTACCCTGCTCGGAAATTGATCAAAACAAAGCCAACAGGAAAACAACTAATGAAAGATCTCCGCCAGCGGCAAAGCCGTGCGGCGACCGTCTGCTAGTGGTTTTCCCTATACTTATCAAACTCCGAGTTCAGCTCCCCGATAAGCGCCGCTAAGCCCTCGTCTGAAAACTCAAAGGTCTTCTCATACTCAAACTTCTCCGCATACTCGATGCTCTGCGCTCCGTACCATATCCGGAGCCTCAGCGCAGTCTTTTTCTTCTCCTCGGTCAGATAATCTATCTTGTAGCTGAAATTCGTATACATACTCCCCGCCCAGACGTTTCCCGAATCAAAAAACACCAGCGTCGGAAGATCAAAATATCCGTGAAGCATAAACAGTCCCCCTGAAAGTTTTCGCAGAGTCTCCCCTGCCCGTTGTTCCAAGTATACCACAAAAGCTCGGGTTTTGCAAGTGCAGGCGGTTCTCTCTTCGCCCGAGCCGCCAAATGTTGAAAATGGTATCCGCTGCTTTGCGCAAAGCCGGGGCTTTGTCAGGCTCGGGGCGGGGC
>CACXFU010000091.1 GCA_902767035.1 uncultured Ruminococcus sp.
TCAATATTGCCGGTGAGCCTGAAAGGAACGAGCTTTTTGCCCGTTCTGTATCTGATGCCGTTATCCGTAAGGACACGGCAGGAAGCTTCACAGTCTGAAAGCTTCGTAAATGCAATTGTAAACGAAGGCTTTTTAGGCTCTTCAAGATACTCATGCTCAGGCAGCTCATCTTTTATTGAAAAGTACTTCTGCTCAAATTCACGCTTGATATAAATGACAGGGGGCTTTAAAAACTCTGATATCGTCTTCCAGACCACGGGTCTTATATCCTTGCGCTTTTGCATCTCAGCGACCCATTCTTTTAAGAGCTCTTCATAATCACAGAGCTTGAAATACCAGTTGTTTACAGGCTTCATTACGGGCTTCTCACCTGTAAGCGTGCTGATAGGGTCAATAAGGTTTTCAGGCATATACTGGTGTCCGAGATCGCACTCATCGGCATAGCCTTTTTCTGAGGTGCAGCCCTCAACCGGGCATTTACCTATTACCTGTCTGCCGTTAAGGAACACTCCCGCTTTTTCATCGAAAAACTGCATAGTCGAGATCTTCTCAAGCTGACCTTTTTTATAAAGAGAATTCAAAAACCAGTCGGAGACCTCAGAATGTATCTCTTTAGATCTGCCGAGACCTGATGCTGCAAAAAGATCGGGCGCTATGCTGTAGGAATCAAGGGTGTTTGCCTGCTTATCATGATTAGAGCTGACAAAATCCTCAAGGCTGCCGTCAAATTCGCCTGCTTCGACCTTTTTTCTCCAGCCCTCAGCTATAGGAGAACCGTAGCAATCGGTACCGGTAACAAAAATCACGTTTTCCTTACCGATCCTGTCGCGCAGAAATCTTGCATAGGTATCTGCAAAAACGAGCATTCCGCCGACATGGCCGAAATGCAGCTCTTTATTTCCGTAGGGCATACCGCCTGTTATAACAGCTCTTTTCGGGAAGCTTGGACGCGGTATCTCAAAATTTCTTTTATCTTTGTTTTTTTCTCCCATAAGATCACCTTTCGCATTTTATACCAAATTATTATACCACAGTTCCCTATAAATTTCAAGTGCAGAAGCACTTATTCTGAGAATTTTAAAATAATTTTGCAAAAGGGGTTGACAAACTTGTGTATATAGTGTATAGTGTATATATCAAATATACACATTCAGGTGATCACATGGATATTGTAATCTCAAATTCGTCAAATGAGCCGATCTACGAACAGATCGTAACTCAGGTGAAGGAACAGATAATGAGCGGAAAATTGTCGGAGGGGGACGCCCTTCCTTCAATGAGGGCTCTGGCTCAGGCGCTCAGGATAAGCGTTATAACTACGAAGCGCGCTTATGAGGAGCTTGAACGAGATGGGTTTATTGAGTCTTTTACAGGTAAAGGCAGCTTTGTAAAATCTCAGAATCAGGAGCTGCTGCGTGAGGAATACCTCAGGCAGACGGAAGAGCTCATCTCACAGGTTTGCGACAAGGCAAAGCTTAGCGGTGTTGAATTATCTGAGCTTCATGAACTGCTAGACATTATTTACGGAGGAGAATAAAATGGCTGAGTATGCTAATGCGATCGAGATAAAGGGATTAACCAAGAAGTATGACGGTTTTACGCTTGACGATATGAGCTTTAATGTTCCGAAAGGCAGCATTATGGGCTTTGTCGGACAGAACGGAGCCGGAAAATCGACGACAATAAATACGATCCTGAATATAATCAAGCCTGATTCGGGAACGATCAATATATTCGGGCTTGACCATATCAAAGATGAACTCAGGATAAAGAAGGATATTTCAGCTGTTTTTGATGAGCTCCCCTTCCACGAAGAGCTTAACGCCAGACAGCTTGATAAGGTGCTCAGAAACATCTTTGACAACTGGAGCAGCGAGACGTTTAACGGCTATCTTGACAGGTTCGCACTGCCTTCAAAGAAGAAATTTGCGAAGTTCTCAAAGGGTATGAAAATGAAGCTTCAGATAGCTGCTGCACTTTCGCACGATGCAAAGCTTATGATAATGGACGAAGCCACAACAGGACTTGATCCAGTTGTAAGAAATGAGATACTGGATATTTTTCTCGAGTTTTTGCAGGATGAGGACCATTCGATACTGATGTCCTCTCATATCACATCGGACCTTGAGAAGATCGCTGACAGCGTTACCTTTATTGACAAGGGAAAGCTGCTGCTCACAGGGTACAAGGACGATATACTTGCAGATCACGGTATTATAAAATGCACTAAGAACGATTATGCAAACCTTGACAAGAACGATATCATCAGCGCAAGGATTACTGATTTCGGTGCAGAGGCGATGATCAGCAACAGAGCTGCCTGCGAAAAGAAATACTCGGGAGCTGTAATTGACAGTGCAACACTTGAAGAGATAATGCTTTACTACGTGAACAGAGAGAAAAAGGAGTGGAGCTGATGAAAGGGATAATGTTCAAAGAGTTCTTTCTTTCAAAGAAGTTTACTGTTTTCGGCCTTGCAACTTATCTTATCGCGTTTACAATGTTTGTGCTTGTAAAGCTGTCTATCCTTTACGGAAATATCGGAAAGCTCCCTCCGAAGACGGTAGCTACGGCAGAATCTGTTTTGTATTATGTGATGCCTCTGAGTCTTGCTCTTGTTCTTTACGTGTCGGTAATGACTAACAATACAAAGCACGATATAACAAGCAAGTGGAACCGGTATGCCTATACCCTGCCGCTGAGCGAGAAGCAGATAATCGGCGCTTCGTATTTATATAATGCAGTCGGATTCTGCGCAGTGACGATCATAAACTTTATCGTGTACTTTATTGCACTTGCTTTATACGGCGATAAGTTTGACTACAGAATGCTGTTTATTATTATGGGTATCGGTGCACTTTGCTTTGTTGTGCTTGGGCTCAATAAGCTGTTTATGCTTATCTTCAAGGGCAACACTTCAAGATCCAGAACAGTTCTTTGCTGCATATATATGGGATTATACTTTGGCATAGGCTTAGGCGTCGGGCAGTATATTACTCACTTTTTTGAAAGCAGAGGCTATGAACTTGACGATCAGGACAACTGGCCGCCGGAAGCCAGCGCTGAATTTGAAAAGCACATAGCAAAGATAGTTGAGACAGTAAAGGATAATCTGTGGTGGTCGGTGCCCATCATACTTATTACACTCGGAGTAATATTCTTTACTCTCAGTGTAAAGGCTCTCAAAAGGAGGGAAAACTAATGCTCGGATATCTGTATAAGGATTTTATTACAAACAAAAAGACGATCTTTACGCTTCTGCTTGTACTGCTGGCTTTTAATGCAATGGTCTTCATGTTGTTTGTCGGTGACAACCCTGAAGCTACTATATCAGGCCTTGGTGTATTATTCCAGATAATGATGTTCTCCTTTTCAGCCTGCTCTTTCTTTATAAGCGGTGCTATGGCCTCTAACTACTTCAAGACTGACGAGCGCAAAAAATGGGGCTACTATGTTGTATCTACTCCGAACGGTATAGCGAAGCAGATGATATCAAAATATACAATGGTCCTGATAATGTCAGGCATTACATTTACAGTGTCACTGCTCGCAAATATACTTGCGAGAAAGCTGTTCCCGCAGTTTGATATCCCGAATGTATCGGGAGTTGTGCTTATCTTCCTGTTTATCCAGCTTATAATAAGAGCGATAGAAACGCCATTCATCGTAGGTCTTGGACAGAAAGCCGGAGAGGCGGTAAAGGGCATACTTATGCTCGGGCTTATACTTTTTGCTGTGATCTATCTTATGTTCGCTGATATCAGCTGGATGGGCAGCAGTGACCATGTCATCGAAAAGATATTTGAGCTTATTACTAAGATACGCTTCACAAACTTTATCAAAACATGGGGCGGCAGGCTTGTGATTATGTCTATCCCGCTTTATATAGTGTCATGCTTTATAAGCATAAAGGTCTATGTTTTCGGGATCGAACGAATAGAAAAATAATTAGCGGTGACAAAAACACAAAAGGCGATATCCTGCATCACGCAGATATCGCCTTTTTGCTGTCAATAAACTATCGGGAGCCATATCCTCATCTGTGTTTCTCCGCGGTTAGCGCAGCAGAAATAAGGTATAGCCTTTGCAGTCATTTCAGTGAGCTTTGGTCTCTCACGGAAATAGAGACTTCCCTTCCCCTGTGAACGTAAAGCTTCTACCGACAACGCCGGTATGTCATCAAAGACCTGTACTTTTGTGAGTTCGGCTTTCAGCTCACTTTTAAGCCTTAACGAGAGCACGTCACCGTCGTTGTCAACGCCCTCAAAGCAATATACCAGCGGTCCCCTGCAGATGCAGGCCTTTCCTGTCAGCTCAGGCACACGACCCGATGCAAATATCATTCTCGGCTTGTCATCAAGTTTTAGTTTAACCTCATCATTATCAGCTAGTGTGAGATAAGCATAGCCGTTCTTTATTTCGGGTTCTATCTCTTTGCCGTTAAGAGTTATGACAGTGTTTTCGCTCCAGCCCGGCAGCCTGACAGCTGTTTTGCCGCCTTTCTTTGATCTGTAGGTAACGTTCATATCAAACGGATAAGCAGTCTCGCACACAAGCTGAACACCGTTTTTAAAGCTTGTCTCCCCTGCTGCATACATATGACAGAACGCTGTATCATCGCTCTCGCCGTAAGCATACTGTCCCAATGACATTATAGTTCTTGCTACATTAGGAGGACAGCACGCACAGGCATACCAGCCGGGACGCTGGGTTAGGTCGTGCCTGTGTGTCGGTGAAACGCCAGAAATACCGGGGATACATTCAAGAGGATTTACATAGAAAAAGCTCTTTCCGTCTCTGGCCATACCGGCAAGAACGGTATTATAAAAAGCCTGTTCCATAACATCGGCATATTCGGCAGAGGGCTTTATCTCCAGCATACGGGAAGCAAAGAACATAAGACCGCATGAAGCACAGGTCTCAGCATAAGCGGTATCTGACGGGAGATCATAGTCCACTGAGAAAGCTTCTCCGTGAACTGTTGAGCCTATACCGCCGGTAACATACATACGCCTTTCGGTAATGCTCTCCCAGAGCTTTCTGCAGGCATTATAAAGCTCTTCGTCATCACTTTCGCCAGCCATATCAGCCATACCCGTGTAAAGGTAAACCGCACGAACAGCGTGACCTGTAGCGTCCTTCTGTAAGCGGACAGGGCTGCCGTTTTGCTGATAATCATGATCGTCGGCATTATTGCCCCACACTGTCCAGTCACGGGCCTGCTTTTCTTTTTTATAAAAATCCTTATCAACACCGCGCACATCTATAAAATGCTTTGCAAGCTCCAGGCATCTCTCGTCACCGCTTGCACGGTAGAGCTTCAGCAGTGCAAGCTCAATCTCCGGGTGACCGGGATAGCCAGCCTTCCCCTGAGTGACGAACCTGTCATAAATGTGTTCAGCATTCTTTAGGCATACATCAAGCAGCTCACGCTTGCCGGTAGCTTCATAATAAGCGGCACCGGCCTCAAACAAATGCCCTGAGCAGTACATCTCATGCCCTTCAAGAAGATTTGTCCAGCGCTTGTCTCTGTCCTTGATCGTAAAATAAGTGTTGATATATCCGTCTCTGTCCTGAGCAGCAGCTATCAAAGATATCAGCTCATCTGCCTCTTTTTCAAGCTCTCTGTCGGGCTTTACGGCAATAGAAAACGCAGCAGCTTCAAGCCACTTTGCAGCGTCAGAATCCTGAAATACCATACCGTAGAAGCCGTCGCCGGTATCTTCACCCGAAAGAGCGGCTGCGGCATTTTTAAAGTTATCGAACACATGGCTTTTCTCAGTCCCTGCTCTATCACGCAGAACATCATACTGATAAGGGATAACTGTTGTTCTTACAAGCTCCTGCTGCTCGCCTATAAAGCCTGAGGCTTTATACTGTCTTATGCTTAATTGTCTTTGTGCTTTCATAGATCCTCCGAAATTATCAAAAATCATTTTTGCTATTATACATTCATAAGATAAGTTTGTCAATAGGTTTTTGATAGATTTAAAATAACACTTTTGATATTGATATTTTAAACTAACTTATCAATGAATTATTAAGAATTTAAGCGCCTGCGAATTGAAAATTTAAGTTGACAGCCTTATGATACAATGATAAAATTATATAAAGTTATTATTAAACGGACAGGAGTTTTATATATGAGGATAAAAAAGGCTGCGGCTTTTTCGGCAGCTGTGATCGCTCTGCTGTGCTGTGCCGCTCCGGTAGGGGCTGATCCGGCAGGCAAAACTGTCAACATCACTGTAGATACTTCAAAGGACAGAAAAGCTATCTCGCCCTATATCTACGGAACAAATGCAGAGCTTATGAAGAAAAATGTATCCTGCGGGTCTGTCAGGGCCGGCGGCAACAGATACACTGCTTATAACTGGGAGACTAACGCTTCAAATGCCGGTTCTGACTGGAAAAACATATCCGACGGTTATTTTCAGCAGAGCGTTTCCGAAGAACTCAGGAACACTCCTGGCTGTGCGGCACTTGATCTGGCTGAGGTATGCTCTGAGAAGAACGCTTATTCATTGATGACACTGCAGCTTGCAGGCTATGTTTCTGCTGATATGGACGGAGAGGTGACTAAAGATCAGAAGGCACCTTCCGAGAGGTGGAACAAGGTCGAGCTGGTAAAGGGGTCTGAGTTTTCACTTGAGCCTGACCTTAATGACGGCACAGTTTATATGGACGAATTTGTGAACTACCTTGTAAATACTCTCGGTGATTCAAAAAGCGGAGGTATCAGGGGGTATTCTCTGGATAACGAACCGGGACTCTGGAAAGGAACTCATTCTCTCGTTCACCCGGAGCAGACAGGCTGTGAGGAAATAATTGAAAAGTCGGTCACTATGTCAAAGGCTGTCAAGGCGATAGACCCGAACGCTGAGATATTCGGACCTGCTCTTTTCGGTTACGGGGCATTTACTAACTTTGCTGGTGCTCATGACTGGACAGAGATACAATCTTTGAATCCGGATTATAAGTGGTTTATTGACTATTATCTCGACGAGATGAAAAAGGCTGAGGAAGAAAACGGCGAGCGGCTGCTCGATGTGCTTGATGTACACTTCTACACTGAAGCTAAGGGCGCCTGCGGTGAACGTTACTGCAGCCATTTCAATGATCCCGACTGTGTATACAATAAGCTAAACGCGACAAGGAGCCTCTGGGACGATACTTATGTTGAAGACAGCTGGATAACCGATACTGGAGCTGAATTCCTGCCGATACTGCCTGCTCTGCAGAAGTCTATTGACACATACTACCCAGATACAAAGATAGCGATAACAGAATATGATTTCGGAGGGCCTTATGATGTATGCGGCGCTATCGCTGAGGCTGATGCTTTAGGAATCTTTGCACAGAATAATGTATACTGTGCTAACCTGTTCACTATGGACGCTGATTATCAGCTGGCAGCGATAAACCTTTATACAAACTATGATGGTCAGGGAAATGGCTTCGGTGATACGCTCGTTTCATGCACAAGTGACGACATAGAGACATCGACCGCATATGCGGCTATCAACGGCGATGATACTGACGTGATAACTCTTGTTGTCACAAACAAGTCGTTCAGCGATAAGACAACCGCCAATATCAGTCTTGACGGTGAATATTCATACGCTCATCTTTATGGCATAAACAGTATGGCTGCCGAAGTGTTCGATATGTCTGACAGCAACTCAGCGGTAACATTAAACGGCAGCAATATAAGCTATGAAATGGAGCCGAGAACGGTATCTCTGCTTGTGATAGCTAAGGATAAGAGCGCTCTTGACAAGAAGAAAAATGATGAAGTGTCATCGGCAGTTAATAATGATGAAAAGAGCAGCAAGCTCGCACTGATCGGCGGGATAGCCGGCGGTGCTGTCGTTCTGGCAGGCGGAGGAGCATTGTTAATGAGAAAGCACGGCAAAAAGGAGAAATGATCATATGATTTACAAAAACCCGATAATAAAAGGCTTTTATCCCGACCCCAGCATTTGTGCAGCTGAGGGAAAGTATTATCTTGTGTGCAGCACGTTTCAGTATATGCCAGGTGTTCCCGTTTTTGAGAGCAGCGATCTTGTCAACTGGGAACAGGTAGGAAACGCTCTTACGCGAAGCTCTCAGGTTGAGCTTAAAACAGTGCCGAGCTCAGGCGGCGTTTTTGCACCTACTATCAGGTACAATAACGGCAGGTTTTATATGGTCACCACCAATGATACACTGAATAAGAACTTTTATGTTTACACAGACGATATCAGAGGCGAATGGAGCGAACCCGTATATGTAGATCAGGGAGGGATCGACCCGTCACTGCTGTTTGACGGTGATAAGGTCTATTTTATAAGCAACGGTCAGGATGACTATGGGAACTGGGGCATAACTCAGTGCGAGATCGATATAGAGAGCGGAAAAAAGCTTACTCACAGCAAAACTATCTGGCACGGTTCCGGCGGAAGGTATCTGGAGTCGCCACATATGTATAAGATAGGTGACTACTACTATCTTACTGCTGCCGAGGGCGGTACCGAGTATGGCCATATGATAACGTATGCGCGTTCTGACAGTCCGTGGGGAGAGTTTAAGGGATATAAAAACAACCCTGTTCTGACCAACCGCAACAAAGGCGGCTTTGAGATCCAGGGAGTCGGGCACGGAGATCTTATTCAGTCTGAAAACGGCGAATGGTTCTTTGTTCATCTGGCTTTCAGGCAGATAGGCAGGTTTGAAATGTATCATCATTTAGGCCGTGAGGTCTATATGACGCCAGTGCATTTTGATGATGACGGCTGGTTCACCTGCGCAAATGACGGAACTACTGAGCACGAACATGAGATCATCGGAAGCTTCTCGCAAAAGGGACTGCCCGACTACAGCTTTGAAAATATCAACAGAGATCTGCAGCTTCTTTATCTGAGAAAGTATTCACCGGAAAACTATGATCTGTCAAATGACAGGTATGTTCTCAAAGGTACGGATACCACTATAGATGAGGCGGCATCACCTACTTTTGTAGGAATAAGGCAGCAGGATTTTAATGGTACCCTTTCGTGTGCCTTGGAGATTTCAGGCGGAGAAGCAGGCCTGACCGTTTACAGCGATGAAGGCCACCATTATGATATTAAGCTCAGAGAGACAGACGGGGGCTGCGAAGCTGTGCTTACACTCAATATCGGCAGCATCAAGCACGATGATACTATACTGCCGCTTAATGATAAGAAGGCGGTTTTAAGGATTGAGTTTGACTCTCACACCTATAAGTTCTTTGTTGATGATACGGCTGTTGGCTGGGGTAGTTCAAGATACCTGTCATCTGAAGTGGCAGGCGGATTTACGGGAGTTTTGCTCGCGATGTTTGCACAAAAGGGCGCAGTAGCCGACTTTACAGAGTTTGAGCTGAAATATACAGAATAATATCAAAAGCCTTGTACCGATTAAAGTACAAGGCTTTGTTTATGATTAACTATTGCTCCTCATCATATGGCGCTCTGGCTTCAAGGCCAACGATATAGCCTATGCAAAGGTCGGTCTTGTCTGTCTTATAGTTGAACATACCGTAAGAGACTTCATCATACCAGCAAAAGGATATCTTGTCGATCTCAATGCCGTTTTTGTTTTTCAAAGTGAGTGTGTAGAGGGGCTTGGTGCCTTTTGATGCGAAACCGTTCTTTTTGAATTTATGTGAGGTTATGCTTTCAAGTATCTGTTCAAAATGCCCTTGCTGAGTTATTTTGAACAGATAGCCTGTGTTCTCGTTCTTGACCTCTATCACTGCGATATCGGAAGGTTTGATGTTTTTGAGCAGCGTAACCTTCTGATTGTAGGTCACCAGAAGCACCAGAATAACTGTTGCAGCAACAATAAATATCCCCCAGAACAGGTACCTTTTAGTCAGATATTTCTCTAACCCCGCTTTTTTCTCAGGAGCTTCCTCGCTGTCAGGGATACCTCTTCTGATCTTTCTCTCAACGCTCACAGTCTCACCGCCTTTGAAATTATGCTTTGATTATAACATATAATTTCAGAAAAGTAAAGCCGCGCGTGCAAAATTATCAGATCAAACATTTTCATGCGCGATGCCCAGCCGTGCGGCGAGCACCGCGATGTCCAGCCGTGCGGCGAGCACTTATAACATAAAAATTCAGAAAAGAAAAGCCGGGCGTGAAAATTAGTAAATAAGAGTATAGTAAAATTTTGATTTTGACTTTATTTTTGTTGATAAAAAGTTTGAATATAAGCAATTGTAATTTATCATAATGTGTGCTATAATAGGTTAAAATACAAATATTTACAAGGAGAAACACACTGTATGAAGGATAAGATCAGCGGAACATTTACGGGTGAACGCGCCTTGTTTATGGCACGCGATAAGCATATCACTGACAGTATCTTCGAGGACGGAGAGTCTCCTCTTAAGCATAGTAAAGATATTGACATTGATTCTACTCATTTCAAATGGAAATACCCTATCTGGTACAGCGATAACGTTAAAGTAAGAGATTCAGTGTTCTTTGAGACTGCCCGTGCAGGCATATGGTATTCAAATAACATAACCGTAACCGATACCGAATACATTGCACCAAAGGGCTTTCGCCGCTGCGACAGGCTGACGATAGAAAATGTAAACTTCCCTAACGCTGCCGAAACCTTGTGGCACTGCACAAATGTAAAGCTAAAAAAACTGACAGCTAAAGGCGATTATCTTGCTATGAACTGTGAGAATATGGAGATAGAAAAGCTTGATCTTGACGGCAACTACAGTTTTGACGGTGCAAGAAACGTTATAATCAGAAATTCAAAGCTGGTGAGCAAGGACGCTTTCTGGAACAGTGAAAACATTACGGCTGAAAACTGCTATATAAACGGAGAGTATCTTGGCTGGAATTCAAGACGCCTGACGCTTATAAACTGCACTATAGAGAGCCTGCAGGCCCTTTGCTACTGCGAAGACCTTAAGCTTGTTAACTGCCGACTTATAAATACTACCCTTGCGTTTGAGTATTCAACAGTTGATGCAGATATTGCCGGAAGTGTTGACAGCATAAATAATCCGCTCAGCGGAACTATCAGAACTGAGGGAATTGATGAGCTTATAATGGAAAGTGACAAGGTAGATATCAGCAAGACTGAATTTATATATAAAACCTGACCGGAGCAGTGATCTTATGAGATATGATTTTGACAGGATAATCGACAGAAAAAACACCAATTCATTTAAGTGGGATATAGCCGAGGGTGAGCTGCCCATGTGGGTCGCGGATATGGACTTTCGCACAGCCGATGAAATAATCGACGCTATCATTAAGCGCGCAGAGCACGGAGTTTTCGGATATTCTACCGTTCCTGATGAATGGTATGATGCCTATATAAACTGGTGGAAAGAGCGTCACGGGATCGAATACAGAAAAGAGCAGCTGATATTCAGCACAGGGGTCATTCCCATAATATCGAGCTGTATACGCAAGCTTACCACAGCCGGCGAAAACGTGCTCGTTATGACGCCGGTATATAATGTGTTTTTCAACTGCGTAAAAAACAACGGCAGAAATATACTTGACTTCCCTCTTGATTATGACGGCGATGAATACAGTATCGATCTTGAAAAGCTTGAAGCTGCCCTGTCTGACCCGCAGACCACTTTACTGCTGCTTTCCGATCCGCACAACCCTATCGGCAAGATCTGGGACAGGGAAACACTGGCCAGAATAGGTGAGCTTGCATATGACAACGGAGTAACTGTAATATCTGACGAAATACACTGTGATCTTACAGATCCGAACCGCAGCTATGTACCGTTCGCTTCGGTATCTGACAAGTGCCGAGATAACTGTATTGTGTGCATTTCTCCGACCAAAGCTTTCAATCTGGCAGGGCTTCAGACTGCTGCGGCTGTTGTTCCGAATGCAAGGCTCAGGCACAAGGTCTGGCGAGCTCTCAACACCGATGAGGTGGCCGAACCCAATGCGTTTGCAGTTCAGGCAGCTGTTGCGGCGTTTGAACACGGCGGTGACTGGCTTGACGAGCTGAGACAGTATCTGTTTGAGAATAAGCAGCTTGTTGCGGAGTATATTTCAAAAAACATCCCTCAGATCAAGCTGGTGCCCTCTGATGCGACTTATCTTCTGTGGCTGGATTGCCGCAAGCTTGAGCTGCCGTCAAGAGAGCTTGCAAAGCATATCAGAAAGAGCTCCGGGCTGTTTCTGTCAAGCGGTGATATTTACGGCAGCAAGGACGGCTTTCTCAGAATGAACATCGCCTGCCCGAGAGCATTTGTTAAAGACGGACTTGAAAGACTGAATAAAAGCATTGACAGCTTAGTCAGCAAGAATTAAATCTCCGACGTTGACAAATTTTGATTGACATTAAGAACCTGATTTGATATAATATCAGCAGGCTGTATTATAAGCTATTAGATTTATTTGAGGTGATATTATGGCAGTACTTACCGATTACAGAGGACACATCAGAAACTGGAAGGCTCTGTGTTCAGAGCTTGGTATCGATGCAACTCTTGAAAGCAAAGAAAGAGAACGACAGATAATACTTAAAGCCTATGAAAAGTGGGGGTATGATCTTGCAGAGCACCTTTACGGAATGTTTGCATTTTCAATCGAGGACGGTGACAAGATATTCTGTCTGAGAGATCATTTCGGAACAAAGCCCTTCTATTACTACATTACTGATGACAACAGACTGCTCTGCGGCACAAATATAAGCAAAATAATAGCTGACAGCGGCTTCAGAAAAGAGCTTAACGATAAAATGCTCCAGATATATATGACACTTACCTATGTTGCCGGTGAGGACACCTTCTTTAAGGGCGTTAAAAAGCTGATGCCGGGGCATTATCTGGTGTTTGAAAACGGCAAGGCCGAGATAACGCGCTACTGGACGCCGACTTTCAAGCCAGACAACGAAAAAACACTTGAACAGTGGGCTGACGAGATACACGAAACTATCAAGGCTGTTATGCCTGAGGTCAAGACAGACGATGAAACTGCAGAGTCATTCCTTTCGGGCGGTGTCGATTCTTCGTATGTGCTGGCAATGTCTGACGCAAAAAGATGCGATTCCTGCGGATACGATGATGAGAGGTTCGATGAATCCCCTCTTGCAGCAAAAACTGCTGAGCTTCTCGGGAGAGAATTCTCACGCGCAAGGATAACACCTGAGATGTATTTCGATGCAGTTCCTTACGTTATGTATAATATGGAACAGCCGCTCGGTGATGCCTCAGCGATAGTTTTTGCTATCGGCTGCAAGGAGACCGCAAAGCACACTAAGCTTTGTTATTCCGGCGAGGGCGCTGACGAATTCTTCGGCGGATATAATATGTATAGAAACGCTGAAAGATACGGCGATAATCTTAAGACCTTCTATGTCGGAAATACAAACATAATGAAGGAAGACGAAAAGAGAAAGCTTCTCAAAAACTATTATGAGGGTTATCTGCCTATAGATCTTGTAAAATACATCTATGATGAGACCGAGGGGCTTGACCCGCTTACAAAAATGTCAGACGTTGATATACAGATATGGCTTGAGGGCGATATTTATCTGAATGTTGACAAGATGAGCGAGGCTGCCGGCCTTGAGATCAGAATGCCGCTGACAGACAGGAGAGTTTTTGACATAGCTTCAAGGCTGCCGTCGAAGTTCAAAGTAAATGATGAGCAGAACAAGGTCGCTTTCAGAACGGCTGCTGCAAAAGTTCTGCCTGATGAGATAGCATTCAGAAAGAAGCTCGGTTTTGTTGTACCGATAAGATACTGGATGGCTGACGAGCAGTACAACGCGCCGGTAAGAAATATGCTTGGCAGCGAGATCTGCGAGAAATTCTTCAACAAAGAAGAGGTCGACGCTATCTGGAACGAGTACATCGGCGGAAATTCCGATCTCTGGAGAAAGATCTGGACAATTTACACCTTCCTTGTATGGTATGACGAGTATTTCGTAAAGAGATAATTCTACTAAATGCACAAAATCACACTCAAAAACAGGCCTTATGTTTGTTGAGTGTGATTTTTTTGTTTTTTGATTTTGTTTTCGATCTGTTTTTGATAGTCAAAATTCACAAATATTGAGCTTTACAGCTTTTCTTATCAAGTATTTTTCCACAAAAGCTCTATGACTTTAATTCCTACTACTCAGATTTGATTTATTTTCAGCTCTGTGATATCATATTATCAGCAAATCAATAAGGAGCTGATCTTATGAACGAAAACAGAAACAAGCTGAAGCTTATAACGCTGACAGGAATATTCACAGCACTTACCTATGTGCTGACTGCATTTCTCCATGTTCCTACAATAAAGGGGTATGTTCACATTGGTGACGCCGTGATATTTCTCGCAGGATCGATACTTCCAACACCCTATGCGGTATTTGCGGGCTCTGTAGGCGCAGCGCTTTCAGATGCACTTTCGGGCTATCTGATATGGGTACCGGCTACACTTATTATTAAGGCTGCCACTGCCCTGCTTTTTACATCAAAGAACAAAAACATTATCTGCGCACACAATCTTATCGCTCTGCTGCCGGCATTGGTCATCTGCGTCGGAGGCTACGGGCTTTACAGCGGTACAGTTATATATCATTCGATCGCTGCCGGCTTTGCTGATGCTGCTGCAAATGCAGTTCAGACTATATCTTCAGCAATAGTCTATGTTATCTGCGGCCTTTCACTGAGCAAAGTAAAAGTGTTCAAGAGAGTTAATCCTTAATTTAATATATTTATTATCTTTCTGCTATTACTAATATTTTACAATAATAAATATCCAAAAAATGTAACTATTAAAAAATCTGTTCCAGAACAGTTTTATCACGAAAAACCTTGTTTTTTATGAACTTTTTTTCTTGACATTGAAGAGAAATAGTGCTATAATAAAAGAGGTTAATAATTTGCATAATTAAGTTATTAAATATTTGATAGATTTTGGATGTTTAGGCGTTATCAAATAGGAGGAAGATGTATATGGCATTCATGCTTTACAGCATCGATGAGGCTATCGACGGAAAATATGTAGTTACAAAATATCTCAAAGGTCAGGCTAAAGTCGGAACGCTTATCCATGTGATGGATGCCAGAGAGAATTCTGACGGTATAACTGTAGATTACCGTGTGACCAAGACAGGTCAGAATTTCGTAGCTAAGTTTGAAACGATAAAGCAGTTCTGCAAATGGGCGAGACCTGATAAATTTATCGCACGTCACTATGATAACCTTACGAAGAAAGAGATCAGGCAGTATATGAGGGTGACTGAGAGAAGCTTCGTATCATTCTGTCTGCCGATACTGGCGGTTTTGCTAGTGCTTATCTGGATAGTTTCTCTTGTATACATAAAGGGAACGCTCGGTATCGTGCTTGGTGTTGTGCTTTCGATAGTGGCATTCTTCGGTGTCGTTATACTGCTCAACAAGCAGAAGGAAAATGTCAAGCTGAAGCTTTACAGTAAGCTGAACATTGGCGTCTCGTTCAAATAGTTTATATGCACCGCTGTGATCTTTCGCAGTGGTGTTTTTTATATGAAAAAAAGCTCGCCGTTTTTTACGACGAGCTTTAATATTAGTGTCTTTTTCTGAAAAGGAAGTTTGCTTTTGCGACCTTCTTGCGCTTTTTAGCCTGCTTCAGAAGCTCTTCCTTTGAGAGCTCCAGTTCATCTTCCGATTCTCTTTCAAGAGCTTCTGCCTCAAGATTCTCACCCGAAACAGTTGCAACTACCTCTTCCGGCGGCTTAACATCCTCAGGTGCCTCATAGAAAGGATTGTTCTCCTCTATCTTGACGCCGCTTATAACGTTAGATGAATGCTCAGGCGCATCGGCCTTTTCCTCTTTCTGAGCGGGCACTGTTTCAGCCGCGGTCTCAGGCTCGGAAGCCTCAACCGGCTTTTCAGCAGGCTCGCTGTCATCAAAGTCAAAGCCGTCCATAAAGTCTGCACCGCTGCCGCCAAGTCTCAGGCTTAAAACGGTTGCCGTCTCAGAATCGGAAACTGCCGCAACACAATTGTCATTCTCGACATTTGTACGGAACAGAAGATCAAGGCACTCAGCAGAAGGCTTTACAACGGTCTGATCCTCGATACCGATCACAACGATATTGGCAGCTATCCTGCTTCCCTCATTTATCATATAAAGCGCTGCCATATAGTCAGCCGATATCCTTGTCACGCTGCCGCCCTTGACGGTCACGGCGGTAACTCCGATAAAAGTCTTCCCTTTCGCATCGGCAATAACGGCCAGCTGAGCTCCCTTGTCGGAGACCTCAGCCTTTACCTTTCCGGCATATTCTTTTGCAGTACTGATCAATGTATTAATATCCATAATTCTACCTGCTATCTGCCAAGCAGTCTGGCTTTACGCTCAGCTGCTAGACGTTTATTTTCAACAACTTTTGCCTTGATAATATCAATATTGTCTCTGGCAAGCTCTACGTCGTAAACGCACGAAACTGAAATATCATCTTCCGTTCCGAAATGAGAACGCTTGACCAGATTGTTTTTGAGAGACGGGATAAACCCTTCAAGATTATTGAGCTGACTGGCGATGATAGTATGATAATCAAGAAAATCATAGTCACTTCCAAAGGAAGTATACAGGCCGTCAGTCGAAACGCAAATTGCAAGAAGTCTCTTGTTATCTACATAGAACTGGTCAAACATCTGGTATGCGTTAGCGTTGCACATTGACGATGTTATGTTTGCAGGATTAGATTCCTCATAATCCATTATCATCGAAGTCTCACCGTCTTCAAATACAGCGACAAGGCTTCCGTCACCTACCTGAAAGCCGAATGTGTAGCCTCTTGCAGCAACAGCAGCGATCAGAGTTGTGCCGTAATATGATTCAGGCGGTATCTCTTCAAACTCCTCATATGAGAACTTATTAAGCTCATCAGGAGTAACAGGGTTCTTGTCTAAGTGAGCAAGCACCTTTTCGTTCCAGAGAGAGATAACCTGCTTTTCAATGTTTTTGATGATCCTTTTGTGATCTGTGCGAAAATGCTCGTCAAAAGCATCAGGATCCTCATAAAATCTGGCTATCGTTTCCAATGCAGCCTCAGTAGCGCATTTTGAGCCGATATTGCTTCTGAAATGCTTTTTGCTTCCGTGACCGTCAGCAACTACTACAGCAGCATAGCCGTTTCCGATTTCATAAGCAGAGCTGTCCTGGCAAACGATACCTCTTTTTTCATGGCTTGCACCCATTACTGAGTAGCTGAAACCGTTGAACATAATCGATCAAAGCTCCTTCCGATATTTTTTCTGTAAAACGGCTTACCAGCCAGTATCAAAGGAGACATCTTCTGAATCATTCTGCTTAACAAGCTCCTGGATCTGCTGACCAAGCATCTTCTGCTTAGCAGCATAAACGTCCTCATCACTGAGCTCTGCTTCATTCTGGTCTGCAAGAGTCATACTCTTGCTTCCTATCTGAGAAGCTGTGACCGCAACTATCTTGATCATCTGAGCAAGCTGGTTACCGGTATAAGCATGAACAACGGTATCCTTTGAGCCTGTAAACTCTGCCAGCATATCGTCATTTGCTTCGTTTCCGATACCAAGAGCAGCCTTAAGGCCGAACTTGTACCAGCTGTTATTTGCAAGTGCTGCAAGGCCTTCCTTATAGTCGTCCGAAGGATATCCGTCAGTCATCAGGAAGATAACGGGCGCGAATGAAAGGGACGGTGAATTGAGGAAGCTGTTTCTGGACATTCTCGCAGAAAGCTCCTTGAAAGCTTCACCCATGCTTGTAACGCCGGAAGCGTTAAGTCTTGCCCATTCAAAATCTTCGATTGCGATAGGCTCAGCGTACATCCACTTAACGTCGGTCGAGAAGGTAAGAACGGCTACCTTAACTTCGGTATCAGCCTCACCTACACGGCGGATCTCAGGGATAAGCTCCTCCATAACAGTGTTGAGCTCACCCATTTTTGTTCCTCTCATACTTCCCGAAGTATCTATCAGGAAGAAGATAACAAGGCTCTTTCTTGAAACGCCTGTAGCGCCAAGCGGATCGTCGTCAAAATCAAACATATCCAGATCGTCAGCGGGCTGAGTGTTTACAGCTGCTGTCTGAGTCTCAGTTTCTGCAGGAACTGCCTGCACTGCATTGTTCTTTGCTTTTTTATTCTTGCTCATATAAATATGCTCCTTTTTACATATTTCGGGTCAAATTAACCTAGCTTTGCAGTTACGGTTCCGAAGTTTATCTCCAGTCCCTGCCAGATCGGGCAGCCTTTTCCGGGCGCTACATCATATATACCGCCGTCAGGCATCTTTACCTTCCAGGGACGTTCCGAACAGTTCTTCAATCCCAGAACTCCGGGCTTCAGCTTGTTTTCAACAAGCTCTCCGGCAACGCTCAGGAAGTCATCCGAATCGTCATAAACCTCGCACTCATAGAACTTGCTGCCTATATAAAGCGGCATCAGATGGTCACGGTTGCTGAATTCAAGCGTAGCAAACGTCATACCGCATTTAGGACATCTGTATGTAGACGGATCCTGCATCTCAAACATCGATGTGAAGTTCGTTCTGCCGCAGGGGCAAGAAATGATCTCCGAACGAAGTCTGATAAACAGCTGCTGCCATTCGTTCTCGATGACCCTCTTGTTAGGATCATGAAGACCTGCTGTAAATGACTGGATAAACGCATCTTTAATATAATCGGGATACATTCTCCAGAATCTGATAACATTATCATGTATACCTCTTACAGGTCTGTTTGAAGCATCATCAGGGTCATATACGAACAGCGCTTCCGCACCGTAATGTCTGAGCTCGGAAGCCTCGGTAAGGCAAACGTCCTTGACTACCTTTTCGCCCTCCATAGGATCTCCTCTGAACAGGAGCTTGAACAGTACAACTGCCAGAGAATACTTATCCGTCTGAACATCAGGCTTTGCGATCCCTCTTACGATCTCGGGAGCCATATAGCCGGGCTTACCGCCTATGCCGAAGTTGCTGCCGTCAGGAGCTATGTTATCACAGTCACAGACAAGAACGGCACCAGTATCAACGTTTATAAAGAAGCCGCCGTCGTTAAGGTCCTGATAGCTCTTTCCAACACGGTGGAGCTGTCTGAATGCATTAACTATATTGATGACTGCTGTCACCATAGCGTGAAGGTCAGTAAACCTTACGACCTCCTTATGAGCTCTTCCCGTCAGGGGATCGACCACAAGCTTGTAGGTGTTGAGGATATCCACGAATGAATCAAAGCTGTCAGGCTTTAATTCCATAAGGTAACCGAAGGTACCGTCAGGAGCATCCTTAGTCATATAGCGCGGCCACAGGAACTTGTTGCTGGGTGCGCCGTCAGTTATGTTCCTCTTGATATTATTCTTAAACTCGGCAGGATCCTTGATCTTGTTGATATCGTACCATTTGAGCGCCCATTTCATTCCGTTGTATTCAACGAGGTATACAACGCCCTGGCCGCCGCTGCCTATTATCTTCTCTACGACAGCTGTGCCGCCGTATTCCATTTCAACTTCCTGACCGATTTTCAACTCTGTCATGTGGTCTATTCCTCCTTAGTATCATACCCCGGCAGAACCGTACCTGCAGCCTGGGTCTTGAATTTGATTTTCTTATGCATACAGTATTTATGAACATAAGAGTTTTCATAGCAATAAACAACAAGATTGGGACAATAAGCAAAAGCATTCTTGTCAATGAACTTTACATTCTGCGGAACGACCAGCTTTTTCAGCGAATCACAGCCGGAAAAAGCATTCTCACCGAAACCTGAAACGCTTTCAGGTATCACGAGCGTTTCAAGCTCAGAGCAGCAAAGAAATGTATTGTCACCGATCTCGATCAGTCCGTCAGGAAGCCTTACGTTTTTAAGGCTAACGCAAGCGTTGAACGCGCCTTTGTCAATTTTCTTGACTGACGGCGGTATAACTATATCGGTTAGTTTTTTACAGTCTGTAAAAGCATATTCACCGATCGCCATAAGCGACTGCGGAAGATTGACGCTCTTGAGCATTCCGAACCCTTCAAAGCAGTAGCTGTCGATCTTGGTATAGCCTTCCTTGACGGTAATGAACTTAGATAATCTATGTAACATCGCGTCAAGCTTTTTATAGACCTTTGAATCGACCGTAACAGGTGCCGGTTTTGATTTTTCCTTATCATCAGATCTGCCCTTGACCCTTATGATGTTCTTGGACACATAACGCATCTTGAACATATAAGTAACTACAGACAGAACAAATTCAGTTTCCTCATCAGAAAGACCGCACTGATCCTTCAGGAGCTTCCCTGCCGAAGCTATCTCAGCCTTTCTGTCAGAACCTGTGAGGAAAACATCTAACAGCCCTGCACGAAATGCCTTGACCAGCAGTATCCTCTCAGGATCGTAATCAGGAAGCATATCTACCGTAATTCCAATAAACTGCTGCAGGTCTTTTATATTGTCACAGTGCTCCGAAACAAGCGAGCGCATCTGTGCCTGGACCTTTTTGGTGTTTTGAAAGCCCTTAATATTATACGGCACAACACTTCTGCATTTCAGACATATCGCACTGCCCTCAGGTATCTCGGCGTTACAGCATTCACATCGCATATACAACTCTCCTATAATTTGATGCACATTTCTTACAGAAAATATCACTGAAACGCAGTCAGAAACGCATTTCTGCAGTATATGGCACACCTTTGAAATATTATATCATTTTTATTAAAATATGTCAAGTCAAAAGATATGATTATATGCAAAACGATGAAAAGTTTTGTCAGTTTTGTAAATTAGAAATAAATCTTAGTTATTTCCGGTTGTTCCCTGCTTTTCCGGAGGTACTTCACTGTCGGAAACTTTTTCTATCTCATTTATGAGCTCTATACGGCGCTCATAGAACATAAGTTCCTTATCATATTTATGATACTCGGGGCAGCCGTAGGCTGAGATAAATCTGGCGGTCAGGGGGTCAGCTGCAAGCTCTGTTACAAGGATAAGTATTTCCTGGCCTGAACCAAATACGTCTTCACAGAAGGCAAATATATTTGAAAAATGCTCTTTAGCTGCTGAGACCAGTCTCTTGAAGCTCCCGACCTCGCTCATAAACATAGCTGACGGGTCGTCGGCAGATCTCATACTCTCATATGCAGTTGTCATTGAGATCAGCATCTCTTCCCTCTTGGGAGACAGTCCGCCCGATTCAGAGAGACGTTCGCGCTCTTTTCGGCATTCCTCGGCCTTCCCGGCGAAGAACGAGACAGTGTCCATATGCTCCTTAGACTCAGAAACTGCCGTTTTAAGCTCTGTCAGCAGCTCATCACGGTCTAAGACGGTACGCACCTCTGAATTTAAAGCCTCCAGCAAAAGACCAAGGAGAGAGTATCTTTCATCAAATCTTGCTTCTGCGGTCCTTGTCTTGATCTCGCTGTCGGCGTCACCTGAAAGTATCTGCGACACTTTATAATCGCTCTTATACTTGTCGTAGAGCTCATAATAGATCGCAAAGTCGTCAGCTATAGTATCATTGTGTATGTACTGCTGCATAAGCTCTTTATCAGGCTTTATACCAAGACGCTCATACACTGTCAGTATCCTGCTCAGATCGTCCCAGCCTCTTGCCGTGACGAAACGTTTTCCGCCTGCCGCTGATTCTATTTTGTAGAAATTCTGCGGCTTTATTTCAAGATAAGTAAGCACTGCGCCGTGAATGCCGCCCGAATACGCATACTCCTTCCACACATTAAGGTCAGGAGACGCTTCGATCAGCTTCATTCTGTCCATTGTTACGATGTCGAACTCGCGCACGCTGTTGTTATATTCGGGAGGGTTTCCTGCTGTAACAACTATCCAGCCCTCAGGCAGCTTATGGCCGCCGAAGACCTTGTATTGCAGAAACTGCAGCATTATCGGCATCAATGTCTCGGATATGCAGTTTATCTCATCAAGAAACAGTATGCCGTTCTCAACGCCGCTCTTGTTCATAAGAGAATAGACTGATGCAAGTATCTCGCTCATTGTATACTCTGAAACGTCGAACACATTGCCTTTGTACTCGTTCTTCTTTATGACCGGCAGACCCAGTGCGCTCTGCCTGGTGTGGTGAGTCATTGAGTATGATAGAAGACCTATCCCGAGCTCAGACGCTATCTGAGACATTATCTCTGTCTTTCCGATACCGGGAGGTCCCATCAGGAAAACCGGGCGCTGTTTATGCTGGGGTATCATATATCTGCCAAGCTCATCTTTAGCAAGATAGGCTTTTACAGTATTGATTATCTGTTCTTTTGCTTTTTTGATATTCAAGCTTATCCCTCATTTCTCAGAGTGAAAATTTGCTGTCGATCAATTCATCGACGGACTTTTCGCCGAAATGATCATTTTTGTATCTCATCAGCAGTACCTGCGGCTCATGCTTCTGAGCTGAGATAGCGTTCTCTATACAGCCCTGTATCTGCGCTTCATCGGCAAAGCCAAAGGAGAGGAGCTTTTGCAAAAGCTCGGTGTCATCTGTTTCTACTGCATGATCTATTGCAGATGAAATGTTTGTTTTAAGATATTCATTACACTCAGGGAGCATATCCGCATAGCACACAGCGGCAGGCACTCTCTCTGAAAGCTCAGCGATATCAAAGAATTTTTCCGCGTCAGGCGCTGCTGCAAAAGCTATAACGGGAGCATCGGCGCCGCTGTCATCGGTAAGTGTCACAGAAAATGACCTGTCTCCGTTCACAAGTGTAAGCTTTGACGAATGAGAAAACACATTCTCTCCAAGTGTAAGGCTTGCAGGAAAGATAACTGCGTTAAGCTCTGAACTGCTTATAAAGCCCTCACTGCCGACAGAAATGACAGTATCCGGAATGATGACTTTTTTAAGCTCTGTCAGCCATTTGAATGCTCCGCTGCCGATATATCTTACACTTTCAGGTATTATTATCTCTTCGATCGCTGAAGAGCCGAGAAATGCGTTATCGGCAATAAGCTCAATTCCCTCAGGTATCTCATAGCGCTTGCAGCTCACAGCAGCCCTGATAAGATACTTGTTTTCAAGAATTATTATATCATCGGCAAACCCTGCAAGAAAGGCTGTGCCGTAAAAAGCATCGCTGCCGATATGATGTAGGCCGTCAGGCAGCACCACATCATTAAGAGCCGAGCAGTCAATAAAAGCTCTGCTGCCGATATCTTCAAGGCCTGTGGGCAAATGAACGCTTTCCAGCGAATAGCAGCGCTCAAACGCAAAGTCAGATATCCTGACTGCACTTTCGGGCAGAACTGCCTTTCTGGTGCTGTCATTTCCGGTAAAGGCGTTTTCACCAATGGTTTTTATGCCCTCGGGCAGAATGACGGTCTCATCAGTGCTTTTGCAGCTTATAAGTATACCGTCGCCGACCACAGCGAAGTCACTGTCAGCGTTATCTATAAGGGGCGTTCTGTAAAAGGCGCTGCTGCCGATGTATTCTACTCCGTCAGGGATAGAGATGTCGGTCAGGGCAGAACAGCCGCTGAACGAGTGCTTGCCGATCGAAACAAGCGTATCAGGCAGCTTTACCGATCTCAGCTGGGCGCAGTTATCAAAAGCGTGGTCGCAAATCTCGGTTATGCCTTCGGGCAGCTCTATCTCCGTAAGAGAGCGGCAGCTCGAAAAGGAGCGCTTTCTTATAACGTCCACACCCTTTGGTATATTGATGCTGCTAAGGCTGGTGCAGTCTGAAAAGGCGCTTTCTCCTATTCGTGAAACACTGTCAGGCAGCGATGCCGTTTTAAGCATATCACAGCTTCTGAAAGCAGAGTTTCCGATCTCTGTTACACCCTCGGGAATAACGATCTTCTCTAAGCTTCCGCACTCACAAAATGCAAATCTGGCTATTCTTTCAAGCCCGTCGGGAAGATTGATTTCCCGAAGAACAGAACAGCCGCGAAACGTCTGCTGGCCTATCCGCTTTACGGAAGACGGCACTATCACACGCTCAACGTCCTCACAGCCGGTAAAGGAGTATTCACCGATCTCGACAACGCCCTCAGGTATCTCGGCAACGGCACCGCCGTTATATTTTATCAGAACACAGTTTTCTATTTCAAATACTTCATCGATCATCAAGTATGTCGTCCTCCTCAAGAATGAGTTTTATTGCCCAGGGCGGTATATCGGGCGGCTCGTTCGATTCATAGTCACTTCTCAGAAATGCAAAAGCTGTTTCATAGGGCGGCTTATGATCGGGGAATGTGCCAAAGCCGTCGGTAAAATAGATAAGGCCTTTCAGATCTTTGAACTCTCCCTTTTCAATCAGAGAATCAACCTGCTCAAAAACCGGCCTGAAATCCGTTCCGCCGAGACCTTTTACCTCAAAATCACTGATATACTTTTCAAATTCAGCACTGTCGGTCAGCTTTACAGCGTCTCTGACCTCAGTATCACACTGGATAATATACACATTTACCTTTTTGAAAAAGCTTTCCTCACTTTTGAGGATACTGTAGGTCTTGTTTATAAAGCCTTTCACAACTGCTCCGCTTACAGAGCCGGAAGTGTCGATCGCTATCACAAAATCACGGACAAGTCTTACTTCCTTGTGTTCAAGCGGCTCGATAAGTGCTACATTTCCGTAGAGCCCAAGACCGTAGGAATAGAAGTTCACATCAAAGCTGTCGATGTCAGACTTCATTAACTCACCGGAAACGGAAAAACGTCTCAGAAATGCTGAATAATCATATCTGTCGCGGTTGATGTCTTTTATTATGTTTGTCAGATACTTGCTTTCATCGCCCTTGTTCTTTGAAAAGTTATTTAGATCAGATTCGATCTGTTCAGAGATCTCACGCCACATAGATTCAAGGCGCTGAGTCTGTTCATCCATGCTTTGCCGGAGCCAGTCTTCAAGGCTGGGGTCTTCATCGGAAGTATCAGAGCTACCCTGCCCCTGAGGATCCTGCGCAGGTTCTGTATCATCAGAAGGCGCATCTTCTTTTTCATCGTTTCCGGCGGCCGGTTCAGACTGCCCGTCTTGTTCGCTTTTTCCGTCAGCAGTCAGCTCTCCCTGCTCTCCGAGGCGGTCGCTGCTGTCGTCTTTTTCTCTGGTGTGTTCATCATCGGGATAACCGATATTGAACGTTTCGACCTTTTCCTCGGGCTCATATTCACGGTGCCTGTTTTTATACCACACGGTATGGTCGTCAACACTGAACAAGGCAGAATAAGTATCGAGCTGAGCCTCAGATATACCGTTTTTCACAAAATATGAATACAGCTTCTCAGCGGTCAGTGGCTTGAATTTAAGCTCCATTTCGTGAATTATCCTGCTCTTTTCGGCATCATCAGCTTTATCCGCAAA
>CACXFU010000092.1 GCA_902767035.1 uncultured Ruminococcus sp.
AAAGCCCCCTAACAAGGCGACTTCACATCTATTAGTTTAGCAATTATTCTGTACGTAGAACTAAAATCGAGTTTTGAAACAAGCAGAAAGCTCCGCTTTTGCGGAGCTTTTTTGGTTGCGTTTGTCGGTCGAAGGTCTTATCCTTCGGGCTTGATTTTATTTATGCTTCAGGCAGTAGGCCTTTATTATTGCGAGCTGCGATTTTGCGTCGGGAAGCTCGTTTTTCATTACCATTTCATAGGCCTGCTTCAACGGCATTTTTATTACGTCTAAGAACTCGCCGTCGTCAAGGTCCTGCTCTCCGAAGGTGAGACCCTCGGCAAGATACATATGGATTATCTCGGTATCATATGCGACGGTCGGGTACAGGCAGCCGAGATAGGTCATAGTCTCGGCCTTGGCGCCTACCTCCTCCCTGAGCTCACGGGTGCCGCATTCAAGGGGGTCTTCGCCGTATTCAAGCTTGCCGGCAGGAAGCTCGGTAAGGACTGCGCCGAAAGGATAGCGGAACTGCTTTACAAGGTAAAGGTTCTCGTCATCGTCAAGGGCTGCGACACACACGCCGCCCGGGTGATGAATGACCTCTCTGGTGGCCTGGCTGCCGTCGTCAAGCTCTACCTTATCACGGGTGAGGTGAACTACTATGCCGTTGAAGAGCTCCTCCTCAGAGAGCTTTTTTTCATTCTGATACATCTGTTTCGTCCTCCTCATCGGTGTTTTTTGCAGGTTTTTGTTTAGTATCTTCGGGCTTTTTGCCGCCTGAGGTCTTATTCTTCTTTTTAGCCTTTGGTGCAGGCGTAAGGCTCTTGCGCTGGTTGATATCGTAGGCTATATAGATGATGAAGGTGACTGTGCCGACACAGGTCATCGCTATGCCTAAGGTGCCGCCTCTGGTCTTATAGGTGAACTTTATCACATTGTCGCCCTCGGGACAGAGGACTGCCATAAAGCCGTAGTCTACCTTCTCGACATCAACGGGCTTACCGTTTACGGTCGCGCTCCAGCCGTCATCATAGGGGACGGAGAAGAAGACGAGGTTCTCACGGTCAAGAGTGTTCTTTGCGGTGAAGCCGTGGGTATCATACTCGAAGGAATAGCACGAGGTAGCTCTTCTGTCGAGGCAGTTCTGATAATACTCCTGCTCGGTGGTATCGGAGCTGTCAAAGGACTTATAGTTAAGGCACCTGCCGTATTTGAGAGCCTGAGACTGATCGAGGACGAGAGCCTTCATAAATGCGTCGGGGCGGCTGTCCTGAGTGAGGTTCTGGATATCCTTATCAAAGGTGAAATAGTCAAAGGTGAAGCCCATGGGGACATAGTAGCGGTTCTCATAGATATTGAAGCCGTTCTGGGTATCGGTATACTTGAAGCCCTTTAACTGTGCGAGTGACTGAGGCTTTGAGATCTCTTTTTCGCCCTTGCGCTGATCCTCGGGGATCTCCTTGAAATAATATTTTACGGAGAAGAGACCTCTGAGGGCGTAGAGCTTGGGCTCCATTCTGGAGGCAACGTCTCTCGTCTGGCCTATGGTGGTGTAGAAGTCCATTATAGAGGTGCTGACAACGCTGTGGAAGCATCTCATTGAGGAGAGGCCCCAGAACATACACCAGTTGTCGACGTTCTCTGAGGTGTCGATACGGTAGAAGGTGTTGCCCTCGGTATAGTACTCGGAGATGTCTTCAAGCTTCTGCATATTTATGTTATCGGCGCCGTTGATGGCACGCTCGATATAGTCTTTATTGTCGCTGCCCTGGGTCACGCCGTAGACTACGGACGAGGTCATACAGATGACGCAGGCGGCAGTCGTCATTGCGACGGCTATCTTCATATAGTCAAGCTTCATCTTTGCGACCTTATAGATGAGGAAACCGAGCATAACGGTCATAAGGATAGTGACGGCGGCCTGGATATAATAGAGCTCGATATACTCGGGGACCTTGCCGTAGACTATCTTGCCGTCCTCGTTCTTCGGGAGCATACCAATGCCTAAGAAGATCGCGCAGACGATGCAGACAGGGATAAAGCCTTTTTTGAGGTCTTCCTTGTTTTCATCGATGACCTTTACGGTCATAAGGCACATAAGGAGAATGGGCATATAGTACCATCTTGCGTAATAGGACGCATTGAAGAGGACGAACGAGGAATTGAGCACGGGAACGCAGGCGATAATGCCAAAGACGACTATCGCTTTGGTGAGCCAGTGCTTGAACTTTCTCGTTCTCATAAAGGCGATGACGCCTGCCATTGAGAACATGGGGAGATATCCTGCAAGGGACGCCCAGCGGGCTCTGTCGGAATTGAGGATATTGATCCTTGCGGGCATATCGGAGAGCATAAAGAAGGCCTGGATTATTCTCGGGATCCTTACGTTTTCGGCATAGATGACAAGGTCGATGCCGTAGAGCCTTTCGTTTACGCGGTAATTGTTTATGAGGTCGATTATCGCAGGCATAAGGATAATGCCCGAGATAAGGGTGCCGAGGATAGCCTCGAAGATGAGAAGGCCGAATTTTCTCATATCGATGATGAACTCTTCATCGGTACATCTGATGAAGAAGTAGATGACCAAGAAGACGGCCTCGCAGACGAAGAAGAAGTAGCTGATCGTTGCGCAGAGGGCTACGGAAAGGGCGAAGAGACCCTTTTTATCCTCGTTGACGAGCTTCTCGAATGCGAGGAGCATTAGCGGGAAAAAGGCCGTGGCATCGTGGAAATGGTTGAAGAAGACGTTATACGTCTGGAAGCCTGAGAAGGCATAGAGCATTGCGCCTATCGCACAGGCATTGGTGTTATCTGAAAAGTGCCTGAGGAACGCATAAGAGGTGCACGCGGCAACGGCTGTCTTCAGGCAGAGGAGCCACGGAAGAAGGTATGGAACGGCTGCCGAGGGGAACAGCGTGGTCAGCCAGAAGAAGGGCGAGCCGAGCAGATAAAAGGCATAGGAGCTGACAAAGCCCGTACCAAGATCTGTGCCCCAGTCCCAGGCCATATTGCCTGCCCTTACGGAATCGTGGGCGTGCTGGTAGAACATTACCTGCTGGGAATTGAAGTCGCCGTAATAAAGGAAAATACCCTTGTTTACGATCAATGACGGTATGAAAGCAACGCTCATTCCGAGAAAGGCAGCTATGAACAGGAATTTATACATTTCTTTCTGCTTATCCATAGCAGGAGCGCCGCTGCGCTTGAATAAACTCATTTTTTTACCATTCCTTTGATTAAAGTATGCGTAAAAACGCTGACTAGATCATTATAGCACAATCAGATGAAAAAGTAAAGGTTTTTAGGGCAGTTATGAATTTTTTTCTTTACAACTTGCAAAAACTGTGCTATAATATCTTTACAACTTGGAAAAACTGAGCTATAATATGTGTTAACATTATTACAGGAAAGGACGGTTTATATGAAGAAAAAGATTTTAAGCGCGGTATGCGCTCTGGTTCTGGTTTTCAGCTCGGCGGCTGCCCTGCCGGAGGGCTTTGCGAAGACAGGCAGCGCTATCACGGCCAGTGCGGAGACATATGGCGATTATGAGTATACCGTGCTTGATGACGGAACTGTTAAGATAGGCGCGTACATCGGCAGTGATGAAGAAGTAACTATCCCGTCAACAATTGACGGTAAGAAGGTTACAAGCATTGGTGAATGGGCGTTTAGCGACTGCACAAGCCTTGCAAGTGTAACGATACCAAACAGTGTTACAAGCATTGGTGCTCGGGCGTTTTCTAACTGCACAAGCCTTACAAGTGTAACGATACCTGACAGCGTTACAAGCATTGAAGATTATGTGTTTTGCGACTGCACAAGCCTTACAAGCATAAATATACCAAACAGTGTTACAGACATTGGCATGGGAGCATTTTATAACTGCAAAGGCTTTACAAGCGTAACAATACCCGACAGCGTTACAAGCATTGGTTATGGAGCATTTTCCGACTGCACAAGCCTTATAAGCGTAACTATTCCAAACAGCGTTACAAGCATTGGTCATCGCGCATTTTTCGGCTGCACAAGCCTTAAAAGCGTAACAATACCAAACAGCGTTACAAGTATTTCACTTTATGCATTTGGGTATGATTCACATATGAATATAATCAACGGCTTCACTATCTACGGCTACAAGGGCACAGCTGCTGAAACATATGCAAAAGATGATGACTTTAAATTCGTTGAGCTGGAAGATGACTCCCGCAAAAAGGGTGACCTTAACAGCAACGGCAAGATAGATGCCAGCGATCTCTTGCAGGTGAAGAGCCACATAAAGAAAGTTAAGCCTCTTGAGGGCGACGATTTCACTTGTGCTGACGTTGACGGCAACGGCGCGATAAACGCAGCGGATCTTCTGAAAATGAAGGCGCATATGAAGGGTGTCAGCAGCATTTGGGAATAATGGAAAAAGCTCCGCAAAGGCGGGGCTTTTTTTGTGGTGGACTAAATAAAAAAGAGTAATAAACCCCAGTGTGCGGCAGTTGCTGCTGAAATTTCCCCAGATAAAGCTAGTATTTGACAAAACAAACCAACTATGATATACTTTCGTTAAGGCGTATCGCAGATAACGGTAGGCGGTCAAATCTTCCTCCTGCAAGGGAGGTGAGCATAATGAGCGTTATGGAAGTAATCAGCTTACTTATTTTAATAACGGACATAGTTGCCCTTATGGTGACAATTTGCAATAAAAAAAGATAACCGCCCAAAAGCCAACGGAACGGTTATCTAAACAACTGTACTGGAGGTGACCGCTTACTTGCGATACGCTCCTTTTATGGGTATATTATATCATGAAAATACACTTTTGTCAAGCGGCAGGTGCGTGCACCTGCACCATCTCCCCTACCCCGCGTGCTAGCCCGCACGGGGCGGACGCCCCCTCCCCTCTTTCAGTAGCTGCGTACTATTACCGAGCTCCCGCCCTCCCCGGAGGG
>CACXFU010000093.1 GCA_902767035.1 uncultured Ruminococcus sp.
TCCAAGCTGCTCAAGCATTATAAGCACATCAGCCATTTCCTCAGAAATATGATCCACATTATTCTCCCCTCTGAGGTGCTTTGTCAGGAGATATCTATGCACAGACAACTTAAAGGCAGCATAATGCTGCTTCTTACGGCCTTGATATGGGGCACCAATTTTGTGGCGCAAAGCCTTGGTATGAACTATGTTGAGCCCTTTACATACAATGCTATGCGCTCGCTGCTGGGCGGCGCAGTGCTGCTGCCGGTTATTGCAGGTTTCAAAGCGTTTGACAAAAAGAAGACCTCTCAGAAGGCACCCTTTAAAGTGACGCTTCCAGGTGGCATCCTCTGCGGCCTTGCCCTTTTCGTTGCAAGCTCGCTCCAGCAATACGGCATCACTATGACAACCGCCGGCAAAGCAGGCTTCATCACTGCCCTTTATATCGTAATAGTACCGCTATTAGGCATGATAACAGGCAAAAAGCCGCCAGTGACCATCTGGCTTTGCGTTGCCGTGGCTATAACGGGGTTCTATCTGCTCTGTATCAAAGAGGGCTTCTCTGTCGGCAAGGGAGATATGGCAGTGCTGCTGTGCGCGTTCTGCTTTGCAGTTCATATCATGGTGATCGACCGCTTCAATTCGCTGGGCGCTGACGGTGTAGTTATGTCGTGCTTACAGTTTTTCACGGCAGGCATACTTATGCTTATCTGTATGTTCATCTTTGAAGAGCCGAAAGCCGAGGAGATAAAGGCTGCCTACGGTGCTATCGCTTACGGGGGTATAACCTCATGCGGCATTGCATACACATTGCAGATAATCGGCCAGCGCTACACCGAGCCTACCCTTGCGACAATGCTAATGAGCTTAGAATCCGTATTTGCGGCGTTATCGGGCTGGCTGATACTTAATGAGCACCTGAGCTTAAAGGAATTTTTCGGCTGTATGCTGGTGTTCGCGGCAGTTATCTCAGCCCAGCTTTTCACAAGGGATAAAGGCACGCAAAAATCTTAGGATAAACTCTTTACATAAACGAAAATCTGTGTTATACTATCTTTAAATCAAAATCGGAGGTGCTTGATATGGGCTTCTTATCAAAGATATTAGGCGAAAAGGCCGAAAAGGGAGCGCTCAGCTTTTTTGACGAGCTGGTCAATGAGGCTGGCAAGGCTAAACAGAACGAACAGAGTGCGCCGGTAAATGTCACCCCTGCCGCACAGCCTCAGACTTATTCTGAGCCGAACGGAAACTCATGGGGGCCTGTTATGCCGCAGGAAGAGAACCAGTTCTCCTGCAGCGGTGCGTATTATGACTATTTTTACAACGTATTCAGAGACGAATTCCCTGAGTATGAAGTAACTAAAGATGTCATTGACAAGAGAAACGCGACCGTGTTCACTTTCGCTCAGGGCGGCAGTACTGTGCTGATAGTTGAAGTTATGTCTCAGACAGGCACTTCAAGAAAGATCAGGTCTGACTGCGCTAAACAGGGCATCAAGTACCTGCGTTTCTATCACAATCACAACGGCTGGTGGAATACCAGATCATATGTTGCTGGCAGAGTCGGTTCGGCTCTCGGAAAATAATACAGTTCAAAAGCAGAAAGAGAACGCTTTGCGCCTGCGGCGGATCAGGCATAAGCTTTACAGTGCTTCGCAGGCAGCCGCTTATGTACGGTCTTGTAAATCCAAGAAATTTTCTTGGATTTAAATTCTTCTCTTTCTGCTTTTATGTTTGGGTGTGTGAAGATGTCACTTTTGGATAAGCTCAGTGATAAAGACAGCTGGGAAAGGTTTTACAGCTACAAATGCTCTCTCGCCTGCAAAAAAACGTTCACTGACGAACTGAGGGCGTTTATCGATAACGAGAGATACCTGCCTGTCTGTGAGAAGATAAGAGGGGGAGAAAGCTTTCCTCTGCCGCAGAAGTCTGTCATTAGCAAGCTAGATACCGGCAAAAAGAGAACGGTCTATTCCTATCCCGAGGACGAGAACACTGTTTTAAAACTGCTGACCTACCTGATGCTAAGACACTATGACCACATTTTCAGCCGCAGTCTATATTCTTTCAGGCCGGCAAAGACCGCCAAGGCTGCCGTCAGGAGGATAAGCTGCACCGAACACATCGGCAATATGTATTCCTACAAGGCGGATATAAGCGATTATTTCAATTCCGTCCCCGTGGAAAGGCTGCTGCCGCAGCTAAAAGACGTGCTCTCTGACGATACCGAGCTTTTTAGCTTTCTTAGCGCTCTGCTCACCGAGAGCCGTGTTATCGACCGCGGCAAGATCATCAGCGAGCAGAAAGGCATAATGGCAGGCACTCCGCTATCGGCCTTTTACGCGAATTTATATCTTAAAGAGCTCGACTTTTATTTTGACAGCCGCGACATTCTCTATTCGAGGTATTCCGACGACATCATCGTATTTGCTGAAAGTGAGGAAGAGCTTTGCAGGCACGCCGAATACATCAGAACCTTTTTAAGCAGCGCAGGCCTCAGCCTGAACCCTGACAAAGAGCTTTTCAGCTCCCCGTCTGATGGCTGGTCGTTCTTAGGCTTTACATATAAGCGCGGCAGGCTCGATATCTCAGACATAACCGTGCGCAAGCTTAAAATGAAAATGCGCCGCAAGGCAAGAGCCCTGATGCGCTGGAGAAAAAGAAACGGCATACCCGGAGAAAAAGCGGCGATGGCCTTTATACGCATCTTCAACAGAAAGCTTTTTGAGGGCGGCAATGACAATGAGCTGACATGGGCGCTCTGGTTCTTCCCTGCTATCAGCTCTGACGAGAAGCTTCGTGAGATAGACCGCTATGCGCAGGAGCAGATACGCTTTCTTATCAGCGGCACGCGTAAGAAGTCGCGCTATAACGTAAGGTATGAGGATATTAAAAAGCTAGGCTATAAAAGCCTTGTGCATGAATACTACAGCACAAAAAAA
>CACXFU010000094.1 GCA_902767035.1 uncultured Ruminococcus sp.
CGCACAAAGATTGTGGTACAGATACGCAGTCAGATTTTTCGTCAGATTGCCCAAATTTACCGCAGGAATACTAACGTATTTCAAGGTAAATTTAGGTGATATGACGGAAAATCTGCAAGTAGATGTGCCGCAAAGCTCTCAGGCGGTCTTTGTGCGGTGTTGCCTTAATGTTCGCTGTTAATCTTTTTCTTATAGAACCTTACGCAGCAGACCGCTACAGTGACGGCTATCACCGCTGCACAGAGCACGTCAGTCGGGTAATGCACTCCCACGTAAAGCCTTGAAAGGCTCACCAGCACGCCTATCACAAATGCAGGCACGCCGTACCTTTTCGGCAAAAGCATCAGCATCACCACGCTCACCGCCATCGATGCCGACGTATGCCCCGACGGGAAGGAGTAGTCCGACTGCTTTCCTACAAGCCTTGTAAGGCCTTCTATAGCTTCATACGGGCGCGTTCTTGCAAATAAGAGCTTCAGTATAAAATTTATCACAAAGCTTATCGCCAGTGACGCTGAGCAGGTCACCCCTATCGGGCGGTACTTCTTCCACGCCGTAAACACTATGCAAAGCAGTATCCAGAACCAGCCTACTTCTCCCAGATACGTTATCCCCTTGACTATCGGCGTCAGCAGGTCGTTCCTCACATTGTTCTGTATCCAGAGGAGTATCTCTCCCTCTTTCTGTGTCAGTTCAGCTAACATTTTATGTCCTTTCTGCGATTTTAATTCCAGATATTTACAGTAAAACTGACGCCTGCGTAAAAAATCCGGATTTTCGCTTGTGCATAAATTTTAGATTTCACATTTTGTTAATTTACCCGTGAATATCTCTTAAAACAGCTGATATTTTTTATTAATCAAGCGCCGTTAAATTACTGTGAACAGAAATTAAACACTTCTTATCTTCCAGATATTCTCCGCATAGTCCGCTATGGTCCTGTCAGATGAGAATTTGCCTGCCCCTGCAATGTTGAGCCAGCACTTTCTTGCAAAGCTCAGCCTGTCCTTGTAGTCGGCATTTGCCCTGAGCTTAGTCTGAACGTAATCCTCAAGGTCGCCCAGAACGTAATAATGATCCGGAACGTGCCAGCTTGCACCGTCTGTAAGCGCCTTGTAAAGCTCCTTGAAGCTTCCCTCCTGATCGGAAGGCACACCGCCGTCGTCAAAGTCGCCGTCTATGAGCTTTTCAAGCGCCTTTGCTATACTCTCATTTGAGGAGAGCACCTTTCTCGGGTCGTAGTCGGGCATTATCTCAGCCAGATCCTCAACCCTTGCGCCGAAGATGTAGTTGTTCTCATCTCCTGCTTCCTCAGCGATCTCAACGTTTGCGCCGTCATAGGTGCCGAGCGTTACCGCACCGTTGAGCATAAGCTTCATATTTCCCGTGCCTGAAGCCTCCGTGCCGGCAGTTGATATCTGCTCTGAGATATCTGCCGCGGTCACAAGCTTCTCCGCATAGGAAACGTTGTAGTTTGAAACGAACACCACCTTGATAAGGTCCTTGGTGTCGGGGTCAGAATTTACGAGCTTTCCTATCTCGCCGATGAACTTGATTATGGCCTTTGCCCTCCTGTATCCCGGGGCTGACTTCGCACCGAAGATATAGGTGGTCGGGGTAAAGTCCTTTATCGAGCCGTCCTTGATGCCGTTATAGATATAGAGTATCGACAAAGCATTGAGCAGCTGTCTCTTGTATTCGTGGAGCCTTTTGATCTGGATATCGAAAACTGAATCAGGGTCGATCTCAACACCGTCATGCTCTTTTATAAACTGTGCGAGCTGATATTTCTTCGCTTCCTTAACAGCTATGAATTCTTTGAGCACAGCCTCGTCGTCAGCGAACTTTTCAAGTCCTCTGAGAAGGCTTGCGTCCTTCACCCAGTCGGCAGTGCCGAGGACCTTGGTGATAAGGGCTGAGAGCTCAGGGTTGCAAAGGGCGAGCCAGCGGCGCTGAGTGATACCGTTAGTCTTGTTCTGGAAGCGCTCCGGATAAAGCTCATACCAGTCTTTGAGAGCGTCGTTTTTAAGTATCTCCGTGTGAATAGCCGCAACGCCGTTTACATAGCTTGACACATAGATAGCCATAAACGCCATTCTGACAGTGCCGTCTGCGACGGGCTGGAGAGCCTTAATAAACTTTCTGTCCTTGCCGAGCGCATACATATCCTTGATAAAGCGCTCGTTTATCATAAGGATAATTCCGTAGACCTCGGGAAGAAGGCTCTCGATAACAGAGCTCTGCCACTTTTCAAGGGCCTCTGCCATTATGGTGTGGTTGGTGTAGTTGAAAACCTTCTGTGCCGCCGAAAACGCTTTCTCAAAGGTGAAGCCGTGCTCGGCAGTCAGCTGCCTGATAAGCTCAGGGACCGAGATAACAGGGTGAGTGTCATTAAGCTGGATAGTGACATAGTCTGCCAGCGTATCAAGAGTGCCGTGCTCACGGATATGCTTTCTGAGGATATCTGTGACCGAAGCCGAGGAGAAGAAGTATTCCTGTCTCAGTCTCAGTATCTTGCCCTCATTGCTGTTGTCGTTCGGGTAAAGCACCTTTGAGATGTTCTCGGCATCGTTTTTAGCCTTTACTGCACCGTCATAGTCACCGCTGTCAAAGGCGAGAAAATCAAAGCCCTTTGAGCTCTCCGCCTGCCACAGCCTGAGCGTTCCGACATTCTTTGTGCCGAATCCGATTATCGGCATATCATAAGGCACAGCCCTTACCGTCATATCTGAGTATACCACACAGGCGGTATCCTCTTCATTTCTCACAGACCACGGGTCTCCGTGAGCTGTCCAGTCGTCAGCCTCCTCACGCTGGAAGCCGTCAACTATCCTCTGCTTGAAAAGACCGTACTTATACCTGATGCCGTAGCCGTCTAGAGGGAGCTCCAGTGCCGCCGCAGAATCAAGGAAGCAGGCAGCAAGCCTTCCGAGACCGCCGTTTCCGAGAGCCGCGTCCTCTATCTCCTCAAGCTCAGCAAGGCTCCTTCCGTGCTCTTTGAGAGCCTCGTCCACCGTTTCGGTAAGCCCTAAGCACAGAAGATTGTTGTGCACAGCCCTTCCCATAAGGAACTCCATTGAAAGATAGCACGCTCTCCTGTTTTCAAGGTGAGCTCTTCTGCTGTTCTCCCAGTCCTTTGAGATATAGTCCATCACAACGTCCGACACTGCATTGTGCAGCTCGTACACCGAGGCCTTTTCGGGGCTTTTTCTGTAATTTGTTTTCAGCACCTGTTCAAGCTGCTGAGAAAATATCGTTTTATCCATCGCTTCCACCTTATTTCTTATTTATTCTTCCGTATGTCCTGCCGAGGTTATAAAGCCTTTCGATCAGCTCATCGTCAAGCTTTGACATATCGTCAAGACGCCATGCCCAGTTGCCGCCAAGGGTCGAGGGCGTGTTCATTCTGGCTTCGTTGCCGAGGCACAGTATGTCCTGCAGCTGTGCTATTGCCGTATCGCAGACGCTTGCCCAGCACAGCCTTACCAGCGCCCACGGAACATACTTGTCATTCGTGAGTCCCAGATACTGCTTGCAGAAGGCTGCCGTGCCGGCGTCACAGCCCTTTATCCAGCCTGCAGCGGTCTCGTTATCGTGAGTGCCCGTATAGCAGACGCTGTTGGTGCTTTTATAATTGTGAGGCAGATACGGATTGGAGGCATCGCCGTCAAAGCCGAATTCCAGAACCTTCATTCCGGGGTATCCGCTCGCTTCGAGCATCTTCACTACCTTCTTTGTCAGGAAGCCTAAGTCCTCGGCAATTATCCTTACATCGCCGAGCTGCTTTTTCACTTCCTTGAAAAGCTTTATATCCGGACCCTTGCGCCACTTACCCTTTCTTGCGGTCTTTGCGCCGTAGGGTATGCAGTAATAGCTCTCAAATCCGCGGAAATGGTCTATCCTTGTAACGTCGTAGACCTCAGACGCTGCCTTTATCCTACCTATCCACCAGGCGTATTTCTCACGCGCCATAACGTCCCAGCGGTAAAGAGGGTTGCCCCACAGCTGGCCGTCGGCAGAGAAAGCATCGGGCGGGCAGCCTGCAACTTCGTTCGGGCGTTTCTGCTTGTCAAGGTCGAAGTACTGCGGCGTCATCCAGACCTCTACGCTGTCATAGGAGACATAGATCGGGATATCGCCGATGATGTCGATACCGTTTTCGTTAGCATATTTTTTCAGCCTTTTGAACTGCTGGAAATACTTGAACTGCACAAAGCACCAGAAATCTATCTCGGCTGCAAGGTCTTTTCTTGCTGCCTTTATAGCCTTCGGCTTGCAGAATTTAAGGCCGTCCTCCCATTCATACCACGCTTTTCCGCCGTGGGCGTTTTTGAGAGACATGAACAGAGCGTAGTCATACACCCATTCCTTATTTTCCAGCACGAACTTTATGTATGCCTTTTCCGATATCTTGCGGAAGCGCTTGTGTGCCTTTTTGAGCACCTTGAAGGTCTCGTTGTAGACAGTCTCATAGTCCACCTTTGAAGGATCCGAGCCCCACTTTATGTCCTTATAGTCCTCGGCCTTCAGGTAGCCCTCCTGCTCTAAGGTCTCAAAGTCGATAAAATACGGATTGCCTGCATTTATCGAAAAGCTCTGATAGGGCGAATCGCCGTAGCTTGTCGGGGAGATAGGCAGTATCTGCCAGTAGGACTGACCCGAGCGCTTCAGAAAATCAACGAACGCATAGGCCTCCTTTCCCATTTTGCCGATGCCGTAACTGTTCGGCAGAGAGGAAATGTGCATAAGTATTCCGCTTTTTCTCATAAGATTACCTCCGTAAAGTTCATATAAGCCCTGTCTGCTTATAAGTTTTGTATGAGTATATTTCCGGCCGTCTGATACCGCCCTGGTTCTTCCCTCCGCAGGGGGAAAGAGCCTTTATTTCACTTTTTTCTTCTCATATATCACCAGTATCAGCAGCCCTAAAAGCGCTCCCAGAAGCCCTCCGCCGCTGTCGATAAGAACGTCTCTCAGTTCACACGAGCGGCCGTC
>CACXFU010000095.1 GCA_902767035.1 uncultured Ruminococcus sp.
AGCAGGTGGTGAATAAACACATCAAACGTTGTTAGGAAAAACATTGATTAGTACAGGTAGTGAGTAATTTCAACACCGCACACTCTTAAAAGCGAGACCATTCAGCCGTCCTTACAGGGCGGCATCTGGTCTCGCTGGGGTTGGGGAGTGGTTTTCTACACCACTGTGTATAGAACGCAAAAGAGTTCAACTGATATGGTTTTGTAGAAACGGCCACTCCTATTATATTCATAAAAGTAGCGCTGCACTATAATTAAACATTCCCTTCGCGGACAGGCTTACAGCCTGCCTTTGGCGGGAATGTCGCTGCGCGGTGCTCGCCGCACGGCTGGGCATACGCCGTAATGAGCGTGGACTATTAGTTTTGTTTCCGCTGGTTTTCATTAGTTTTAAAGGCAAGTGTGGGAACGTTTTTCAAGGTTCGCGCAGCGTTACAAACTAATAGCCCCAAACGATATTATCCCCGGGCATGACTGTGTCATGTCAACCTCACGCGGGAGGGAAAACGGTTTAAGAGCGCCTAACTACTTACGCGGGGTAGGGGAGGCGGTGCAGGGGCTAGCCCCTGCATTGACAGGGTGTGAAAAAAATGGTATTATATATGCAGGAAGCTTCTTCGTGCGAGGAGCGGTGATAAGTGAGGTATTTGATATGAATAATGTTGTTATTCTGGCCGGCGGTCAGGGGAAAAGAATGAAGACTAACAAGCCTAAGGTGCTTTTAGAGGTGCTCGGGGAGCCTATGCTGGAATGGGTGATCTCTGCGTGTGAGGACGCCGGTATGGACAGGGTGTGCGTTGTAAAGGGGTTTGAGTGCGAACAGATAGACGAATATCTTTCGGCGAGAGAGTCAAAGGTGGATATCAGGACGGCTCTTCAGGCTGAAAGGCTCGGGACGGGTCACGCTGTTATGCAGGCGGTGGATTTTCTGAAAGAGGATACTTCGGGGAATACGCTCATTCTCTGCGGTGATGCGCCGTTTATTGATGCAGAGACTATAAGGGGTGCGCTGGAGCACCACGAGAAGAGCTCTGCTGCGGTGACGGTGGTTACGTCAGAGATTGATGAGCCAAAGGGCTACGGCAGGATACTGAGGACGGATAACGGTATCTCGGGGATAAGGGAAGAGAAGGACTGCTCGGACGAGGAGAGACTTATCAAGGAGATCAATTCGGGGTGCTACTGGTTCAGGACGGAGGCGCTGCTGGAGGCTTTGCCGGAGCTTAAACAGAATAACGCTCAGGGGGAGTATTATCTGACGGACTGCATTGAGATACTGCTCTCAAAGGGAGAAAAGGCTGACGCCTTTATGTCAGGAAATGAGCAGGTGGCTCTGGGGGCTAATGACAGGAAAGGTCTGCTGGCACTGAATGATATTGCGAGAAAAATGGTGATAGACAAGTGGCTCGACGAGGGAGTTGAGTTTGTGTGCACGGACGGTGTGTCTATCGGGAGAAGGGTGACTGTCGGCGTGGGGACACGGATAGACAGCAACGTTAAGATCAGAGGAAAGAGCGTTATCGGCAGGGATTGCAGGATAGGTGTTGGGTGTATAATTGAGGACAGCGTTATCGGGGACGGTGTGGATCTGAATTACGTGCAGGCTTACAGCGCACAGGTCGATGACAATGCTAAGATAGGCCCGTTCGTTCAGCTGAGGCCTGACTCTCACGTTAAGAAGGGTGCAAAGATAGGCGACTTTGTTGAGATAAAGAATTCAACGATAGGTGAGTACACTGCGGTGGCGCACCTGACCTATGTGGGCGACAGCGATGTCGGTAAGAACGTGAACTTCGGGTGCGGTGTTGTGACCGTGAACTTTGACGGAGAGAAGAAGTACCGCACGACTATCGGGGACAATGCTTTTATCGGGTGCAACACTAATCTGGTGTCGCCGGTGAATATCGGGGACGGCGCGTACACGGGCGCAGGTTCGACGATAACAAAGGACGTACCGGCTGGTGCTCTGGCGCTTGAGAGGACGGAGCAGAAGATAATCGAGGGGTACGCCGAGAAGAAGCTGAAAGCGAGAACTGAGAAGTTTGTTAAGGCGCATGGGGATGAGTAATGTGCTGAGAAAGATTATCGCTTTGCTGCTTGCCGTTTGCATGGTAACGCTTTGCGCCTGCCATGTGGATAAGAATGATGAATCATCGGAGAGAGAATCATCATCGCGGACTGAGGAAAGCTCTCAGGCGGGAAAAGCTGAGGTAGTGCTGCGCGAAGGTATTGCCGAAGACGGCGCGGTAGTTCTGACAGGCGAAAATATCGTGAGCGCAGAGGTAAACGCCATTAAGGACGAGACCACGGGAGTTATCGACTATGTGATCTCGGTAAGCTTTGATGATGAGGGCACGGCAGCCTTTGCCGAAGTGACTGAAAGACTGGCAGGAGAAGGACAGGTGTCTGTCTGGGTGGACGGCGAGTGCATATTTGCACCTACGGTTACCAGTAAGATCGTTGACGGTAATTGTCAGATAGCCGGCGGATTCAGCTCTTTCGATGAGGCAAAGGAGCTCGCTGACAGGATAAACGGCAGGAGTGGTGACAAAGCGTAACCTCCTTAACAGCATTGTGTCAGATTGATGAAAATTTGGAGCAGACTATTGACAAATGCGAAAAAGTGCTGTATATTGTGCTTGTCGGGTCAGACCGGCGTGTATTAAAAGAGGAGGGATACTTATGAATGAGAAGAGATTAGATATGCAGGCTCAGCTGGCGTTGAGGAACGATTATCAGATGGCTTTGCAGACCAGAAAGGCTAAGCCGCTGGGAAGCGCGTTTATTGGTATCCTGTCACTGCTGGTGACTATAGCTGTGATGCTTGGAAGCCTGTATGTGACGTACATCGGCGCAAGGGCTATGTACAACTGCCTTGAAGATAAGGGCGCTTTCGACAACACCTTTATCGAGTATATCGATTTTGAGATATGAGTGCTGTTTCTCCTCTTCCGGTAATTCGGGAGAGGAGATTTTTTGTATTATTATTGACGTTTCGGAAAGGATAGTGTATAATATAGTCAATGTCAAATAAGTCAGATGTTTGCTGTAAGAACAGAGCTATGAAACGGAGGGGCATATATGACTGATAAAATATATTCAATTGAAGAAATAAAGAATATAGTGGGCTCGATATTACCCTCTTATGAGATAGGAAGGGTGTTCCTTTTTGGGTCTTATTCAAGGAATGAGGCGTCACGGGACAGCGATCTTGATTTTTATATCGAGGATTACAGCTATAAAAAGTTCCACACGCTGGCTACGCTTTTTGCCGACCTTGAAGAGGGCTTTGACAAATCAATAGATATAGTAACTGATATGGGTATTGCTTATAATTACGAAAAAGCAGGAATGAAAGAGCTGCTGGACAGTATTCGCAGGGACGGAGTGTTTATTTATGGAAAACAGGGATAATATCGTACTGAGCAAGATTGTTGAATACTGTGATGATATCAATGATACGCTGGCAAGATTCGGAGATGAGCTTGAACAGTTTATCGCTGATAAGGATTTTCAGAAGTCAATATGTATGTCATTGGTGCAGATCGGAGAGCTGACGACCCATTTTTCAGAGGAGTTCATTCAGGACACTCAGACAGAGATAGACTGGAGAGGAACTAAAAGGTTAAGAAATATCGTAGTTCACAACTATGGCTCGATCAATTATAATACGATATGGGAGATCGTTAAGTTTGAGATACCGGATATTCTGAGCTTTTGCAGGAAAGAGATGCAAAAGCATACCGAAGAGCAATAGATCTGAGTTCTTTGACCCGACTTGCGTCGGGTCTTTTTTTGTTTGGGCGAATATTGACAAAAATGATAAATTGTTGTATAATGCCCTTACGAATTCTATACACCAATATGAAAATGGAGGAATAGTTATGTTTTGTCCAAAATGCGGAAGTCAGATAGCTGACGGGTCAATGTTCTGCGGAGTGTGCGGAAATCAGGTGAGCGGTGCACAGACACCTCAGCAGGATTTTCAGCAGCCGCAGTATCAGCAGCCTATGCAGCAGCAGTACCAGCAGCCTCAGCAGTATCAACAGCCGATGAACCAGCAGTATCAGCAGAATAATTTCAACAACGGCTACAACCAGCCCGTTAATCTGTCGAACGGACAGCGCGGGTATAATATGCCGCAGCAGGCAAGCTCTAACGGGTCGAAAAATCTGATCATCGGGATCGTTATAGTTGTGCTGATAGCGGCAGTGTTCGTGCTGGGCGGTATACTTATTTTCAAGGGCGTGAAGTCAGCCGGCGGAAGCGATGATGACGGCAGCAGCAAGTCGTCGATTGCTACAAAGTCAAAGCTGAAAACTGCGAACAGCAATGCAAAGTTGGTGTTCACTACTGCAAATAATGAGATGGCTGACATGATAGCTGAGGGGAAAATGCCTGAGGGTGAATATACAAGCGGTGTAGTGCTCAGCATAGATGATCTTGAAGGCAGTGATAAAGCGATAGATAAGGCTTTATACGATGCGTTGAAGGACAGCGGTTTGGATGAGTGTTATGTTTATTATGAGGTGGATCAAAACTACAATATTACTGTGGCACAGTGGTCTGAAAGCAAAGACGAGGGCATTGTAGGGCAATACCCCGACCCGGAAACGGATTACAAAGAAAAGCATGAGATAGGAGAGAAGTTCTGAGTGCTCGCCGCACGGCTGGACGCCCCCACCCCACGTAGGCAGTTTAGCGCTATCAGACCGTTTGCAGGCGCGGCAACGTCGTGTCGTCCCCGTAGGGGAGGGTTTTGGTTTTGCTTGGAACTATCAGTTGTAACGCTGCGCGAAGCAGGGGCGTGCCCCTGCACCATCTCCCCTACCCCACGCAAGTAGTTAGGGGCTATTCAACCGTTTGCCCTCCCTCGGAGGGGAGGGTGTAAGTTACGCTCTATGCTATAAGACCGTAACGCTGCGCGAACTTTATTATTTGACAAAGTCAATTTCTTATGCTATAATACAGAAAAACGTTACCCCGGCTTTTGAAAAGTCGGGGTTATTGTGCGTTGATAGATTTTGTCGAAAAGAGGTATATAATGGGACTTTTTGAGAAGCTTAAAGCACTTTCCGAGGAACAGAGACCTGCTAAGCCTGAGTTCATTATCGTCGGACTTGGCAACCCCGGTGTGTCATACGAGAGGACTCGCCACAATGCCGGATTTCTGGCTGTTGAGGCGTTGGAGAAAAAATGCTCGTTCTCACCGGCTGAGCACAAGTTCAATGCGGTGTGCAACAGGGCGGTCATCGGCGGAAAAAGCTGCCTTGTGATGAGACCGCAGACGTTTATGAACAAGAGCGGCGAGGCAGTGAGCGACGCTATGGATTTTTATGAGATAGAGCCCGAAAATATCATTGTGATCTATGACGATATCTCGCTGGGCGTTGGCGATATGAGGATAAGGAGAAAGGGCTCGGCAGGGGGACATAACGGCATTAAAAGCATTATTGAGCTCTGCGGCTCGCAGGATTTTCCGCGCGTAAAGATAGGGATCGGTGAGAAGCCCCACCCCGATTACGACCTTGCGGACTGGGTGCTTTCAAGGTTCACGGACGAGGAAATGAAAAAGCTCTCCGAGATAAACAACAACGTTTGCGAAGCGATAGAGCTGATCGTCAAGGGCGAAATAAACGAAGCAATGAACAAATTCAACTAGGCAACAGGGAATAGGTAATAGGTAATAGGGAATAGGTAATAGGGAATAGGTAATAGGTAACAGGTAATAGGGAATAGGTAATAGGTAACAGGGAATAGATAATAGGTTATAAGGAACAGAGATCGGAATGGGTAATGATATGGTGTTGGTTTTGCAGCAATTAAAAATCATCGCCGAAGGCGATACCATACCTATTCCCTATTCCCTATTCCCTATTACCTGAGTTCCCGTCTTGGTGGTTTTATGAATGTATTTGAGAAAATGGCGGCGAGGCTGCCGTTTGTTAAGGATATCAATAACTGTGTGCTGAAAGGGTTTACGCCTGTGTCGGTGTCGGGTGTGTCGAATATTCACAAGGCGCATACTGTGCTCGGGCTGAGCAGGATATCTCCGGTGCTCGTCATATGTGACGATGAAGCGCACGCCCTCAGAATGACGCAGGATATCAATGAGATGTCAGGCGATACTACTGCGGTGTTCTTTCCGGCGAAGGATCTGAACTTTGCGCTTATGGAGGGGATATCAAGAGAGTATGAACACAAAAGGCTCGAGGCGCTATCGCGGATATCTCAGGGGAAAAGCACGGTCTGCTGTGCAGGTATCGAGGCTTGTCTGCAGGCAGCTATCCCGCCCAAGGCTCTGAAGGAATACTCGTTTGAGCTCTCGGAGGGGAGCACCGTTGACACGGCAGAGCTAATAAGAAAGCTCATCGCGGCAGGGTATACGAGGACGGATCAGATAGAGGGACAGGCACAGTTTTCACACCGCGGTTCGATAATAGATGTGTTCCCTGTTCAGGAGAGCAGACCTGTAAGGATAGAGCTCTGGGGCGATGAGATAGACACGATATCATATTTTGATGTGGAGTCTCAGAGGAGGACGAACAGCCTTAAAGAGGTAATGATATTCCCGGCGCTGGAGATAATCTTTCCCGACAGAGAGGAGCTGACCGAAAAGCTTAAAAAGCTGTCATCATCGGCAAGGGGCAGGCAGGCTGAGAAGATAAGGCTCAGCATAAGCCGTGATATCGAGGCGCTTGATGCAGGGATAATGCTGACGGACCTTGATAAATACTACAGCATATGCTATGACAGGACATACACGGTGTTTGACTATTTTGAGAGCGGCATAACCGCAGTGTGCGAATACTCAAACTGTATCGACAAGGGCAGGGCTGTGCTCTCGCAGCTTTCAGAGGATATAAAGCAGCTGCTGGAGGAGGGGATACTTTTCCCGAAGGTGATGGGCTTTTACACCGAGCTTGCAGATGTTGAGAGCGAGATACTAAAAAGGAGAGCGGTCTTTCTTGACAGCTTTATGCGCTCAAACGGTGAGATAAGGTTCAGAAAGCTGATAAATGCAAACTGCCGCCAGACATCGAGCTGGAGCGGAAATATAGTGACGCTTGATGAGGAGCTCAAAGACCTTTGCGGACAGGGCTACTGCACGGTGCTGCTGGCAGGGTCGGAGAAGACTTTGCCGATAATAATAAAGGACCTTGTCGGCGAGGGGATAGACGCCGAACCGCTGAGGGACGACAGCGAGATAGAAAAGGGCAGAGTTTATGTGAGAACGGGAAGCCTTTCGGGAGGGTTCGATTACCCCGATATCGGCTGCGCGGTGATAACTCAGCAGAAGACTCTGACCTCGAAAAAGCGCCGATACAAGCACAAGGCAGGAGAAGAGATAAAGTCGCTTTCGGATATAAGGCGCGGAGATCTGGTCGTTCATGCGATGTACGGCATAGGAAAGTTTGACGGGATAAAGAGCATTGAGACGAACGGCTCGACAAAGGATTATATAACGATAAAATATGCGGGAACTGACGTGCTTTACGTGCCGGTAACGCAGCTTGATCTGGTATCGAGGTATATCGGTACGGGCGACGATGAGGGCGTAAGGCTGAACAAGCTGAACACTAACGAATGGAAAAAGACAAGGAACAAGGTGCGCTCCGCCGTTAAGGATATGGCTAAGGAGCTGACGGAGCTTTACGCCAGAAGGCAGGCTGCAAAGGGGTTCCCGTTCTCTCCCGACAACGACTGGCAGATGGATTTTGAGGAGAGGTTCGACTATGAGGAGACGGACGACCAGCTGAGGTCGATAGCGGAGATAAAGGCCGATATGGAAAAGCCTGTGCCTATGGACAGACTGCTCTGCGGTGATGTGGGGTTCGGAAAGACAGAGGTGGCGCTCAGGGCAGCGTTCAAGTGTATGCTTGACGGAAAGCAGGCAGCGCTTCTCTGCCCGACGACGGTGCTGGCGTGGCAGCATTACCAGACGGCTGTGCAGAGATTCGGGCATTTTCCAATAAAGGTGGAGCTGCTGTCAAGGTTCCGCAAGCCTAAGGAGCAGGAGAAGATAGTGCGCGAGCTCAACCGCGGAACGATAGATCTCATCATCGGGACGCACAGGCTGGTGCAGAAGGACGTTAAGTTCAAGGATCTGGGGCTTGTCATCATTGATGAGGAGCAGCGCTTCGGCGTGGCGCACAAGGAGAGGTTCAAGGAGCTTTTCAAGGGCGTCGATGTGCTGACGCTTTCTGCGACACCTATACCGAGGACGCTGAATATGGCGATGAGCGGGATAAGGGATATGTCGGTGATAGAGGAGCCGCCTGTTGACAGGTACCCTGTGCAGACTTATGTGATAGAATATAATCTGGGGGTAGTGGTAAACGCTATACAGAAGGAGCTCAGGCGCGGAGGACAGGTATACTACATTTACAACCGTGTGGAGAGCATACTTATGGCGGCGCATAAGATAGCTGAGGCCGTGCCTGAGGCAAGGATAGCAGTGGCGCACGGACAGATGCCGGAGAAGGAGCTCTCGGAGATATGGAGGCAGCTTTGCGACCGCGAGATAGACGTGCTCGTCTGCACGACTATCATCGAGACGGGAGTTGATGTGCCGAACGTGAACACGCTCATAATAGAGGATTCTGACAGGCTGGGGCTTTCACAGCTGTACCAGCTGAGGGGAAGAGTGGGGCGCTCGAACAGGAGGGCGTTCGCGTACTTTACGTTCAGGAGAGGAAAGGTGCTGAGCGAGGCATCGGCGAAAAGGCTGGACGCTATAAGAGAGTTCACTCAGTTCGGTTCGGGGTTCAGGATAGCGCTGCGGGATCTGGAGATAAGAGGCGCAGGGTCTATACTGAGCGGAAGACAGCACGGCCATATGGAGGCTGTGGGTTATGATATGTACATAAGGCTTCTGAATGAGGCGGTGGCACAGGCAAAGGGTGAGGAGCTTCCGCCCTCGCCGGAGGACTGCCTTGTGGATATCGCGATAGATGCTTACATACCGGAGAGCTATATCGGGAACACGTCGCAGAGGATAGACTGCTACAGAAAGATAGCGTCTATCGGGAACGAGGAGGATTCGAGAGATGTGCTCGACGAGCTGATCGACCGTTACGGGGAGCCGCCGAGGGCTGTTGCGGATCTTATCGACATTGCGCTGATGAGAAACGTTGCGGTCAAGCACGGGATAAAGGAGATAGCTCAGCGCGGCGACAGAGTGTTCTTCTATTTCAGCGAGTGTGAGCCGGGGCTTGTAAATTACCTTTTTGAGAGGTACGCGAGCAGGCTTAAATTTGTTGACGAGCAAAAGCCGTATTTCACGGTGACGCTTGACAAAAAGCAGAGCGCATCGGAGCTGATGAGAGAGATAATACTGGGGTATGTGAAGTAAAAAGTAAAACGAGCGCTCCCGCGGGAACGCTCGTTTTTGTTATTACCAGAGTAGTGTTACGCCCTTCATATGCGCCTTCATTTTCAGAAGATCCGCCGCATTTATCACGCCGTTTCCGTCAACGTCAGCGCAGGTAAAGTCGTCA
>CACXFU010000096.1 GCA_902767035.1 uncultured Ruminococcus sp.
CTGTCCTCTTACAGGCAGACCCTTACGGTGACGAAGACCACGGTAGCAACCGATCTCTGTGAGTCTCTTGATATTGAGAGCCACATTTCTTCTGAGGTCACCCTCAACTGTAATATTGTGATCAATATATTCACGAAGCTTTGCTACATCGTCCTCGTTCATATTTCTGACTCTGGTATCAGGGTCAACGCCTGTTTCCTCGAGTATCTTTGTAGCAGTCTTCTGACCGATGCCGTAGATATAAGTAAGAGCAACCTCTATTCTCTTATCCTTAGGCAGGTCAATACCAGCAATACGAGCCATTTTTTAGCTGCACCTCCATTATTGGTCTGTTAGCCCTGTCTCTGCTTGTGCTTGGGATTCTGGCAGATAACCATTATCTTGCCTTTTCTCTTTATCACCTTGCACTTTTCGCAGATAGGCTTAACTGAAGGTCTTACTTTCATTAGAATACCTCCTTCGATTAATAAACGATAGCCGCGGGGCATTCCCCCGACCGATTATACCCTTGCGAGCTTTACTTTGCTCTCCAGGTGATTCTTCCTTTTGTCAAGTCATAAGGCGACATCTCGACCTTTACCTTATCCCCGGGAACGATACGAATGTAATTCATTCTGAGCTTTCCCGAGATATGAGCAAGGATCTTATGCCCGTTTGAAAGCTCCACCAGGAACGTAGCATTGGGCTTGGCCTCAATGACCGTGCCTTCAACTTCGATTACATCTTCCTTTGACATCAAAAAACCTCCTCATTCAAGGCTATTGGTCTTTCTGACAGTCCGCTTGGGTCAGATACGAACGTGTCAGCTGTCTTAGCTTCTTGTCTGTAAGTCCGTCTGTGTTTATGCAGGCATCTACAGGTGAAATGTGCTTTATGTTTTTCTTCTTGGGGGCTGAGAGCTTGCGCTCCTTGCCGTCCGCGATATACACAAAGCCGTCGTGGGCGTCTACCGCAACGAAGTACCTGCCTTTTTCACGACCTGCTGTGCCCTTCACCACAGAACCGATCTTTATATCCACAATGCTGTCCTCCGCTACGGTCTGCTGAGAATTACAGCGCCGTCCTTCGTTACAGCGATCGCGTGCTCAAAGTGTGCGGACCACTTTCCGTCCTGAGTTTTTACCGTCCAGCCGTTGGGCATGATCTTCACCTTTGCCGTGCCCATATTTATCATAGGCTCGATGCAGATGACCATACCTGCGACAAGTCTGATGCCGTGACCCGCCTTGCCGAAGTTCGGTATCTCGGGGTCCTCGTGCATATCCTTGCCAAGTCCGTGGCCGACGAACTCTCTTACAACGGAAAAGCCTCTGTCCTCATTATACTTTTGTATTGCCGCGCCTATATCACCTATCCTGACGCCCGGCTTTACCATATCGACTGCAAGCATAAGGCTCTCCTCGGTAGAATCGAGCAATGCCTGAACGTCGTCAGATATTTTGCCGCAGGCGAACGTCTTGCATGAATCTCCGTAATAGCCGTCGATTATAGCGCCCGTATCTATCGATACGATATCGCCCTCCTGTATCTTTCTGGGACCTGGTATACCGTGGATGACCTCATCATTCACAGATATACAAGCTGACCCCGGAAACCCGTCATAACCCTTGAAGCCCGACCTTGTGCCGTGAGATGCGTAATATCTCTCGATTATCTTGTCAAGCTCATAGGTGGTCATACCCGGCTTCAGGGATTCACCCGCATAGAGGATAGCCTCTGCGGTGATCCTGTTAGCCTTGCGCAGTTTTTCGATCTCTTTCTGAGATTTTAAACAGATCATTTGCTCCCTGACTTTCTATCAGCCCTTGAGTGCCTCAAGAACGAGCTGAGAGGTGGTTGCAACGTCCTTTGTTCCGTCGATGGAAACGAGCTTGCCCTGCTTCTCATAGTAGTCCTTGAGCGGAGCTGTTGTCTTATGGTAGGTCTCAAGTCTGCTGATGACTGTCTCGGGCTGATCGTCTTTTCTTATAACGATCGGCTTGCCGCAAACATCACAAACGTCCTCAACCTTTGAAGGCTTGTAGTCGATGTGGTAGGTCGCGCCGCAGTCAAGGCAAACTCTTCTGCCTGTTACTCTTCTCTTGATCATCTCATCGGGAACGAAGATCTCAACAACCTTGTCGATCCTCACGCCCATTGTGTCGAGGGCCTCTGCCTGAGGAACAGTCCTCGGGAAGCCGTCAAGAATGAAGCCGTTCTGAGCATCGGGCTCAGCGATCCTGTCCTTGAGGATACCGATAACTATGTCATCGGAAACAAGTGCGCCTGCGTCCATAGCGGCCTTTGCCTTCAGTCCGTACTCAGTGCCTGCCTTAACGGCTGCTCTGAGCATATTGCCTGTTGAAATGGTGGGGATATCGAGTTCCTTGCAGATGACCTCTGCCTGTGTACCCTTGCCCGCACCGGGAGCGCCTAAAAGAATTATATTCATAACTAACTCCTTTCAAGTTGATCGATACGGCTTATTCGAGGAAACCTCTGTGATGACGCATCATCATCTGGGATTCCATAGTTCTTGCTGTTTCAAGTGCAACGGATACGACGATCAGGATCGAGGTACCGCCCATTGCGATGTTCATTCCGGTGATGACCGTAAAGATTATCGGGAATATAGCTATAACGCCGAGGAACACCGCACCCACGAGGGTGATCTTTCCGAAGATCTTTTTCAGATGATCGGAGGTAGGCTTACCGGGTCTGATGCCGGGGATAGCGCCGTTGTTCTGTCTCAGGTCGTTAGCTATCTGAACGGGGTTATACTGCATTGAAACATAGAAATAGTTGAACGCAATTATGAGTACGAAATAAAGACAAGCATAGAACGGTGAAGTATACTCGAACCACTTGAGGAACTTGGAATAGAAGCTTCCGTCCTTCGGGGTGATGAACATCTTCAGAGTTGACGGCAGTGACATGAACGCCATCGCGAAGATGATAGGCATAACGCCGCTCATTGCTATCTTCACGGGGATGTATGTGCTCTGGCCGCCGTACTGTCTTCTTCCGACAACGCGCTTTGCATACTGGATGGGGATCCTTCTCTCAGCCTCGTTCATAAAGATGATGAAGCCTATCATGAGAACGAAGATCACCATTATTGCGATAACGAGAATGATGTTCTTAGCCTCGCCGGTCTTAGCGTAGTCGAACAGGCTGATAACAGCCGCAGGACCACGAGCTATGATACCTGCGAACAGGAGCATCGAGATACCGTTTCCGATACCCTTCTCGTTGATCTGATCGCCGAGCCAGATAGTGAGCGATGCACCCGCGGTGAAGCAGGCGATTATTACTATCTCAGCGAAGATCTTGTCGAAGCCGTCAGTATAGATAACGGCGCCTGCCTTCTTCAGTGTGAGGTAGTAAGCCCAGCCCTGGAACAGCGAAATTGCAAGAGCTGCGTACTTTGTGATCTTGTCGAGCTTCTTTCTTCCCTCGGGTCCTTCCTTCTGGAGTCTTTCCAGAGGAGGGAGCGCATAGGTGAGAAGCTGGATAATGATCTGCGCGTTGATGTACGGTGATACCGACAGAGCAAGCAATGTAGCCTTCGCGAAGTTACCTCCGGAGAGAACGTTCAGGTAGCTGAAAAAGTCACCCGATGAGTTGCTCTGCTCGAACCATGCTGTCAGCGCGTCCGAATCGAGGAACGGTACAGGTACCGTACCGCCGATCCTGTAGATTACGATGATGAAAAAAGTAAAGAGAAGTTTTTTTCTTAATTCCGGAACTTTCCAGGCATTACGAAATGTCTCTATCACAATTACATCACCTCAGCCTTCCCGCCTGCCTTTTCGATTTTTTCCTTAGCAGCTGCAGAGAACTTAGCAGCCTTAACGGTAAGGTTCTTTGTCAATTCTCCGTTTCCGAGGACCTTGACGCCGTCAAGCTCCTTCTTGATGATACCTGAAGCCTTTAGAAGCTCTGTATCAACGACTGTTCCGTCAACGAACTTTTCAAGATCAGAAACGTTCACTGTTGCGTACTTTGTCGCAAAAATATTATTGAATCCACGCTTAGGAGTTCTTCTTGCGAGAGCTGTCTGTCCGCCCTCGAAGCCCGGTCTTACTCCGCCGCCGGAACGAGCCTTCTGGCCCTTATGTCCCTTGCCTGCGGTCTTGCCGTTTCCCGAACCGTGGCCTCTGCCCTTGCGCTTAACGTCTTTCACTGCGCCCGGAGCAGGTGATAATTCGTGCAGTTTCATTTAAGATCGCACCTCCTTATTAAGCTTCGGTCACTTTTACAAGATGGGAGATGACCTTTATCTTTCCCTGTGTCTGAGGATTATCAGGCTGGCTGGTCTTATCCCCGATCTTTCTGAGGCCAAGAGAAGCAGCAGTTGAGACCTGCTTGTCACTTCTGCCGTTAAGGCTCTTGACCAGTTCGATATTCAATGCCATTTGCCTTTCCTCCTTAACCTAACATTTCTTTTACGGTCTTTCCTCTGAGAGCAGCCACAGTCTCTGCGGATCTTACTCTGGAGAGGCCGTTTACGGTCGCTCTGACGACGTTGTAAGGATTGTTAGAGCGAAGTGACTTCGTTCTGATATCCTTGATGCCTGCGATCTCAACGACTGCTCTGACAGGACCGCCAGCGATAACTCCTGTACCGGGTGCAGCAGGTCTCATAAGGACCTCGCCTGCGCCGAACTTACCTACGATCTCGTGAGGGATAGTTGTCCCCTTGAGCGAGATTCTGATAAGGTTCTTCTTAGCGTCCTGGATAGCCTTTCTGATCGCATCGGGAACCTCTCCGCTCTTTCCGATGCCGAAGCCTACGATGCCGTTGCCGTCGCCGACAACAACGAGAGCCGAGAACTTCATTATACGGCCGCCCTTAACAGTCTTAGATACTCTGTTTATAGCGACAACCTTTTCTTCGAGTTCCATATTTGAAGCGTCTATTAAAGCCAAAGTTTTCCCTCCTCTTTAGAACTTGAGTCCGCCTTCACGGGCTCCTTCTGCTAACTCCTGTACACGGCCGTGATAAAGGTA
>CACXFU010000097.1 GCA_902767035.1 uncultured Ruminococcus sp.
CTCTACGAGGTGGTATCGCCGTTTGCAGGGCTGGCGCCCGTGTGGGAGTGGCAAATGAGAGTGCAGTTGTGAGTATGTATGAGCGGCTATTATTATAAGTAGAGCTGTGTAGCTAAAGAATTTAGGGGGTGAGCGCCCTCTTTACATTTTTTGAAAACCGTGATATAATGCAGGTTAAGATGATGCGTTGACAAATATTCTTAAAAGTAGTATTATTATAGTCAGCGTCAGACGGGTCTCGTTTGATATTTTTTCCGGAAAGGTTTGTTTTTATGGCTAAGGTTTGTAATTCCTGCGGTGAGATGTACAGCGGGAAATATTGTGATAAATGCGGGTACGGTGACCCGAAGCTGAAAACTTCCAAGGCGGCGGCGAAGTATAAAAAGGCTACAAAGCCCGAAAGGTTCCGCACAGCTGAGGACAAGGCGGTATACGCGAAGTGGGAAAAGGAGCGGCTTGAAGCAAGAAAGAAAAACCGCAACTACGACAAGAATGCAGGGGTGAAGACGCTTATCCTTGTGGCTGTGGTGGTAGTGGGGGTCGTGATAGCTGTATTATGGCAGAGCGGTGTTATCTTCCACGTTGAGAAGACGGACGTGATAAAGCAGTATTTCAGCTCTATCCAGAACAGCAACTTTGACAAGTTCATCGAATGCTTCCCCTCAGATATGAAAGAGGAGTACGAGACTCAGAGAAAAGAGGGCGGATACTCCAAGGAACAGGTAATGAAAGAGGTGCTCTACGCCGACTTTATTGAGCAGTACGGCGAGGGGTACACTATATCGGTGGATTTCGGAAAAGAGACCAAGCTTGAAAAGGGCGAATATGATCTCAGCGGATACAAGGCTGCTTACGGCCGCACGCCAAAGGTGTCGGAGGCTTACGAGATAGTTACTAACGTGACGTTCAGAGGGTCTGAGGGCTCAGAGGAAGCTAAGCTCTACATCTACGTCGGCAGGATAGGCCGAAGCTGGAAGATCTTCGGAATGACTGAGGACAGCGGTATGCTGCTGGAAAGCGATACGCAGTAGGCAGAGGCGTGCCGCTGTTGAAACGGCTTAAAAAGAAATATAAAAAGCTGAGATAATAAAAAATCGGTTCGCTGCGGTAGAGCAAACCGATTAAGAACAAAGAAGGACCCGACAAACGTCAATATCTGGGGAACGCCTCCGCCTTGTTCCCCTTGATTATAACACACAATAGGCGGAATGTCAAGCAAAAATAATCAGGAGGCAAATTCCGGTTTATAGAAGGAACACACTTTTGTCAAGAGGCAGTTGTTATGAAACAGCGGCCTGATTATTATTAAAGCTGCCGGTGAGGATGGTTGCATATCAAGGGCGTGAGCACTAAAACTTTGATGGTATTGTTTTTGTACGCACGTCTTTACTTTTTTATGATCGTATGATATAATATACTTATCCTATCAGGAAAGAGGTATTATATAATGAAATTAGATAAGCTGTTTGCGGAAAAGACTACACTTTCGTTTGAGGTTTTTCCTCCTAAAAGTGACACGCCTGTGGAATCGATATACAGCACTATTGAAGAGCTGGGTGAGGCTAAGCCAGATTTTATCAGCGTTACTTACGGTGCCGGCGGAAGTAAGTCTAATGCGACGATAGATATTTGTGCGTCGATCAAAGAGAAACACGGGATAGAGGCTGCGGCTCACCTGCCCTGCATTTATCTGACTAAAGAGGACGCTCTGGAGCAGATAGATAAAATGAAAAAGGCCGGCATAGAAAACGTGCTCGCCCTCAGGGGGGACAGGCGCGACGGTGAAGAGCCGGCAGGAGATTTCAAGTACGCTTATGAGCTGGTGAGGTTCATTAAGGAGAACAGTGACTTTAATGTGATAGGGGCGTGCTACCCTGAGACGCACCCTGAATGCGCGGACAGTGTGAGCGACATACATAACCTGAAAATGAAGGTAGACGCCGGGTGCTCTCACCTGATAACTCAGTTGTTTTTTGACAACGAGACGTTCTACAGCTTCCGCGAGAAGACGGCTATCGCCGGGATAAATGTGCCGATAGAGGCTGGAATAATGCCGGTCGTGAACAAAAAGCAGATACTGAGAATGACTACACTTTGCCATGCGTCACTGCCAAAGAGGTTTATGACGATAATGAACAAGTACGAGAACGACCCTATCGCTATGAGAGATGCGGGGATAGCTTATGCGGTGTCGCAGATAGTTGACCTGATCGCAAACGATGTGGACGGTATACACCTTTACACGATGAACAACCCGTACATAGCAAACAAGATCTGCGAGGCGGTAGCTTCCCTTTTCAACTCCCCTGCTCCGCGCAGGTGACTGAACTTATTGAGGGAAACCCTTTTGAAAAAGGGTTCATCCCTCAAACTCCCTTCCTAAAACTTCTATGTCTTTTTGGCAAAGGGGCAGCTGTTCTCTCAGAACGGAGAACAGCTGCCCTTTAGTAGTACGTTATTTAAATGTCGTGCCCCTTTGCCAAAAAGATTTAAAAGTCTTTGGAAAGGGGGTCTGGGGGAAGAACCTTTCTTCAGAAAGGTTTTCTCCCGGCAGGTCCGCACAATATACTGACAAAAAATGACCCCCGCACAAGCGGAGGCCATTTTTTTATTATAGTGCAAGAATTACTTCTTTACGTTGAATGCACCCATCTGAGGATAATCTGCTGCTGCACCAAGCTGCTCTTCGATTCTGAGAAGCTGGTTGTACTTTGCAACTCTCTCTGATCTCGAAGGTGCGCCTGTCTTGATCTGGCAGGTGTTGAGGGCTACTGCAAGGTCTGCAATGGTGGTGTCTGCTGTCTCACCGGATCTGTGGGAGGAGATAGCTGTGTAACCAGCCTTGTGTGCCATCTTGATAGCCTCAAGTGTCTCGGATACGGAACCGATCTGGTTGAGCTTGATAAGGATAGAGTTTGCTGCGCCAAGCTGAATGCCCTTTGCAAGTCTCTCTGTGTTGGTTACGAAGAGGTCGTCGCCAACGAGCTGTACCTTGCCGCCGATCTGTGCGGTCATCTTTACCCAGCCTTCCCAGTCCTCTTCATCAAGGCCGTCCTCGATGGAGATGATAGGATACTTGTCAACAAGTGCCTCCCAGTGAGCGATAAGCTCATC
>CACXFU010000098.1 GCA_902767035.1 uncultured Ruminococcus sp.
CTCGCAGAAGAAGATAGAGGGCAGAAACTTCAACATCAGAAAGAATGTCCTCAACTACGACGACGTTATGAACACTCAGCGTGAGATCATTTACGGCCAGAGACAGAGAGTGCTCGACAGCGGCGTTGAGGGCGGCTCTGACCCGGACGGCGATATCCTGCACGAGGATATCCTCAATATGATAAAGGGATTTGTTGAGGATTCCGTAAATATGTATCTTGTGGGAGATATCACTGATGACTGGAACCTGCAGGGACTTAAAGAGAGGCTTCTCGGACTTATAACTGTAGACAGCGACTTTGAGTACACTCCTCAGGAGCTGGACGACCTTACTCGCGAGAAGATCATAGAGACGCTTACTGACAGAGCTATGAAGATCTATGAAAAGCGCGAGGAGGATCTTACAAAGCCTCTGCTCAGAGAGATCGAGAGAGTGGTTCTGCTTAAAGTTGTTGATACAAAGTGGATGGATCATATCGACGATATGGAGGAGCTCAAGCGCGGTATCGGGCTGCGTTCATACGGCCAGAGGAACCCTGTTGTCGAGTACCGTGTTGAGGGTATGGATATGTTCGACGATATGGTAGCGTCTATCCGTGAGGACACTGTGAGAATGCTCTTCACTATACAGGTGAGAAGAAATGCGGCTCCCGAGCGCGAGCAGGTATTAAAGCCCACCGAGCACCACAATATGACGGTGAGAAAGAACAAAAAGAAAAAGCCGAATAAATGAGCTTTTAAGGCAAATATCAAATAAAACAAGAGACTGCTGTTTTTGATAACGGCAGTCTCTTTTTGTTGAATTACCACAAATATCCCCTTCGGGGCTTGATAAAAAGGACGACTTATGCTATACTATAGGGGATACTGTACTTTTTATGAAGGAATGTGATCTCTTGAATAATAATAAAGAGCAATATAAACGTATTCTGAATTATTTCGGAGCTCTGCTCATTATACTTGTGTTTATGAAGTGCTTCAGCGTTGTTTGGTATGATTACTACAATGAGAAGATGGACGACTCGTTCTGGTTCTACGGTAATATACTTATGGTGGGCATATATATGCTTATTTATATGTTTACCGGTAATATTTTCAGCGCTTTCAGACTAGGATACTCTAAGTTCAGCGGACTGTTCCTCTCTCAGGCACTGACTATCATATGCACAAATGCTGCAGAATTCGTTCTGATCTCTCTTATCGGGCGAGGCAGACTGGGCGTTGCGCCTATACTGGTGATGTCACTGATAGAGGGGGCATTTGCCGCGGTGTGGTCTCTGGTGCTGACAAAGATATACCACACGCTGTATCCTCCGAAAAAGATGATAATGATATACGGCAACCAGAACGCTAAGTACCTCGTTCACAAGATGAGCACGAGAAATGATAAGTACCGCATCTGCAAGGCTATGAGCGCTGAGGAGAGCTTAGAGGATCTGGAGGCCGCTATCTTGGAGCATGAGGCCGTTATAATTTCTGACCTGCAGAGCGACCTAAGGAACAAGCTTGTAAAATTCACGTTTGAGCACTCTATCAGAGTGTATATAAATCCGAAGCTGTCTGATATCATCATCAGGGGGGCTGATGACTTCCACCTGTTCGATACTCCCCTGCTGCTGGCAAGAAATGACGGGCTGCAGTGGGATCAGAGGGTGATAAAAAGACTTATAGATATTCTGCTTTCAGCGGTGGCTATTGTGGTGTTCTCACCGTTTATGCTTATTACGGCGATCGCTATCAAGGCTTATGACGGCGGGCCGGTGTTCTATTCTCAGAAGAGACTGACAATGGGCGGCAAGGTGTTCAATGTGCTCAAATTCAGGAGCATGGTGGTGAATGCCGAGAAAAAAAGCGGCGCTACCCTCGCTAAAAAGGACGACAAGCGCATCACACCTGTGGGAAAGATCATCAGGAAAATAAGGTTTGACGAGCTGCCTCAGCTGTTTAATATACTTAAAGGCGATATGTCATTCGTGGGGCCGAGACCTGAACGGCCGGAGATCGCGAAAAAATACGAAAAGACTATGCCGGAATTCAAGTACCGCCTGAAGGTCAAGGCAGGGCTTACGGGGTATGCCCAGGTGCTGGGAAAGTATAACACTACACCGTATGACAAGCTGAAGCTCGACCTGATGTATATAGAAAGGCAGTCGCTCAGCCTTGATATGAGCATTATATTCTCAACGATGAAGATAGTGCTGACGCCCGAAGCGACCGAGGGCGTAGGAAATGCGCCTATCGAGACAAAGAGAGACCGCATAGAGCACGACAGCTCAAAGGACGGGAAATAGAGGGGGTTTTAAGCGTTTTACTGTCCGCTCACGAAGCCTTGTTCTTTCAGTCCTGCAAAGCTA
>CACXFU010000099.1 GCA_902767035.1 uncultured Ruminococcus sp.
CCTTAGTTGTGGTAACAACAACGTTATTCTTCTTCGCAAACTTGAAAAAACCGAGATTAGTCATCACAGTCACCACGCAGGTGTTGCTCTTGAGCAGTCCCAGCTCCTTCATATAAAGCGAGAATATCGCCATAAGCTTGTCGCCGTCTATCAGCTCGCCGTTCTCATCTACTGCAAGGCACCTGTCAGCATCGCCGTCAAAGGCAAGCCCCACGTCGCAGTGATTCTCAATAACAGCCTTCTGAAGCCCCTCGATATGAGTAGAACCGCAGTCCCTGTTGATGTTCGTACCGTCAGGCTTGTCGTTGAGCATAACGCATTTAGCTCCAAGGCCTTCAAATATCTTCTGTGCACATACCGATGCCGCACCGTTAGCGCAGTCAAGCGCCACCTTTATCCCCTTGAAATCCGAAGGGCTCGACTTCATTATGTGCCTTACATAATCCCATACAGCATTATCCTCAGCGTAAACCCTGCCGATATCGCCCCCGTCACAAAGCTCTATATCCTCAGGCCTGTCAAGAATAAGCTCCTCTATCTCGGCCTCAACACTGTCAGGCAGCTTGAACCCGCTTCCAGAAAACAGCTTTATACCGTTAAACTCAACCGAGTTATGTGACGCCGATATCATAACACCTGCATCCGCACCGTACTGCTTTACCAGCAGTGCCACCGCAGGCGTAGGTATAACTCCCAGCAGATAAGCGTCAGCCCCCACCGAGCATATACCCGACACCAGTGCAGCCTCCAGCACATCGCTCGATATCCTAGTGTCCTTTCCTATAATTATCTTAGCCTTACCCTCTTTACCCTTTGAGAGCACGAGCGCAGCCGCCCTGCCTATCTGCATCGCCATCTCACAGGTAAGCTCAGTTATTGCAACTCCTCTTGCACCGTCGGTGCCAAAAAGTCTTCCCATAGAAACCATCTCCTTATGTCAGAATTATAAATGCGTCTGTCCGTCTTTAAGTATGCCTAAGTGATCGTAAGCCAGCTGGGTCGCCACCCTGCCTCTGGGCGTCTTTGAGATGAACCCCAGCTGCATAAGATACGGCTCACAAACATCCTCAATCGTTACAGCGTCCTCGCCTATAGCTGCCGCCAGCGTCTCAAGGCCCACAGGTCCGCCGTTGTAGCCCTTTATTATCATATTCAGAAGTCTCTTGTCCAGCTTATCGAGCCCCAGCCTGTCAACTTCCATTCTGTTCAGAGCTATCTTTGCTATCTCCTCAGTGATGATACCGTTGCCCATGACCTCGGCAAAGTCCCTCACCCTTTTGAGGAACCTGTTAGCTATTCTCGGTGTCCCGCGTGAGCGCTTAGCTATCTCAACAGCGCCGGCCTCATCACAGCCCACACCCAGAATTATCGCAGACCTCTTAACGATATCCGTCAGCTGCTCTGTCGTGTAAAGATCAAGTCTCTGGATAACTCCGAACCTGTCACGCAGCGGCGCCGACAAAAGTCCTGCCCTCGTCGTCGCACCTATAAGCGTGAACCTATTGAGCTCTATCCTTATCGACCTTGCCGCAGGCCCCTTACCCATGATGATATCCAGCGCATAATCCTCAAGCGCCGGGTAAAGCACCTCTTCCACCTGCCGTGAAAGCCTGTGTATCTCGTCAATGAAAAGCACATCGCCCTTTTCAAGATTAGTCAGCAGTGCCGCAAGGTCTCCCGGCTTTTCAATGGCCGGTCCTGATGTTATCCTGATGTTCACGCCCATTTCGTGCGCGATTATCGCCGAGAGCGTAGTCTTTCCAAGTCCAGGAGGTCCGTACAGCAGCACATGATCGAGACTGTCTCCCCTGTTCTTAGCCGCCTGGATATATATTTTCATATTCTCCTTTACCTTATCCTGCCCGATGTATTCATCAAGCGTCAAAGGCCTGAGGCTGGCCTCAAAATCATCAGTCGTCTCAGAAACGGTCTCCTTCGGAGTAACTATTCTTTCAATGTCAAATTCGCCTTTTTCTATCATATCGGGTGCAATGCTCCGCCTTACGAAGCACCTTCCTCCTTCCCGTCATTATCACCTGAACCTTGCCAGACTCATAAGAGCCTTCTTGATAAGCTCCTCAGTCGGCAGCGTCGGGTCAAGCTTACCTATCGCCGAGGCCGCCTCGCCCTCAGAATACCCGAGAACGACAAGCGCCGTTATCGCCTCACGAACACTGTCGTCCATCACCGCAGGTGCAGCCGCCGCAGCCTCTCCCCTTACGGAAATAGTGTTCTCCTTAGCTATCTTGTCTTTGAGCTCCAGCACTATCCTCTGTGCCGTCTTAGCTCCTATCCCCTTTATCTTGGTAAACGAAGCCGAATCGCCGGTCGCCACAGCAAGCGCGAACTGAGAAGGCGTCACCGCCGACAGTATAGATATAGCCGCCTTAGGCCCCACACCCGAGACCCCTATCAGCATCCTGAAGCTTTTAAGCTCCTCCTTGCTAGCAAAGCCGAAAAGCTCCATAGCATCCTCTCGCACCGCAAGATGTGTGTAAAGCATCACCTCGTCCTTACCGGCAATAGCCCTTATAGTCGAGAACGTAGTTCTGCATTCATAACCGACACCGCCGCATTCAACAACGGCAGTATCACCCTGTGAATATATCAGCTTTCCTCTTACCGAATATATCATAATAACTCCTCAACTCATCAATTTCCGATCTCAGACCCACTCCGCCGGTGGCAGAGAGCACTTTAAGATCTTTATCACTTAACCGCACCCAGCACTCTTCTCGTGTTTATGCTTAGCCCGTGCGTGATCGCTATCGCAACAGCGTCAGCAGTGTCATCAGGCTTCGGCACCTCTTTCAGGTGCAGCATCGTCTTCGTCATTTCCTGGACCTGCTTTTTCTCCGCACGCCCGTAACCAACGATCGAAGACTTCACCTGTAAAGGCGTGTATTCGTAAATTGGTATCCCTCTCATTATCGCCGGCAGAAGCGTAACACCTCTCGCCTGAGCCACATCTATTGCCGTCTTTTCGTTCGTGTTGAAAAACAGCTTTTCAATACCCATCTCGTCGGGCTTGTATGTCTCGATGATCTCTGTGATATCATCATAAATCATCTTGAGCCTTTTCTCAAAGCTCAGACCGGCAGGCGTTGTAACAGCACCGAACCCCACCACACTGAAAGCAGAGCCTGCATAGTCGAGCACTCCGTACCCCACTATAGCGTACCCCGGATCGATACCCAAGATCCTCATAAAAAGCCCTCCAAAGACTATACTACTAATAATAACAATTTATTATAGCATATTTTCTTACCAATTGCAAGTAAAACGCGCACATTTTTTCATTTTTGGCACATCTGTGAAAACCGAGGTCAAACCATACAGAAAAAACAGCCATTCAGCTTAACTGCCCGGAGTATCTTTCAGCTCATTTTTTTTCAAAGACAGCTCTGAAAACAGTGAAAGATCTCTCCTCAGTTGTCCAAATAAATGTATCATAAAATAATTTCAGGCCGAACAGAGAATTTTTTTGTACTCAAAAATTACACAAAAATTACAAAATTGTCCGAAATTTCGTACAGCTGTAATCCCTTTGTAATCATTTCAGAAAAACTTCAAGAAAAGTGTCGATTTTCTTTGAAAAAACTGCATTTTGCTATTGATTTTTCTCAAATGGTGTGTTAAAATAATTAGGTAAATGATTTTAGCAGTTCAAAGCGTGAACATATGTTCTTAAAGCGTGCGGTTTAACGGCTCAATCACTATAAATCAACGCTGCATTTTGAATATTTTAAACAAATCGTTGAATTTTTCTCACATAGCTTTTATTTTTAATAAAAGTGTGTTATAATAATATGAATGAAGATCGGAACAAAGAAAGAACCGATATTCCTTTAAGGAGTGTGTAAACTTGGAGAAGTTTGTTATCAACGGAGGTACCCCGCTTAAAGGTACCGTTCAGATAAGCGGTGCGAAGAACGCAGCAGTTGCACTTGTTGCAGCAACTATACTTTGCGACGAGACCTGTGTTCTTGAAAACGTACCTGAGATCAGTGATATAACTAAGTGTCTTACTATCCTGCGCGAAATGGGCGCAGAGGTAGAGCTGATAGATAAAAACACGATAAAGTTCAATACAAAAGGCATAACCAATCCTGAGGTACCCTATGAGCTTGCGAGGACAATGAGAGCTTCCTGCTATTTTCTGGGCACTCTTCTCGGCAGATTTCACGATGCATTCGTACCTATGCCCGGCGGCTGTGACCTCGGTGACAGACCGATAGACCAGCATTTAAAGGCATTCAAGGCACTCGGCGCTTCTGATGAGATCGTTAACGGTGCAAACCATGTTTATGCTGATGAGCTTATCGGAAACCAGATATATTTTGATTTTGTAACAGTCGGCGCAACTATGAATGCTATCTTTGCATCAGTCAAGGCAAAGGGACTTACCATTATCGAGAACGCTGCTAAGGAGCCGCATATTGTTGACCTTGCGAACTTTCTCAACTCAATGGGTGCAGATATCAGAGGTGCAGGAACTGACGTTATAAAGATCAGGGGCGTTGATTATCTTCACGGCGTCACCTATGCCACTATCCCCGATCAGATAGAGGCAGGCACTTATATGGTAGCGGCAGCTGCCACTAAGGGCGATGTTGTGATAGCTAACGTTATCCCCAAGCACCTTGAATCGATCACCGCAAAGCTCAGAAAGTGCGGTGTCAACGTAGTTGAGAACGATGAGAGCGTTCACGTCTGGGTAGACGGTCCACTTATGACGACCTCTATCAAGACTATGCCGCACCCCGGCTTCCCGACCGATATGCAGCCGCAGTTCTCAACATTCCTTACCCTTGCTGAGGGCACGAGCATAGTTACCGATGACATTTTTGATAACCGTTTCAGGTATGTCGCCGAGCTCAGAAGAATGGGAGCTGATATTTCCGTAGACGGTAAAGTTGCCGTGATCCAGGGCGTAGGAAGGCTTACAGGTGCTCCTGTTTCCGCAACTGACCTGAGAGCAGGTGCCGCCATGATAATCGCAGGGCTTGCTGCCGAGGGAACTACCGAGATAGACAATATCCACTATATTGAAAGAGGATATGAAAAGATAGATGAAAAGCTCAGAGGGCTCGGGGCTGATATCAAGAGAGTTTACATTCCCGAAGCAACTTCAATGAAGCTGAGCGGCTGAAGCTGACAGAACTGTAAGAGACTTCCAAATAGGGAGTCTCTTTTTTTACTTTTTTGCAAGAACTGAAAAAGTTCAATGTTTTCGGCGAAAAGTTCAACGAAACAGGCAAAAAGTTCAATTTAAAATTGCAAAAGTTCAATTTCGCCCGAAATATCAGATTTTCATCAGAAAAGTTCAATTTTGACCAAACCAAAAAAAGCAGTACAGACTAAAACACCTGTACTGCTTCTCTTATTTAAGGTATTATATAAATTAGAGCTCTACCTTGAAGTCATCGCTGCCCTTGCCTGCTACAGTGTAGTATGCAACGCCCTCTGAAGGCTTAACATATACTGTAACTGCCTTTGCAGCCTTGCCTGTCTTTGCCTTGTAGTCAGCCTTAGCAGCATCAACAACAGCAGCAACATTTACATCATTTACACCCTCGACCTGAATGATGATCTCATCCTTAGCAGGTGCAGCCTTCTTAGCTGCGGGCTTCTTAGCTGCAGCCTTCTTAACAGTCTTCTTAGCAGCTGTCTTTGCAGTCTCAGCCTTTGCCTTAACAGCAGTCTTAGCTGTCTCTGTCTTTGCCTTTGCAGCGGTAGCAGCCTTCTTTGCAGTTGCCTTTACCTCTTCAGCCTTCTTCTCAACAGTCTTCTTTACTTCAGCCATTGTAGTTTCCTCCTAAACTAAGTTTCTTATTTGCCTACAGCTTCCTTGAGCGCCTTTCCTGCCTTGAATGCGGGTACCTTCTTTGCAGGTACATGGATAGGCTGCTTGGTAGCAGGGTTGATTGATTCCTTTGCAGCTCTGCTGCGTACCTCGAAAGATCCGAAGCCTACTACTGATACCTTCTCGCCCTTGACAAGAGCATCGGTGATAGCAGAAGTTACTGCCTCAAGAGCCTTCTCAGCGTCCTTCTTTGAATAGCCGCCCTTTGCTGCAACTGCAGCGATAAGCTCACTCTTTTTCATCTTGATTACCTCCGTTTTAACAAACTTTAGTTTTTACTATGTTCGTATTATAACTCTTTTTTTCGCCTTTGTCAAACGTTTAAGCCCGATTTTACGCGAAAAAATCAATCTTTGGCGATTTTGATTAAAAAATAAAGCCGTTTAACAAACATTTTGTACTTATTAACGTTATGTAAACAAAAGATTTGTTCGTTTTTTCGGTAACAAACTAAAAAATCTCCGCAGATATGCACGTTTCGGTCTTTATCCGTTACCCTGTCATATTATCATTTATAAACATTTTATTAAATTGCTTATGCGGCTTCCTGCTGTGCGTCTTTAAAAATCCGGTTTTAAAAAAGTGCATATTTTTCCTACAAAAAGTTTAAAAATCATTGACTTGACTTATGAAATGTGCTATTATATATAGGTATAAATATGTTCTAAAAAGTTTATGGAAGGAGGCAGCGTTTTTTAACGCGATGCTATGGCAATATTCAAACTGTCACCCGCATTTAAAGACTACATCTGGGGCGGTACCAGACTGCGCGATGAATACGGCAAAAAGTGCGATCTTGACAAGGTCGCTGAAAGCTGGGAGCTTTCCTGTCACAAGGACGGCCCTTCGGTCATCGCTGATGGTGAGGACAAGGGTCTTACGCTAGAGGAGTATATCGAAAAAAACGGCAGAGGCGTGCTGGGAAAGAACTGTGATAGATTCGAGAGCTTTCCAATACTTATTAAGCTTATCGACGCCAAGGATAATCTGTCGGTACAGGTCCACCCTGACAATGAGTACGCTCAGAGGGTAGAGGGTGAATACGGAAAGACAGAGATGTGGTATGTTGTTGACTGCGACGAGGGCGCGGAGCTTCGCTACGGGTTCAAGCATGAGATAAGCAAGGAAGAGTTCGCAGAGAGGATAATGAACAATACTCTCCTTGAAGTGACAAACAATGTGCCCGTTCACAAGGGAGACGTGTTCTTCATAAGATCGGGAACACTGCACGCTATCGGAAAAGGGATACTGATAGCCGAGATACAGCAGAACTCCAACACCACCTACCGTATTTACGATTACGGCAGAGTCGGCAAGGACGGCAAGCCCAGAGAGCTTCACATCGAAAAGGCTAAGGACGTGACAAAGCTTGCACCTGCTGAGCAGTACCCCGAGACACCTGTTGAGCAGAAGGACGGATATGACATCAAGCTGCTGGCAAAGTGCGAATACTTCACCACCTACAGAGTGAACGTTCAGCAGAAGGCTGTGCTCACTGCTGATGAGGGCTCTTTCAACAGTATACTTGTGCTTGAGGGTGAGCCTGAGATCACGTGCGGTGATGAGAAGGTTACGGCTGTTAAGGGCGAGAGCGTGTTTATTACGGCAGGAAGCGGTGAATACACCGTTGACGGCAAGTGCACCTTCGTGCTCACTAAGATCGACTAGGAGAGAGCTATGTTTGCAAACCTGAAATTCAACCCTGTCAAGGAGATAGGCGAGATAGTTATTATAATAGGTGCCGTGCTGCTGGCAGTGTTCACTGATCTGAGCGTGTGGCTGGTGGTGCTGATAGCGTTCGGGCTGGAGATCGTTTATCTGCTGATATACGGGCAGATAGAGAAAAAGCTTTACAAGGAGCCCGAGAATGAGCCGAAAAAGGAAGTTAACTTCCACGAATATGACGATGAAGAAAACGAATAAGATAACGGAGGATAAATGATGAAATACTTTATAGGCATAGACCTTGGCGGCACGAATATAAAGGCCGGCGTTGTGAACGAGAACTTTGAGATAATCTCAAAGGCAACGTGCAAGACAAATCTGCCGAGACCTGCCGAGGACATCTGCGATGATATGGCAAAGGTAGCGCTTGAGGCTACAAAGCAGGCAGGACTGACAGTCGATGACATCGAGTCGGTAGGGATCGGAACACCCGGAACTGCGAACTCTGAGACAGGCGTTATCGAATATTCTAACAATCTGGGATTTCTGAACTTCCCTGTTGTTAAGCTTATGCAGACACATATCAATAAGCCCTGCTATGTTGAGAATGACGCGAACGCTGCTGCTTACGGTGAATTTGTGGCAGGCGCTGCAAAGGGTGCCAATGATGCGGTCTGTATAACTCTTGGAACGGGCGTTGGCGGCGGAATTATCATCAACGGAAAGATATATTCGGGCTTTAACTTTGCGGGAGCTGAGATAGGCCACACTGTTATAGACCCGAACGGTCCTGAATGTACCTGCGGAAGAAAGGGCTGCTTTGAGGTGTTCTCATCGGCGACAGGCCTTGTAAGAATGACACGAGAGGCTATGTTTGAGGACAAGAACTCCGTGATGTGGAAAATGAACGAGGAGGACGGAAAGGTATCTGCAAGAACAGCATTCAATGCTATGAGAGCAGGTGACCGCGCAGGCAAAGAGGTAGTTGATAAGTATATCAGGTATCTTGCGTGCGGTATCACAAATACTATCAATATATTCCAGCCTGATATCCTCTGTATCGGAGGCGGCGTCTGCAACGAGGGAGACCCGCTGCTGCTGCCGCTCAGAGAGCTTGTGGCTAAGGAGGTCTACACAAAGAACTCCGAAAAGAACACCGAGATAGTTATTGCTAAGCTCGGAAATGATGCAGGTATCATAGGAGCTGCTTTCCTCGGAAGGAACAAAGAGAAATAATACCGGACCGACTGATACGGTCAGAAGTATTTTGGGCGGTGCAAAGGTAAATGGCTCCGCTTCGCAAAAGGCTTTGATGCCGGTAGAGTTATTATAGGCTTTATATTAAATATAAAATAAAGAAGGTAATCATTATGAGTGAAACAAAATCGTTTTTCTGTGACGGAGTTGACAAGGCTCCGCAGAGATCACTGTTCAATGCCCTCGGTATGACGGCCGAGGAAATGAGGAGACCTCTCGTTGGTATAGTATCTTCATACAACGAGATAGTTCCGGGCCACATGAACATCGACAAGATCGTTGAGGCTGTAAAGCTCGGTGTGGCTATGGCAGGCGGAACACCTGTAGTATTCCCTGCTATCGCGGTATGCGACGGTATAGCTATGGGACACGTAGGAATGAAGTATTCGCTCGTTACCCGTGACCTTATCGCGGATTCTACCGAGTGTATGGCGCTTGCTCATCACTTTGATGCGCTTGTTATGGTGCCTAACTGTGACAAGAACGTACCGGGTCTTCTGATGGCGGCTGCCAGAGTAAACGTGCCGACAGTCTTCGTATCGGGCGGCCCGATGCTTGCAGGACACGTAAAGGGCAAGAAGACTTCCCTTTCAAGTATGTTTGAGGCAGTGGGTACATACAATGCAGGAAAGTTCACTCTCGAAGATGTTGAGGAGTTTGAGAACAAGGCATGTCCTACCTGCGGGAGCTGCTCGGGAATGTACACGGCTAACTCTATGAACTGTCTGACCGAGGTGCTCGGTATGGGGCTGAGAGGAAACGGAACTATACCTGCTGTTTACTCCGAGAGGATAAAGCTTGCAAAGCGTGCAGGTATGCAGGTAATGGAGCTTTACAGGCAGAACATAAGGCCGAGAGACATAATGACCAAGGAAGCTTTCATAAACGCTATCACTGCTGATATGGCACTGGGCTGCTCTACTAACTCAATGCTGCACCTGCCTGCTATAGCTCATGAGTGCGGTGTCGAGCTCGACCTTGATTTTGTAAACGAGATATCTAAGAGGACACCTAACCTCTGTCATCTGGCGCCGGCAGGCCACACCTATATGGAGGATCTGAACGAAGCAGGCGGAGTTTACGCTGTTTTAAATGAGCTCACAAAGAAAGACCTTATAAATACCGATTGTCTGACGGTTACCGGAAAGACGCTCGGAGAGAACATCAGCGGCGTCATCAACAGGGATCCTGAGATAATCAGGCCTATCGAAAATCCTTACTCCGAGACAGGCGGTATCGCTGTTCTGAAAGGAAATCTTGCGCCTGATACCTGCGTAGTCAAGAGATCGGCTGTTGCGCCTGAGATGCTGAAGCATTCGGGACCTGCGAGAGTGTTTGACTGCGAGGAGGACGCTATAGCCGCTATAAGAGGCGGCAAGATAGTTGACGGTGACGTTGTTGTTATCAGGTACGAAGGACCTAAGGGCGGCCCCGGAATGAGAGAGATGCTAAACCCGACCTCTGCTATCGCAGGAATGGGTCTTGGCTCAACGGTAGCGCTGATAACGGACGGACGTTTCAGCGGTGCATCGCGCGGAGCGTCGATCGGTCATGTGTCTCCTGAGGCTGCTGTCGGCGGACCGATAGCTCTTGTTGAAGAGGGCGATACGATCGAGATCGATATCGACAACTGCTCGATAAACCTCAAGGTATCCGATGGTGTGCTCGAAGAGAGAAGAAAGAACTGGAAGCCGAGAGAGCCTAAGGTGACAACAGGCTACCTTGCAAGATATGCATCACTCGTAACATCAGGTAACCGAGGAGCGATCCTTGAAATAAACAAGTAATTACTGAAAGGGGTAAATTATTATGAAAAAGCCGAGCATTGCCAAGAGGATAATTTCTGCGATCTTCGGAATCATTTTCTTAGTTATCGCTATCGTTGCGATATTCGTGTGCACCTACATCTTCAGCCAGCCTTCCAAGACAGGCGACTCAAGAGAGCTTATTTTCGGCTCATGGTATGATGAGGAAGCAGGCATCAGGATAGCTATGAACAAGACAGGTGAGTTTAAGCTGACGACCGTTAACGAAGACGGCAAGAACGACCACACTATCGCTAAGGGCTGGTTCAAGATAGATGAGGACAGCCACAGGATACAGATCCTTCTCAACCCTAAGCACATCGACACATCTTATGATCTGGGCACAAAGCTCAAGTACTTCACTACGTTCTCTTACAAGAACCTCGAGCTCCCCGACAAGGACGATTATGAGGTAGACAAGGATCACAAGTCAGCTAACTGCAGATTCATCATCGAGAACACTGAGACTGTTTACAGCTGCGTAAGAGAGAATTACGGCGAGTCGTTCTACAGCGGTCATAACTAATATAGACAGGAGGCGGCATCAGCCGAAGCTGCTTATGGAACTATTGATAAAAAACGTCCATGTGTGCGATCCGCAGGTGGGCTTGGATGAGGTTACCGATATTGAGATATCGGGAGGGATCATCAAAAAGATAGGCCGTTCTGACGGCGGCTTTGAAAGGGTGATCGACGGCGAAGGCAGACTTTGTGTTCTGCCGGGGCTGTTCGATATGCACGTTCATTTCCGCGATCCGGGACAGACCTACAAGGAGGACCTGATAACGGGTGCTAATTCTGCAAAGGCAGGCGGGTTTACGGGCGTAGCTTGTATGCCTAACACAAAGCCGCCTATCGACAGTGCCGAGAGGGTCGGATACATAATCGACAAGGCGAGACAGACAGGTATAAACATCTTCCCTATCGCTTGTGTGACCAAAGGAATGGCAGGAGAAGAGCTCTGCGATTATGATGAGCTGAAAGCGGCAGGAGTTAAGATGATATCTGACGACGGCAGACCTGTTGAGAATGCAGAGCTTATGCGTCAGGTGATAGAAAAGACTAACGAGAACGGCCTGCTTGTGGCTTCTCACTGCGAGGATCTGAAGATCATAAACGGCGGTATTATGAACAAGGGCAGGATATCAGAACAGCTGGGCGTAAAGGGTATGGACAGAGCGTCTGAGGATTATATCACGGCGCGTGAGATATGCCTTGCTATGAGCTGTGATGCGAGGGTGCATATCTGTCATGTTTCTACCAGAGGAAGTGTGAACATCATAAGGGCGGCTAAGCGCGACGGCGTTAAGGTCACCTGTGAGACGGCGCCTCACTATTTCTGCTTTACGGATGAGAGACTGCTTGCAAGGGATGCTGATTTCAGAATGTCTCCGCCGCTGAGGACTGAGGATGACAGACAGGCTGTGCTCGAAGCTGTGCTGGACGGCACTATCGACTGCATAATCACAGATCATGCTCCGCACTCTGCTGAGGAGAAGGCTGACTTTGAAAAGGCGCCTAACGGTGTTGTCGGTCTTGAGACCTCTCTTGCGGCTACGCTGACTAAGCTGTACCACACCGGAAAGGCTGACCTTAACAGGATAGCTGAGCTTATGTCGGTAAATCCGAGAAGGATAATGAACATCGACCCTGTTAAGATAGAGGTCGGCAGAACGGCTGAGCTTTGCATATTCGACCCTGACCATGAATGGGAGGTCGTGCCCTCAGAGCTGAATTCAAAGAGCAAGAACACTGTGTTCAAGGGCGAGATACTCAAAGGAAAGAACCTTTACACGATATGCGGCGGAAAGCTCGTGTATCAGCTATAATTTGATGTGAGGTAATTGACAATGGCTTTTGACAGACTTATCGAGAACATAGTCAGGACACAGAACCCCTCTGTTGTAGGCCTTGACCCTAAGCTTGAATATGTTCCCGAGTTTATAAAGAACAAGAAATTCAAAAAATACGGCAAAAATCTGAAGGGCGCTTCTAGGGCGATTCTGGAATTCAACAAGGCTATAATCGATGAGATACATGATATCTGCCCTGCTATAAAGCCTCAGGCGGCATACTATGAGATGTACGGCTATGAGGGAGTGAAGACGCTTTACAAGACTATAAAGTATGCGAAAGAAAAGGGTATGTTCGTTATCACCGACGGAAAGAGAAATGATATCGGAGCAACAATGGAGGCGTATGCTGCGGCTCATCTGGGGCTTACCGATGTTGACGGTGAAATGATAGAGGCCTTTGGTGCTGATGCGCTGACGGTGAACGGTTATCTTGGTTCTGACGGGATAGACCCGCTGCTTGAGATGTGCAAAAAGTATGACAAGGGCATTTATGTGCTTGTAAAGACTTCAAACAAGTCGAGCGGCGAGCTGCAGGACCTTATGATCGGGAACAAGACGGTTTATGCAACGGTCGGTGATATGTGCGAGCGCTGGGGCAGAAACGATATGGGCAAGTACGGATACTCGGGTGTGGGTGCTGTTGTAGGTGCGACATATCCCGAGCAGCTTGAAGAAATGAGAGCTGCACTGCCGCACACGTTCTTCCTGGTGCCCGGCTACGGTGCTCAGGGCGGAGGTGCCGAGGGCGTCTCAAAGGCGTTTGATAAAAACGGTCTTGGCGCTATAGTTAATTCGTCAAGAGGCGTTATGTGCGCTTACAAAAAGGAAAAGGACTGCGATGAAAAGGACTTCGCAAAGGCCGCAAGGCGCGAGGTCATCAGAATGAAAGAGGATATAATCTCCTATCTTCCTAAGATCGCACTTCCGGAATAAAAAATGCCCGATCGAAAGGTCGGGCATATTTCTTACTACAATTATTTATTATACACGAAGGGGTTTGGGGGCAACCGGAAAGCCCCCAACAGGGCGTGGAACTAAGATTGAGTTACGTACTGACTTAGGGCGGATATAATATCCTGCACTTTTGAAAATCAGCGGAAACAAAAGTAATAG
>CACXFU010000100.1 GCA_902767035.1 uncultured Ruminococcus sp.
GATGCGCAGTCAGAAATTTCGTCAGATTGCCTAAATTCGACACAGGCTTGCTGGCGCAAGTCAAGGAGAATTTGGGTAATATGACGGAATTTATACAAGCAGATTGCGTGCAAAGCCGTCAGGCGGTAGTTGTGCGGTGTTGCCTTAAGTTTTCCTCATCGGCTAGTTATCTTTAAAACACTAATTCTTATTTGCACCCGAAGGGGTTTGGTGAGCGTGCAGCAGACGTGGTAGCTGCTGGAAAGCCCCCAAGCAGGGCGACGATGTTTGTTGTTTAAGCGCGTAACTTAGTACGTATAACATTATACGAAGGCAAGATCTATATTTCCGGCGTTTACTTTTGTGTTTATCACCTTGACCTTTATGGCATCACCTACGCGCCATTTCTGGCCGGTGGTAAGGTTTTTAAGGCTGATAAGATATTCCAGCTCATAGTCACCGTCAGGCATATCGGTGTGCCTGATAAGACCCTCGCAGGTGTTTTCAAGACTGACGAATATGCCGGAGCGTGTGACCGAGGATATGCGGCCGCAGAATTCTTCGCCGATATGAGCTGACATAAATTCAGCCTTGTAGCAGTCCTCGCAGTCGCGCTCTACCTGAATGGCGGTGAGCTCTGTATGAGAGGCCTGGTCTGCGGCGGCGTGTACGAATTTGTTAAAGCGCGTCTGGCAGTCGGAAACAGAAGTTCCGCTGAGACGCTCGCTCATTATCCTGTGAACGGCAAGGTCGCAGTAGCGCCTTATCGGTGAGGTGAAATGCGTGTAATCCTCAAGCGCCAGCCCGAAATGCCCGACAGGCTCTGACGAATAGCGCGCCTTTGACATACTTCTCAGGGCGGCGTTATTGATAATTGGTGAGAGGTCAGTGCCGCGGGTGTCATCAAGCAGCTTTGCAATATCGGCAGGGGTGATGTGCTCACCGAACTTAAACGGGATTCCGAGACTTGTGAGCAGCTCCTTGAAGCCCTCCGTCTTCTCTTCGCTCGGCTGCTCGTGTATGCGGTAAACAAAGGGGAGCGAGTTCTCAGCTGCAAAACGCGCAGCGCACTCGTTCGCAACGAGCATAAAGTTTTCGATAAGCTCCTCGCTCTCGCCCCTGTCCTTAGGCTGAACGTCAACGCAGATGTCCTCAGCGCTGATAGTGAGCTTGCTCTCAGTGGTCACAAGCTCGGGAGCGTTTCTCTTCTTCTTGTTTGCAGCAAGCTTGTCTGCAAGCTCCTTCAGAAGGGGCAGCTCAGAGATGACCTCTTTGTATTTGTCAGCGTTCTGCTTTGAGGTGTAGCCGCCCAGCAGCTCGTTTATCTCGCTGTATACGCCCTTAACTCTCGACCTGATGACCGTCTTCACAAACTTATAGGAGCGGATATTCGCGTTGTTATCAAGTGTGCACAGGCAGGAGAATGCAAGCCTGTCAGTCTGTGGGTTGAGTGAGCAGATACCGTTTGAGAGCTCCTTCGGCAGCATAGGGATAACGCGGTTCGCATAGTATACGCTGGTGCCGCGCCTGAAGGCCTCGTTGTCAAGCTCTGACTTCGCCTTTACATAGTGGGAAACATCAGCGATGTGTACACCCAGCAGGTAGCCGTCATCGGTCTTTTCAACGCTCACAGCATCATCGATATCTTTTGTGTCGGCGCCGTCTATTGTGAATATGGGCTTGTCTCTCAGGTCGAGCCTGCTTTCAAGCTCAGCTGAGACGGAGCGCTCATCGTTCGCAAGCTTGGCCTCGTAGATGACCTCGTTCGGGAACAGGGGAGTAAGGCCGTTGGCCTCCAGCACGCCCAGTGCACAGACAGCAGCCTTTTCAGAGCTTCCGAAATCTGCCTGTATCTCACAGCGGTGATCGCGGTGGCTCTCGCCGCGCTTAGTGATAACAGCCAGCACCTTGTCGCCCTCGCTGAGCTCAAGGTTCATCGGATTAGTGTAGCGGATAGGGTTCTGAGATATCGAATCCGGCACAACCATAAGTTCGCCGTCCACATAGACGATCTCTCCGCTGAAACGGGAAAAGTTTTCTTTGACTATTTTCAGCACTTCGCCCTCGGGAGACTCTCCGCTGCTTTTTGTAAGCTTTACGAGAACGCTGTCTCCGGGCATAGCGCCGAGAAGCTTTCTTCCGGGCACAAAAACGTCCTGACCGGAATCATCGAGCCTTACGAAGCCAAACGTTCGCTGAAGCTTTACGACCTCGGCCGACCTGACGCCCTTGCCTGACGGAGTGTTATATTTGTTCTTATCCTTGAAGATCAAACCGTCATCTATCAGAGAATAGAAGGCCTGGCGGAATTCCTCTTTTGAAAAGCCCCTTTTGGTGACAAGGCTTTTGAGGTTTTTATACTTTATCGCTTTGCCGTTATTTTTTTTGTAGATGTTCAGGATGATCTCTTTGGGATCGCCTTTTTTCTTTCTTTTTGCCATAATGATCCTTTCTTCAATAAAAAAGCCCTGCAATGGAAGCAGGGCGGTGATATCAGTGCTTGATCTGATAGATTATGCTGACAGCCAGCGTAACAATGAACAGCAGCACGGAGCAGATCTTCATAAGTCTGTTCAGCTTTGCGTCCTTAGTGTTGCCTGTGTTCTTTCCGTAGAAAGAATCATTGTAGCCGCCGCCGATAGCAGAGGTAAGACCCTGATCCTTAGATTCCTGCGAAAGAACAACAAGTATGATTATAAGGCTCACAAGTATGAGCAGGGAGCCTGCAACTATTTCAATTACACTCATATTAACGCTTCCGATCTACGAAAGCACGCCTCCTTTCGATAAAAGTAAAGCATAGACGATTTCATATATTATAGCATACCTTTTGTGAAATTGCAAGTGTTTTTCAAAATTTTCTGAGATATTTAAAAAAATCGCTGAAAAAGCTATTGACAAACAGGCCGATATGTGATAAAATATATGAGTCGCTGGCAGAGGTACAGCACCGGAGTGGTTTTCGGAACACATAGTGTTGAGCTGTTTCTTGCATCCAGCAACTTATCTCTGAAAGGACAGGTGTCCGAGTGGTTTAAGGAGCCGGTCTTGAAAACCGGTGATACGGCAACGTACCGTGGGTTCGAATCCCACC
>CACXFU010000101.1 GCA_902767035.1 uncultured Ruminococcus sp.
AAGATCAGCACAGCTAAGTACGGCAACTGATATTTAGAAAAAAGCTCCTGCGTTCATCGCGCAGGAGCTTTTGTTCCAACTGCTTATCAATAGCTTTAAAGTATAGGGTTCCCAAGGTTCGCGCAGCGTTACTGTTTAATAGTATGCGCGAAACTATCCCCGGGCACAACTGCGTATGTGCCAACCTCCGAGGGAGGGCTAACGGTTAATAGTCCATAGCTACTGAAAGAGGGGTGGGGGAATTGCCCCATGCGGGAGCATTTATTGTATTTTTTAAGTAGTTGTGCTATACTGTTCATTGGGTGGAGAGGTCACTGAGGAGGCAGAGCTATGAAAGAACTGAATACTTATGTGATCGTTCCTGCGTTTGAACCCGATGAAAAGCTTATCGGTGTCATCAGTGGGATAAGGGACAATACGGATTATCGCATTGTTGTCGTCAATGACGGCAGCTCTGCGGATAAGGACGATATCTTCGCTTTCTGTGAGAAGAATGCGGAGGTAATAACGCATGAGAAAAACAAGGGCAAGGGGGCAGCTCTGAAAACCGCTTTTGCCCATATAAAAGAAAAGAACGAGAGCTGCATCATAGTCACGGCGGACGCCGACGGCCAGCATAAGCTTGAGGATATAGTAAGGGTGGCAGATGCAGTTTCGGAGCACCCCGACAGCGTAGTTATGGGCTGCCGTAAATTCACCGGCAGAGTTCCCCTGAGGAGCCGTTTCGGAAACTCCGTGACCAGGTATGTCTACTCGTTTGCAGCAGGCGTTAAGGTGAGCGATACACAGACGGGCCTTCGCGGCTTTATGTCTGATAAGCTCAGCTTTATGCAGGGCGTGAGCGGTGAGAGATATGAGTATGAGATGAATATGCTGCTCGAGTGTGCCAGAGAGAGCATACCCTTCTTTGAGGTGCCGATAGAGACCGTCTACATCGGTGAGAATGAGACCTCGCACTTCAATACAATAACCGATTCGTTCAGGATATACAGGGACATACTGAGGTTCTCGTGCTCGTCGCTTTTAAGCTTTGTTGTGGACTATATTTTCTATACGGTTTTCATACTCATCACGAAAAACCTTACGGCCTCAAACGTTGCCGCAAGGGTGATAAGCTCGTGCTTTAATTTCTCGCTGAACAAGAAGTACGTTTTCAAGAATAAGTCTAATCTTTTGCCGACGGCAGTAAAGTATTTCACACTAGCGGCGTTCATTCTTGCCGCCAATACAGTGCTGCTCAATCTGCTTGTAAAGTATGTTATAGGCAATAAATTCGTGTCAAAGATAATTGTTGAGGTGCTGCTCTTTATGATAAGCTGGGCAGTGCAGAGAAGCTTTGTTTTCAAAAACAAAAGAGGAGGAACTGACGCCTGATGGAGGATGCCGCAAAAAAACACAAGATGCTGCCGTTCTGGGCGCTGATAATAATTGATGCTCTGGGCATATGTGCAGGGCTGGGAGTGTATCTGCTGTTTGACTATGTTATGCCGCACAGGTTAGACGTAAAGACCGAGGTGGTGGCTGAGGTCGACAGCGATAAGAGCTTTGAGCTGCCCTCTGACAGCTCTGCGGCAGGTGATGCTGACAGTGAGGCCGAGCCAGCCGAAAGCATCAGCGAGCACGACCTCGGCAGGGCGAAAAGACCCTCTCTCAGGGGAGACAGCGAGCCCGAGCGCGAGGACGGAAAGCGCAATCTCAGCAACCAGTACACTTACAATGTTGACTCTGATGAGGACGAGTTTGAACGTATACTTGATGCAAGCACCAGCATAGAGCTTTTAGGCCACGGCAGAACGGATAATGCGGATGTGTCCGTGTATAAAAAAAGTGTGCTTGACGGCGATGAGAAGATAACATATTTTATTGCTGATGTGTATGTTTCAAATGCAGGAGATATACTTACTGCCTTTGCTGAGGACACCTACGGAAAGAATATCAAGGACACAGTATACAATATGGCGGAGGAAAACAACGCCCTTTTTGCCGTGAACGGAGACTATTACGGCAATGCGGAAAACGGCATAGTGATCAGAAACGGCGTAAAGTACCGCGACACGATCAATGATGCCGATGTACTTGTTCTTTATACTGACGGCGTTATGAGGGCGTATCACCCTGAGGAATTTGATATGGATAAGGTGCTTGAACAGGGCGCATGGCAGGCTTGGAACTTCGGACCCTCTCTTCTTGACGGAAAGGGCGGCCTTAATCCGACCTTTAACACAACGTCCTATCTTAACAGCAAGAATCCGCGCTCCGCAGCCGGTTATGTAGAGCCGGGTCACTACGTCTTCACGACTGTTGACGGCAGAGACAGGGGTTATTCCAGCGGAGCCACCCTGAGTGAGCTTGCCGCGATACTGGCGAAGGAGGGCTGTGTATACGCTTATAATCTTGACGGCGGAAAGTCGGCAATGATGTATTTTGACGGCCGTATACTCAATCTTCCTGACGGCGGCGGCCGGGATATGAGCGACATAATCTACGTTGAAAAGCAGGAGGGTGAATGATGAAGAAGCTATCGAGGATACTTCCGCACATAACGATCATTCTTGCAGGAATGTTCATCGTATTCTGGATACTGGATATTCTCAACCCGACAATGAATTTTGTAAACAGGAGGCTGTCAAACAAGCTCCTGCTGATATTCTGCATCAGTGCGATAATAAGCTCCGTAATTGCTGTATATTATGAAAGAAAAAACCGAAAATAAAAACAGAGGATCTCAGTCAGAGAGATCCTCTGTTGTTTTAATTATCACTCTTTCGCAGTAAAATAAGATACTGTGAACTTAACCTGTGTGTTGCCGTCAGCGTCGGGATCGGCGATCTCTGCTTTTTCTATAGTCACAGGCAGCAGAGGCAGTGACTCTGACTGATCGGTGCCTACTGTCTTCTCGACCAGTGACATCGCGTCCACAACGTCCATTCCCTCGGTCACCTTGCCGAAGGCTGCGTACTGGCCGTCAAGGATAGAGCTGTAATCGTCACTCAGGCAGATAAAGAACTGCGATGATGCCGAATCGTTGTCAGAAGCGGCCCTTGCCATTGAGATAACTCCTCTTGTGTGGCTGAGGTCGTTGTCAACTCCGTTTGCTGAGAACTCACCTTTGATGTTCTCTCCCGAACCGCCGGTGCCGTCGCCCTTGGGGTCTCCGCCCTGAGCTACAAAGTTTTCGATAACTCTGTGGAAGGTAAGTCCGTCATAGAAGCCTTCGCCTACAAGCTTTTCAAAGTTCTCACAGGTGAGGGGAGCTTTGTCCTTGTAAAGGGTCACGGTAAACTCGCCCGTCTGCTTTTCATAGTCGTCCTCGTTTATCTCTTTCTTATCTGTAGTATAGTCGAGGTAGAAGCGTGCTCTGTGGTTGCCGTTCTCATCATCGTCTATCATCTCCGCCTTGACGATAGTTACCGGCTGAACAGGCTTTGATATGGCATTGTCCGCACCGAGAGAGCGCTCAACGTTCTGCAGATCGTCAATGATCTCCATACCCTCTGTCACTTCACCGAAGGCAGCGTAGTTTCCGTCAAGAGTTGATGCGTACTGGTCGCTGAAGCAGATGAAAAACTGAGACGATGCCGAATCAGGATCCTGAGACCTGGCCATTGAAACTATACCCCTTGTGTGGCTGAGGTCATTTTCAACACCGTTTGAAGAGAACTCTCCCTTTATCGTCTTGTCAGAGCCGCCGGTGCCGTCTCCGCTTGGGTCTCCGCCCTGAGCCATGAACCCGTCAACTATCCTGTGGAAGGTAAGCCCGTCATAGAAGCCGTCCTTGACGAGGTTCTCAAAGTTCTCACAGGTGATTGGAGCCTTGTCGGCGTACAGAGTAATGACAAAGCTTTTGCTTGTGTCGGCAGCCTTAGCCGCAGCTTTTTTTGTTCCGCTCGCGCTTGAGGAATCATCAGTATCGCCGCAGGCAGCGAATAACCCCAGGCACATCACGCAGGCAGCGGTCAAAGCAGCTGACCTGAGCAATTTTGTTAATTTCATTATTATCTGTCCTTTCTGAAATAGATCTAACCCCAAAGGGTATTATAGCACAAAGCATCAAAAAAGTAAAGAGGTGCTTTTTCTTATAGTTAAAAAACCAGAGCAAATCCTTTACAAGAATAAAAATCTGTGCTATACTAACTATGTATGCAGACTTTCATTTTACGGGAGGTGATAAAATGAGCAGGGCAGGCGATAACGTCAAAAATGTGAAGGATAACGTGAAAACAAACGTTATCAATGCTAAGGATAAGATCAAAAAGAAAAAGCCGAAAAAGCTCATCAATATCATCTTCTCGCAGAGAACGACTATTATTCTCTTGCTGCTTTTGCAGTTCCTGTTTATTTTTGTCACATTCCAGAGCCTTTATAATCAGTACCCCTACCTTCATATCGCCTTTTCTACCATAGCCGCAGTTCTGGCAGTGTATATCCTCAACACTAATGAGAACCCTGCCTATAAGCTCGCCTGGATAATCCCGCTGATAGCTTTGCCGGTGTTCACCTCGGTGCTGTATGTGATACTCAAAAACCAGTTCCAGACGCGCCCCGTAAGAAAGCTCTACGCTAAGCGCTGGGAGACCGCCAGAGCCTATCTCGAAACCGACAAAGACCTTATGGAGGACATAAAAAAGAACTCTCCTCAGAAATATAAGCTATCAAATTACGTTGATGATTACGGCGGCTTTCCTGCCTGCCGAAACACTGACGTTACGTATTTCCCCCTTGGCGAGAACAAGTTCGAGGCTATGCTCACCGAGCTTGAAAAGGCAGAGAACTTCATCTTTATGGAGTACTTTATCATTGATGACGGCGAGATGTGGCAGGCCGTTGTAAAGATCCTTCTTGAAAAGGCCGCACAGGGCGTTGAGATAAGGCTTCTGTATGACGGAATGGGCTCACAGTTCACGCTGCCGTTCAGGTACAAGAAAAAGCTTACCGAGCAGGGCGTCAAGTGCTGCGTATTCAATCCGTTCAGGCCGTTCCTTTCATCTATCCAGAACAATCGCGACCACCGCAAGATACTCGTCATCGACGGCAAGGTAGCTTTCAGCGGCGGCATAAACATAGCAGATGAATACATCAACCGCATAGACCGCTTCGGCCACTGGAAGGACACTGCCGTTATGCTGAAGGGTGACGGCGTCTGGAACTTCACTGTGATGTTCCTTCATATGTGGGACGTTGTCTCCGGTGCGCGTGATGACTATTCGCGCTACTATGTTGAGTGTCCTGTCAAGGACGCCAAGGGCTTTGTTATCCCCTACGGTGACTCCCCCCTCGACACCGAGAACGTGGGCGAGCTGGTATATATGGATATGATAAACGATGCGAAGGACTATGTCTATATCTCCACACCCTATCTTATCCCCGATAACGAAATGCTCACCGTGCTTGACTTTGCCGCAAAATCCGGTGTTGACGTCAGGATAATCACCCCGGGCATACCCGATAAGAAATATGTCAGCTGCATCACAAGATCGTATTATAAAGACCTTCTTGCAATGGGCGTAAAGATCTATGAGTATGAGGGCGGCTTCAATCACGCAAAGCAGTGTCTTTGCGATGATAAAAACGCAGTTGTCGGCACGATAAACTTTGATTACCGCAGCTTTTATCTTCACTTTGAGTGTGCCGTATATATGCACGGCACCGACTGTGTCAGAGACATCAAGGCAGATTTTGACGACCTGTTTGAAAACAAGTGCCACCTCGTAACGGCAGAAGACGTAAATAACCGCAGCCCTATAGAAAAATTTATGGCAGTCATACTGAGAACTATAGCACCGTTATTGTAGCTTCGGTACTTTACATTTTCGCTTTAATATGTTATAATATTACTCGGCGGTGCGCTTATCGCTTCTGAAAGGGTGTAATAATATCAGAAATATATTTGATTCTCATTGTCATTATAATGATCCTGCCTTTGATGAGGACAGATATCTCCTCCTTGACAGGATGCTCAGCTCTCCCGATTCACCGATAGACAAGCTCACGCACGCCTCTACAGACGTTGCGTCCTCACGCTTCGGGATAGAGCTTGCCAAAAAATATAAGAACTTTTATACCTCGATAGGCTTTCACCCCGAGGTGATCGACGAACTGCCTGCCGACTGGGAGCAGCAGCTCGAACAGCTTTATCAGGAGGCCTGCGTCACCCAGAGGCTCGTAGCAGTAGGAGAGATCGGCCTTGATTATCATTATGAGGGCTATGATAAGCCTAAGCAGCTTGCCCTGTTTGAGGGGCAGGTGCAGTTTGCGCTGAAAAAAAGCCTGCCGGTGATCGTCCATTGCCGTGACGCAGTTCAGGATTGTATGGAGATACTTCACCGCTATCAGCCGAGGGGCGTTATGCATTGCTTTTCAGGCTCCGCAGAGACAGCCCTTGAGGTAGTGAAGCTCGGAATGTATGTCGGCTTCACAGGGTCACTTGCATTCAAGAACAACAAAAAGGGCAGAGCAGTCATTGCCGCAGTCCCTCTTGACAGGATCCTCTTTGAGACAGACTGCCCCTATATGGCGCCGCCGCCCTACCGCGGCCACAGAAGTGAGAGCTATATGATCGAGGAGGTAGCTAAGGTCGCCGGTGAGGTAAAGGGGATAGCCCCCCAGAAAATGATAGATATCACAAACGAGAATGCCTGCAGGCTTTTCGGTATAAAGTAGAAAAACGGAGATGAATAACAAAAATGGCAGAAACGATGTACATAGTCATACCGTGCTATAATGAGGAGGAGATGCTCCCGATAACGGCGAAGGCTCTTATGAAAAAGCTTTCCGAGCTCATCGAGGACAGAAGGATATCCCCTCAGAGCAAGGTAATGTTCGTAAATGACGGCTCAAAGGATAAAACATGGGAGATAATAGAGAAGCTCCACGAGCTGAGCAGCTATTTCACAGGAGTGTCCCTTTCAAGGAACAAGGGCCACCAGAATGCTCTTTTAGCAGGCCTGATGACCGCCAAGGACTATGCCGACATAGTAGTATCTATGGACGCTGACCTTCAGGACGATATAGACGCGATAGACGGCTTCCTCGATAAGAGGGCAGAGGGCTGCGAGATAGTTTACGGCGTGAGGTCATCAAGAGAGAAGGATACCGCCTTCAAGAGAAACACTGCGCAGCTTTATTATAAAATGCTTGAAAAAATGGGCGTTGAGATCACCTATAACCACGCAGATTACCGACTTATGAGCAAAAGAGCCATCGAAGCCCTTGCAGAGTTCAAGGAGGTAAACCTCTTCCTCAGAGGCCTTGTTCCTATGGTCGGCTTCAAAAGCGATACTGTGACCTATGTGAGAAACGAAAGAGTTGCAGGCGAATCGAAATACCCCCTGAAAAAGATGATATCCTTCGCAGTGGAGGGCATAACCTCTCTTTCTGTAAAGCCGATAAGGTTCATCACGGCCCTTGGCTTCATAGTCTTTCTGATATCGCTCATCATGCTCATATATTTCCTTATAACATGGGCAGTCGGCGATGTTGTAAGGGGCTGGGCATCAACGATAACGTCCGTCTGGGCGATAGGTGGCCTTCAGCTTTTATCCATCGGTATTATTGGCGAATATATTGGCAAGATATATCTTGAGACCAAGGCTCGCCCAAAATATATAATCGACATTGATCTTGAAAAAAATGAAAAGGAGTAATAACCATGCCTGAACTGAGAGCTAATAATGAGAAACCCAATTTTGACAACAACCCCAAGCTCATAGAGGCTATTGCCGCAATGAGAAAGGAATTCAAGGCTGAAACTCAGAACAAGGTGATAAACGCCGCACTGAGATGCACCTATCTTGTTCCCGCAACAGTTGAGCAGTCAACTGAGCTCGTTGCCGATGAGGAGAACCACGTAGATTTCCAGAACAAGAGCAAGGCTAAGTTCATTCTTATCAATAACAATAAGACCAAGGGAACATATTTTCCTGCATTCACCTCAAAGGAAGAGGCAGAGAAGCTTCAGGCTGACCGCAAGTTCCAGCTGTTCGCAATGAAGTTCGGCGACATCGCCACCCTCACAGAGCAGACCAAGACAGTTGAAGGCTTCGTTATCAATCCCTTCCATGAGAACCTCCCCTTCACTCAGGAGATGATCTCTTCGATCAAGGCTACGCTTATCAAGGCAAAGCAGGAAAGAGAAGCCGCTTCCGGCAAAGGTATAACACATAC
>CACXFU010000102.1 GCA_902767035.1 uncultured Ruminococcus sp.
GATTTTTTGTGGAGAGTGTCAGCCGCCGCACTAGGTCACACACCTCTGTGCTAATTTCCGCGCAGCGACATTCCCGCCAAAGGCAGGCTGTAATCCTGTCTGCGAAGGGAATGCTTTACTTTAGAGCGGTCGCACTTTTAATTATTAGAAATAAAAATATCCGCCCCCCTAGAAAAATGTGACAGCAAAACCCTTCCACCTTCTTCACTTTAGGCAACTGCTGTGATTTTTAAAACCACTATCTTCTCGCAGCGACCGAGGAGTGTACCCCTTGTGGGGTGCTTGAGGAGGGAGCTTTTAGTAGGAGCAGGCGGTACAATTTTTCATCAAAAGCAGTAAATCAAAACTATGTAGAAATCTCCTTTGAAATATAACTAAAGACTGCATTTACCGCAGTGGTCGAGAGAACCACTCTCCACTCTCGGCGAGACCAGATGCCGCCCTGTAGGGGTGGTTGAACGGTCTCTCTTTTAAAGAGGGAGCGGAGATGTAATTATCACTACCTATGTTAGATAGAGTTTTCTTACAACGTTTGATTAGGTTTTTGACTGCCTGCTCTCTTCTAAATAGCTCCCTCATCACGCACCCACTAGGGATACATTCCTCGGCCGCTGCGAGGGGGTTGTTGTTCTATCGGCAGTAGCAGATCACCCCTGACAAAATCACCCTGCCCGAAAAAATACCCGCCTGCCCCAAAAAGCAGACGGATATTTCCATTATTCCACGTTTTTGAGCGCCTCGTCCAGAGGTATGCTCTTTGTCTTTTTCGTCAGCACGAATGCTACCGCAAAGTACGATATAAGCCCCAGCCCGAGAACCTTTACCATTGTTATCGGCGGGCAGCTGTATTCCAGCCAGCCCGGGTACTCCGAGAACACATACACGAATACCTTTTCAAGTATCAGGTTCATTATCGGCAGGCATATGATCAGCGACAGCACCGTTATCAGCGACGTTGTATGTATATACAGCCTGTTGATCTCCCTGTCGTTGTAGCCGAGTATCTTCGTCATAGATATCGACTGCGCGTTCTTCTCGATTATGATCTTGGCGAGCAGGAATATTATCAGCACGAAAATTATCACGCCGAACACAACGAATATCAGCATCATATCTCCCATTGACCTCGTCAGCTGCCGGGACGTTTTAGTCAGGTCGTCCTGAGTTATCGTCGTCGCGATGAGCTTTTCATCAATGTCGTCTATCTCAGAGTTTGACATATACATATTGAAATACTCCGCATCGTTGTCAAACACCTTGTTGAACTGCTCCCTGTCCATAAATATGGCTATCGTTGACGGGTAGTCGAAGAAGCCGCCGACCGTGAATCTGTATTTCTTGTCGGTATACTGTTCTTTGAGCGTTATAACGTCTCCTACCTCATAGCCGAACTTGTGGTTATAAGCTGTTGAGATCGTCACCTTGTCGCCGTGAGCAGCAAGCTTCACAAAGCGGCTGTCAGGCTCGATCCCGTAGATAGATACGTCCTCTTTCTTGAACGGTGACTTGTACGTCTCCAGCGACGTCATAGCCGCCTTTTCAGCCCTGCTGTCGGCAGTCTCCACAGGGGCCTTGAGCACATACTGATACTGCGCGAACATACTGTTCACTATATCGTCCTTGAAGTCTGCAAGCATAGGCTTGAACACAAGGCCGAACAGAATGATGAACTCCGCAAAGAAGATGCCCACAAATATCGTCACATAGTTAGGTATGTTCTGGAAGATGACCCTCAGCCTGAACCTTGTCATTATCTTTATCTTTGTGTTCAGCCTGAACGCTTTTTTCTTTGTCTTCTTGCCAATGTCACGCCTTATGAACCTGAGCGGCGATATCCTCATCTTGCTTGACAGCATTATAAAGTTGATGACAAGCATTATGATAAACGGCACCACAGTTGTGAGCACGAACGCTTCCGGTGTCCATACCACCTGATATGCAGGCAGGCTGTAGCTGTGCAGATAGAGGCTTGCAAAGAACTCCTCAAACAGCGTATACCCGAGCACATTGCCCACCAGCGCCGCTATCAGCAGCACCACCATAGGCACTATCATATAGTGTCTTACCATTTCGCCCCGTGAATAGCCCGAGGCTCTCAGCGTTCCGATAACACTGGCTTCTTTGTTTATAGTGTTGCTGATAGTGATAGAGAACACGAACGCCAGAATAACTATCAGCGCATAGAGAAACACCGTTATCGAGTTCTTGTCTCCGCCGAAGTCGTTTCTCGTGAAGATTATAGCCTGATTTACATACTCCGGAACGAAGCTTACAAGCTGGCCGTTTGCAGCCATCACCTTCATAAGCTCGTTCGCTCTGTTGTTGGCTGCCTTGTCATCGGCAGGCTTTTTGTCATATATCCAGGAGTACACATAATGAAGGTGAGCATCTGAGAGCTTCTCGAAATACTCGTCCGTCACCGAGCCGATACCGAACTTGTCGTTATCGAACATCAGGTCTGAGTTGTCGCTGAAAAGGGTCGAATAGTCAGAAAACGCCACCGTGCCGCAAACAGTCAGGGTCTCGCCCTTTATGCTTATCGTGTCTCCGATCTCAAGCTTGTGGTTCTCAGCGTAAAGCCTGTCTATAGCGATCTCACCGTCAGCCGCTGGAAATTCGCCCGTCAGCAGGCTCAGCTTATCGACCTCATTCCTCTCACCGAAGATACGCAGGTTGCTGGCAAAGTCCTCGGTGTCAAATTCCTTGTAATAGTTGTTGTAGATCGTCAGGCCTTCGTTTTCGAGGTTCTCTCTGGCCTCGTCAGTTATCTCCTCGCTGTATTCAAAGTTGCCGTCCTCTACGTTATACTTCTCAAAGCTCTCATCATAAGCCTTTATAAGGCTGTTGTCCGCAACAAGAAAGCCCGACACCGCTGAGATAGTCATTATAAAGAAAAGAAAAATTATCAGATACTTTGAAAACTCTCCTTTAAGCTCCCTCGGCAGACGTTTGTTAAGGGGATCCCTCATGTCATCTCCCCCTTACCAGTCAAGCTCTTCGGCGGAGATCTTGTTCTCGTTGAGATAATTCTTTCTTATCACTCCGTCTCTCAGCTTTATAACTCTGTCAGCCATATTCTTTATAGCGTCGTTATGCGTTACCATTATGACCGTGTTGCCGTACTTCGCATTAAGGTCACCGATAAGCTTCAGTATCTCCTTCGAGGTGTTGTAGTCAAGCGCGCCCGTAGGCTCATCACAGAGGAGTATGTCAGGGTTTTTCACCATTGCCCTGCCGATAGCCGTTCTCTGCTGCTGACCGCCCGAAAGCTGGTTCGGCAGCTTGTGCCTGTGCTCATAAAGCCCGAGAGACTTCAGAAGCTCGTCCGTATCAAGCGGGTTGTCGCTGAGATATGCACCTACCTCAACATTTTCCTTGATGTTAAGGTTAGGTATAAGGTTGTACATCTGGAATATGTAGCCAAGATGCTTTCTTCTGTACTGTGTGAGCGCCTTCTCGTTCATATCGGCTGTCTTTTCGCCGTTTATCGAGATGTAGCCGCTGTCTGCATTGTCAATACCGCCGATGATGTTCAGCAGGGTCGATTTGCCCGAGCCCGACGGCCCCAGCAGAACGCAGATCTCGCCCTTTTCGATCTGGGCGTCTATCCCCTTGAGGACCTCTACTCTGCTCTCCCCCTCGCCGAATCCTTTCTTGATTCCGCTGATCTCAAGAAACATAATATCACTGCCTTTTCATAAATTTCTGGCGTGGGTTAGCATTCACTAACCCACGGTCACATTATAAACCATTCATTGATAAAAGTCAAGCAAAAACCGCGTAAAAGCGCCCCTTTAAGCGCATTTTTGTAGAGTTGAACAATTAAGCCGTTGTTTAATTGTTATATTGTGGTGATTTTTATTTCAAATAAAAAACGTCCGCTGCAAATTTCTTTTCAGACGGCATCCCCCCCGCCTCAGGCGGAGGGATACTGTGCAATACTATTACA
>CACXFU010000103.1 GCA_902767035.1 uncultured Ruminococcus sp.
CGCACGGCTGGGCATACGCCGTAGTGAGCGTGGACTATAACTTTTGTTCCCGCTGTTTGTCAATAGCTGTGAAGGCTTTACACACGCTCAAAGCCAGTATGATCTTTTTCATATCCATCACCTATATCACAGTTTTCTGTCCGTCTTTGCTTACCTTCACCCTCGGGAAGATCTTTTTCAGCTCCTGCTTGTATATCTGCGGCTCAGGCTCTGCAGGGCTGTAGTGCGTCAGCCACAGCTCCTTTGCTCCTGCTCTCTTCGCAAGCTCGCAGGCGTCCTGCATCAGCATATGCCCCTTCTCGTTCATGCTCTTTTTCTTTTCCGTGTCGCCGTACATCCCCTCACAGATAAACAGCTCGCTCCCTTTAGCAAACTCAGCTATCCCGCTGATCGGCAGCGTGTCCGTCACATAGCTTATCCTCTGCGGAGCCCTCGGCTCGTCCGTCACCATGTCCGGCGTTATAGTCTTTCCGTCTACAATAATGCTCCCGCCGTTGTGAAGCGTCTTTCTCTCCCTCAGCGGAACACCCAGCTCGTCCGCCTTTTCGGGCAGGAACACCCTCTTGTGATAAAGCGTCAGGCTGTACCCGAGACATACCGTGCTGTGCTTCATCGGAAGCGCCCTCAGCTCCATCATAGGGTCAACACAGTCCAGCCTCAGAGTGGTCATCTCTCTTGTCTCCAGCGTTTTTATCTCTATCCTGTAAGGCAGCTTTCCCGTTATCTTCAAAAGCGCCTCTATCACCCCGATAGCACTCTTCGGCGCATATATCTCCAGAGCCTCTGTCCTCTCCGTGTTCGCGATAGACAGCAGCAGCCCCGGCAGCCCCGTTATGTGATCCGCATGGGTGTGCGTCAGCAGTATCGCGCATATCCTGCTTATCTTTATCTGTGCCTTTGCAGCGGCCACCTGAGTTCCCTCGCCGCAGTCTATCAGCACTCCCTTCCCCTCATGCTCAATATAGCATGAAGTCAGGAACCTGTTTTTCAACGGCAGCATACCGCCCGTTCCAAGAAGACAAATATCCATATAAAAACTCCCATTTATTAAGGCAACACCGCACAGCCATTGTGCGTCAGATGCGCAGTCAGCCGCGAGGGTATCACCGTTATCCTATTGTACCATTTAAAGTCGCTCTTGTCAATCACCCGAGAGCGCAGTCCAGCACCATCATTATCACAAACCCGAACGCAAACGATATAGTTCCGACATTCGAGTGCGGCTCCTCGCTCATCTCAGGTATAAGCTCCTCTACCACCACATATATCATAGCCCCAGCCGCAAAGCTCAGCAGGTAAGGCAGCACCGGTATCACCAAGCTTGAAAGCACTATCGTAAGTATAGCTCCCACAGGCTCCACCGCCCCTGAAAGCGTGCCGTAAACAAACGCCTTTCCCTTCGGCACTCCCTCCGACCTCAGCGGCATAGAGATGATCGCGCCCTCCGGAAAATTCTGTATCGCAATACCCAGCGCCAGAGCCATAGCACCGGCGGCCGTTATCATTGGATTTCCTGCCAGCCAGCCTGCAAATACCACACCCACAGCCATTCCCTCGGGAATGTTGTGCAGCGTCACCGCCAGCAAAAGCATCGTCGTCCTTCCAAGATGGCTCTTAGGTCCCTCAGGGTCTTTAGCATTCGCGTGCAGATGAGGGATAAGGCTGTCAAGTGCCAGCAGAAAGAATATCCCCAGCAGAAACCCCACTGCCGCAGGAACAAACGCAAGCCGCCCCATGTCCTCGCTCTGATCAATAGACGGTATCAGCAGGCTCCATACACTTGCCGCAGTCATTATCCCTGCCGCGAACCCGGTAAGCACCCTCCTTGTGGTCAGCCCTATATTATTTCTTATAAAAAACACGCAGGCCGAACCCAGCGTCGTCCCTATAAACGGTATCGTTATCCCTAAGATAGTATCCGTATTCAAAAAAATCTCCCCCTCCGGACAAACAGTTTGTCTATTCTAACTCTATTATATGCCGAAGCGTAGTATTTGTCAAGCGCATATCGATTTCCACCCGCCAGAATAAAAACCGCCCTCACAGAGAGCGGCTCGATTTTTGTGATCTCAACGCATTAAAACGATTCTCTACTCAGTTTCCGCCGATACCAGCTCAAACCCGATGTCAGCGATCTGTCCCTTCAAAGCCTCAATGTCGAGCTCCTTCTCGCTGAGAACCACCGTCTTGTTCTCCTTAGCTGAGGACTTGACCTTTTTCACATCGTACTTTTCCTGTATCAGCTCGTTTACGTGAGCCTCACACATCTTGCACTTTATTCCGTTGATGTTAAGCGTAGTTTTAACCATACCCGTTATCCTTTCCGTTATTTATTTCACAGCGCTGTAGCCCTGCCTATATTTTTCCGATATCTTAAGCTCTCCCGACTCTATCTTCCTGCATATATCTCCGTAAGGCAAAGGCTTTGAGAACAGATATCCCTGCACCCTGTCACACCCGATAGACGCCAGGAACCTGAACTGGTTCTTCTCCTCAACGCCCTCAGTCAGCGAGATCATATCCAGATGCTTCGTAAGATTAACTATGTTCATAAGAATAGGCTTAGTCTTCTCATTCTTAGAGAACCCTGCCAGGAACTTCATATCTATCTTCAGTACGTCAAAGTGGAAATCCTTCAGTACATTCAGTGAAGAATAGCCGCTCCCGAAGTCGTCGAGCCATACCTTGTACCCTGCATCCTGCAAACGGTCCATATTCTCTTTAAGCACATCCTGTGCCGTCGAGAGCGCACTTTCCGTTATCTCAATGTCAAGGTATTCCGGCGGCACATCATACTCCTTTGCCAGCCTGATAAGCTCACCCACTATATCGCAAAGCTCAAAATCAAGCCTTGAAAAGTTGAGCGATACCGGCGCAAACGGGAACCCGTTGTCCGCAGCCCCCCTGTATGCCTGACATACCTGCTCTATCATGCAGATATCCACCTTGTGTATCTGTCTGTGCTCCTCCAGCACCTCAATAAACGCGCTCGGTGACATCAGCCCGTATATAGGATCCTGCCACCTTGCCAGCGCCTCAAATCCCACAATGCTCGTGTCCTCGGTCGAGAGCACCGGCTGGAAGTATACCCTGATGCAGCCGTTCTCGATAGCGCTGTCCACATTGTTGATGATGTACTGCTTCCTCTTGAACTGCTCTTCAAGCTCCCTGTCGTAGAGCCTGTAGTTCTCATCATAATGCTTCTTTATGCTGTTGCAGGCAAACCTCGCCCTGTCACAGGCCAGACTCGGGTCGTTCTCCTTGCTGTGAGGCCTGTATGCACCGCACTTTAAGCTCAGCCTCGTTTCCTCGTCAAGCTCCCTTATCCTCTTGCAGAGCTTCAGTCTTTTTTCGTCAGCCCCGTCGAACTTAGTCATCACCACAAAATGATCGTCCGAATACCTTGCCACAAGAGAGTTTCCGAACTCCTCTTCAATTATGTGAGCCGTCTTTATCAGTATCTCGTTTCCAGCATGGAAACCGTTTTTCTCATTGTAATACTTGAAGTTCTCGATATCGAAGAACAGATATACCACGTTAGCCGTGTCAGTAGTAACGTATTTAAGGAGCTTTTGTGCTTCGCTCCTGAAATATACCATGTTGTGTATCCCCGTAAGCTCGTCGATAACAGATATCTTCCTCAGGTGAGAGTTCACACTTTCAAGGTCCTCGTCCTTTCTCGCCTGGGTCATAGTCTTGTGATAGTTGCTGAAACAGAATATGACCGTTGAGAGCCACATCATAAAGCCGTTTATCTTTATCCCGTCGCCAAGCCCCGTCGGGAACAGTGAAAAATCGACCACTCCCGAAAAATCCCTGACCGTGCTCAGGTCAAGCATATGAGATATCTTGTAGTAGAATATCAGGTATGATACCGTAAGTATCAGAACTCCCGCATAAGGTCTCCATGTCAGCAGGCATACCACATAAAGCACCATTGTCAGGAAGGTCAGCATCTGACCTCCCTCACTGTAGCTGTTAGCCGACAGCACGATACCGAAATCTATACACACGAATGAGAACAGATACAGCACGAACAGTCTTTTCCAGCGCCTGTCCTTCTGGTGTATCATCACCGATATTGCCATAGATATCAGCATAAGCGAGGAGATAAGCACGATAAAGCTCTGAATGTAGTTGGAGCGGTACTTTTCAAACACTGCCGCCATATTGTTTTCGGCTAAAAGCTCTCCCGTCCTCACCCAGATTATCCTTACCTCAGCCGCCGCCGCAAGCCCGCAAACCACGATAGCAGGCAGCCCCAGCCACCGTGAGCCGGTCTTCTGGGTGGTGTGTTTAAGGGCGAACGCCAGCATTATAAGGCCTGAGGCCAGCAGCACAAAATAATTCGTGTAGTACTTTTCTACCAGCACCCAGAATACCTTCTGCAGATGATCCGTAAAGATAGACCTTGTCATTCTTATTATCATCCACAGCTCCAGCACTATTATCACTGCGGACATATAGATGCTTGCCTTCATATTGGTGGTGTGGAAGTATTCGTTGACATATTTGCTCTGCTTTTCTATACCGAGCCAGCTCTTTACAGTTTTTACCAAGCGTTCACCTCCTC
>CACXFU010000104.1 GCA_902767035.1 uncultured Ruminococcus sp.
CTGCCATACTATAGCACAGTCATGTGTCACATCGAAATAGTCGCCGGTCTTGTTCGCAGTGTGTACTCCGCTCGGCAGAGATGCCGGTATCTTATAGGTGTAGACCTGATTTTCCAGAAGCTTCATCATCTTCTGCGACGCACTTTTTGAAATACACCTTCCGTAATATATATCCTCAAACAGTCTTCCGCAGTCCTCGGGCGTAACATAGTTCCCGCCCGAACCTATGATAGTTGAAGGATAGTTGGGTCCACCCACATATCCGCCTGACTGCACCGTCTGGTTATAGCCGTTTGCCTTTATCCAGTCACGCACCATAGTCTTTCCGTATCTCAGCACAAGCACATTGAAAGCCTCATTGCTGCTGTGAGGGATAAGCTGGTTCAGCCAGTAGTTGAGATCTGCTGTCTCCTTGATCTCACCGTCCTCTATCTTCTGATATACAGCCGTCATACAGTAAAGCTTCATAACACTTGCGGCATAATGCCTTTTGTTATTGATAGAAAAAGTCTCGTTCGTCCTCAGGTTCTTCACATAAACGCTCCACTCACCCGGCAGCGTACCTATCTTGCTCACAAGGCTCTTTCTCAGATCGTTTATATCTCTCTTTACAGGCGTCAGTGACCTCAGATAGTAATCGCTTCCCCTGATGACACCCTCATAATTTCTGAAAGCTCTTACCGTTACCCAGCCCTTGGTGCCGTATTTCAGTCCGCTCTTGATAGTGTAGCTCGATGTCTTGTTGTTCACAACTGCGACCTTTTTCCAGCCGTCGTTCATCGATGCCTTGTAGTATACCGCGTAGCTCGTAGCGCCCTTCACTCTCGTCCACTTCACCGTCGCCGAGCCCTTTGATATGAGCGCTGCCTCAAAGCTCACCTGCTTCGGGTTTGTCGATGTCTTGAAATTCTTGTATGTCGGCGACATCACTTCTTTCGTGCCTTCCATGCGGTAAGCCCTTGCCGAGAACGCATAAGCCTCACCGTCATTCAGTCCTGAGACCGTCAGCGTCTCAGTCCCTGCAGGCACCTTCTTGTATCTTCCCCAGCTCTTGGTGCTCTTGTTGTAGAAATATATTATGTATCCGTCAATATTATCCACTCTGTCCCAGCCGAGAGTTATCGAATCCGCCGTGGTCGAGACCGCTCTCATTCCGGTCACCTCGGCAGGTGCGTCATTTATTATCTTAAACGTTCCCGAAAGCGTTCCGGCATAGTTGCCCCTTGCGTTGATGCCTACGGTCGCCGTTCCCACATTCGTATTTGAAGAATACGCAACAACGTAGTCCGTATCCCTTACCAGTGTCTTTCCCTTTGAGCTCACGCTCACATCCGGCGACTGAGACTTTCCGTTGTACATCACCTCACTCACCGCAATGCTGAGCTTGTAAGCCTCTATCCTTGCAGGCATTATCCTGAAGCTCTGCACAGATTCACCGCTGTAGCTTCCCATACCGCTTACAGTTACCTTTGCAGTTCCTGCATTCACATTATCAGAGTACGTCAGGCTGTAGTCCTTCCCCTCTGTCAGTGTACTGCTGCCGTCTTTCACTGTCACGGCTGGCTTTTTCTCACTGCCGTTATAAACATATCCCCCGTTGAATACCGATATGCTGCACCCCTCGATGCTTCTCGGCTCGTCCTCAAATACGGCAATGCTGACAGCCTCGCTCTCGCTCTCCTCGGCGCATACCGCACCTCCAGCAAGCATGACCGTGCCCGTCATCATCACTGCCGCACCGACCGTGCAAATAAGCCTGATCTTACTCATACTCTACCTCCGTCAACTGTACAAATTTTTCGTAGATGTCAGGATAATTCTTCTTTATCCTGACAGGTCTCAGCTTATCGTCCGTAAAGCAGTGCTTAGTCCTTGCGGCGCAGGCTGTCAGACCCGTTGTTATGTTTGTTATCTCGTATTCCAGTTCATACTTGCACCCGTTGAACCCGGTCATCCTTGCCTTTATCTCGAACTCGTCCCCGAACCTTATCGGATACTTGTAGTTCGTCTCCACCGCAAGCACAGGCGACATCAGACCTCTTTTCTCTATCTCCGAAAACGGACAGTTCACCTGTTCGAGTACGTCAACTCTCGTCTCCTCGAGCCACCTCACGTAGTTTGAATGATGAACGATATCCATTCTGTCGGTCTCATAATAATAAGCCTTGCGGCGGTATGCTTTTAACTTCATAGTATCACTCCGTTGCAGTAAGAATATCCTCGGTCCTGAATGAGCTTCCCAGTATATCGCTTTTGAGCAGCCCGTAGATGTTGTAGTCAGCGTAGGTATTTACGAATTTGGCCTGTCTTTTGGTGCCCTCGCAGATAAAGCCGCACTTTTCCATAACTCTGTTCGAGGCGATATTTTTCACCATCACCTCAGCCTCGAGCCTTTGCAGGTTAGTCTCCTCAAAGCAGAACCTGATCACTCTTCTGAGCCCCTCGGTCACAAAACCCATTCCCTGAAAAGACCTTGATATCCTGTAGCCGACCATTGCCTGTCTGTCATTCTGTATATCAAAAAGGTTTATCTCCCCGACGACCCTGTTGTTGAGCCTGAGCTCTATCCCCCAGCTTATGGCGTCGTTCCTGCCGTTAGTGCGCTTCTTTTCTTTAAACCCGAGAGCCGGCTCTCTCTCGTACTTTGTCATATGCCTTCCCCAGTAGCGGTAAAGCTCCTCGTCAGCAGTAAATGTTTTGATGCTTTCAGCGTCCTCGGGCGTTTTCTCCCGAAGTATCAGCCTGTCTGTTTCCAGCACAGGAAAGTGGTAAAAATAGTAATCAAGATCGTGCACGCTCCGCTCCCCCTTTGCGAAAATGCAATATATTATTATTTTAACATATAATTTCAAAAAAGTAAAGCGCTGAAACGTAATATCTCTGTTTTTTCATGAAACGTAATATCTCTGTTTTTTCACCCTCTCCCCTATTGAAAAACACATCTTTTTGTTGTATAATCATTGTAAAGACCATATTCCGGAGGTATCTTATGGATAAAAAATACATTATGTCCCTCGATCAGGGCACCACATCATCAAGGGCAGTCATCTTTGACCGCAAAGGCAGAAAGGTCTCCGCAGTCTCAAAGGAGTTCCCTCAGATCTTCCCCGAGGGTGCCTTTGTTGAGCATGACCCTATGGACATACTCACCTCTCAGCTCGATTCAGCTAAAGAAGCGATAACGGCCGCAGGCATCTCCCCTGAGGACATTGCCGCGATAGGCATAGCCAATCAGCGCGAGACCACTATAATCTGGGACAAACAGACCGGCAAGCCCGTCTATAACGCCATAGTATGGCAGTGCAGGCGCACGGCTGACATCTGCGCCAGATTTGAAAACCAGGGGCTCACAAAATTTTTCAAAGCCAAAACAGGCCTTATAATAGACCCTTATTTCTCCGCCACAAAGATCAAGTGGATACTCGACAATGTTGAGGGTGTCCGCGAAAGGGCACAGCGCGGCGAGCTCCTTTTCGGCACGGTAGACTGCTGGCTGATCTGGAACCTGACGAGCGGCAAGGTACACGCCACCGACTGTTCAAACGCCTCACGCACTATGCTTTTCAATATCCACTCTATGTCGTGGGACAAGGAGATCCTCGGCCTTTTGGGCATACCTGAATCTCTTCTCCCCGAGGTCAGGGAGTGCTCTGGCTCCTTCGGCGTTACTGATAAGGCCGTTTTCGGCGCAGAGATACCCATAACAGGCTGTGCCGGCGACCAGCAATCTGCCCTGTTCGGCCAGTGCTGCTTCCATGAGGGCGACGTTAAAAACACCTACGGCACAGGCGGCTTCCTGCTGATGAACACAGGCTCTGCCCCGACAGAGAGCTCAAGCGGCCTGCTCACCACCGTTGCCTGGAGCATAGGCGGCAAAGTCACCTACGCTCTGGAGGGCTCCGTTTTTGTATCGGGGGCAGTGGTAAAATGGCTCAGAGACGAGCTTCAGATCATATCTTCCGCTGAGGAAACAGACGCCGCAGCAAGGGCAGTTCCCGATAACGGAGGGGTATATTTCGTGCCCGCCTTTGTAGGTCTCGGCACCCCCTACTGGCAGCCCGATGCAAGAGGCACCGTAACAGGCCTGACCAGAGGCACCGGCAAAAACCATATCATAAGGGCAGCCCTTGAAGCCATAGCCTACCAGACGGCAGATGTGCTGGACGCTATGGAAAAGGATACGGGAAAGCTTGGCAGCATAAAGGTAGACGGCGGCGCATCTCAGAATGATTTTCTTATGGAATTTCAGGCCGATATCTTAGGCAGGCCTGTGATACGCCCCGCCAATATTGAATCTACCGCGATGGGAGCGGCCTTTCTGGCAGGGCTGGGCTGCGGCTTCTGGGCATCGGCCGAGGAGCTTTCAGCCCTTTGTGAGAGCCAGCGCGAATTCAGCCCCTCAATGGGCGCGCAAAGGAGAAACGAGCTTCTCTCAGGCTGGAAAAAGGCTGTCTCGGCGGCAATAAGCATAAAATGAACCTTTCACCGTATCTTTCACAGGGTACGGTGAAAAAATTGAACTTTTTTCTTAAAAAAGGCAAAAATCAGGCGAAATTGAACTTAGTTCATTTTAAATTGAACTTTTGCCGTTTTACGTTGAACTTTTCCGGTTTTAAATTGAACTTTTCCGGCATTGACTTTTTTATCCGGATATGGTATATTTATTTTGGATATTTGTGTCCGGAGGAGGTGAACGCTTGGTAAAAACTGTAAAGAGCTGGCTCGGTATAGAAAAGCAGAGCAAATATGTCAACGAATACTTCCACACCA